>DASYRH010000071.1:0-12061 GCA_036004585.1 Nitrososphaera sp. | reverse complement strand
TGCGCCGAGATATTGCAACGAGTTTGCCATCGCGTGACCGGGATATTTCATAGTCTACAGCCAGGATGCCGTAGCCTCTATCCTCCTTCTTGTCAGACACGATGTAACGGACTTTCAGCTCCTCTCCAGCATATACCTCGCCCAAATACCGCGTCTGACGGCCCTGCCAATTTGGATCGCCGTCCATTCCATAAAGAAGCATGATGCAATCCTCAAATTCAGATAGGCGAGTCATCTCGCCTTCTGCACGCGCAATGATTGAACGTCCGGGGAGCAGGATTCCAGTGATGCCTTCCTTCTTCGCAATTTCTGGATTTTCATGTAGAATATTTCGTGTGCGTGCAAATGAAATGTAATTTTGAAAATCCAATTCAGTTAGAGTAGTTGTGACGGCAAATTCCTGGCCTACCTTAAAGTCTTTGAACTTCATACAGCGTTCCAAAAATAGTCTGGCTTTTATACTTACGCTGCAGAAATAAGACAACCGTGTCTACCAATTTATCACAAATGAACTTTGAACTATCATCCAGTCAGGTAGAATATCTCAAGAAGGTGGATAGCGTGTGCGAATCTTTGAGGGATCATGAGCAAGAGTGCTACCTTGCGGAAAAACTCAACGACAGACTTGTTCCATCATTTGAAAAGATTGGGATGCTGGGTTGCCCAGTTTCTAGGGAATACGGCGGCCTCGGATACGACATGCTCACTTATGCGCTGGCAATAGAAAGAATAGGGAGAGAAGGCGCCTCGATGCGAACCTTCTTTTCTGTCCACACGTCAATAGGGCAGCTCGTCTTGCAATCCTGGGCGAATGAAGAGCAGAAGAAGAAATACTTGCCAGACACGGTGACGGGGAAAAGTATCATGGCATTTGCACTTACAGAGCCTGCAGCCGGAAGTGACCCCGGATCGATGACAACAAGATTTGAAGCCAAGGGCAGCGGCTTTGTTTTGAAAGGCAGAAAGCACTGGATAGGAAACGGCACCATTGCCGGCGTCATGACGACGTACGCAAAGGATTTCGACACCGGAAAGATATCGGCATTCATAATTGAGGGCAATCTCTCCGGTTTGAGAAGAGAGGAAATGAAAAACAAGATGGGCCTGCTCACCGTTAAGAACGCGGAGGTATACTTTGACGATTGCGTCGTCCCTAAGGAGAATCTGCTTGGACAGAGGGGTCAGGGCTTGAGCATTGCTTATAGCGCGCTAATCGACGGACGGCTAAGCGTCGCTGCAGGGGCCGTTGGAATAATGGACGACTGCCTTGCAGAATGCATAAGGTATGCAAAAGTGCGTGAGCAGCACGGATCCCCACTTGCGAAAAAGCAGCTCATACAGGAACACATCGCCAGCATACTGATTAGTTTGGAAAGCTCGCGGTGGCTTGTCTATCGCGCAGCCGCGGCCAGGCAAAAGCTCAATGAGTACGTAGAACAGATAATCGATGAGCACGATGATTGGATCTCAAGGTTAGACAGGAACAATAAAGAGTATTCTCAGATTCGGACTGAGGCAGATCGCCTCGCTGCCATAGCAAAGTTTCACGCAAGCAACGCTGCCTTTGACTCGGCGAATAGAGCTGTCCAGATTTTCGGAGCGGCAGGCTATAGAAAGACGGAAAGAGTTGCCAGACACTTTCTAGACTCCCGAGCTACCACCATCTACGAAGGAGCTAATGAAGTCCTCGAACTAAAAATAGCATCGCAGACTTTGGGTCCGCAATTCACCGCCTACTAGCCGGTTTGTAGATAATTTTAAAGCGATCTATTTCCGATATAGAAACTAATGACCGCAGAAATTGCTCAAATTCCAAAATGGTCCATAAAAGCAGACTATGTTGAAACATGCAACTGTGACTTTGGCTGCCCTTGTAATTTTAGCGGATTTCCTACTTATGGATTCTGCAGGGCCATGACGCTCTATCACATCACTGAAGGCCAGTATGGCAGCGTCAAGCTAGCGGGACTCGACGTGGTATATGTCGGTTCGTGGCCAAAGGCGATACACGAAGGAAACGGCACGTTTCAGCTTTTTGTGAGCATTCAGGCCTCAAAAGAACAGAGGAACGCCATTGTCGCAGTCTTTTCCGGCAAGGCCAAAGGCAATGGTCCATATGCGATATTTGCTTCCACCTTCAAGTATGTGCTTGATCCCCAATTCGTTGAAATTAATGTCAAGATAGATGGGAAAAGAAGCTCATATTCTGTCCCAGGAGTTCTTGATGTTCAGGTGGAGAACTTCAAGGACCCTGTGACCGGAATGGATCAAGAAACCAAGATGAACTTGCCGCATGGCTTTATCTGGAAAGTGGCTGACTGCGCAAAGACCAAGATAATGAAAATTTCCACCCCAAACCTCAATTTTGACGATTCGGGCAAAAATGCGTTTTATTCAGTCGTGCAGCACACGGGACCCTAGGAGGATAGCACCACTTCCTGCAAAAGATCGAGACCTTCGTCAACTTCCTCGCTATTTATGATGAGGGGCGGAATCACCCTCATGGATTTTTGACCTGCAGGGAGTAATAGAAGGCCCGTACGGAAGGCTTTGTTTATTATCCTGTCTCGGCGAGATTTTGAATCAAATTCCATGCCAATCATTAAGCCTAGTCCCCTGACCCCGATTATCCCGGATTTAATGTCCTTTGAAAGATCAGATATCCCTCTTTGCAGCCGCTGACCCATTGCGGTCGCGTTTTCAAGCAGCCTTTCCTTCTTGATGACTTCGATAGTTGCGGCCCCGACGGCCATGTCGATCCTGCTTCCGCCGCCCCAAGTACTCGAAAGGGCTCCCTGCTCAGAGGGATCAAATCTGGTATCGTACGCTGCCATACCCACCTGCAGGGCTTTGGCCGCGCTCATGATGTCCGGCCTCACATTGTAATGTTCAAATGCCCACCATTTGCCGGTCCTGCCCATTCCAGATTGCACTTCGTCAAGGACGAGCGGGACGCCATATTGATCGGAGTACCGTCTCAAGGTTTGGATGAATCGGCTACTTGCGAAATTGTATCCTCCTTCACCTTGGACTACTTCTGTCATGATAAACGCGACCTTTGTCTGTTCAAGTATTTTATGGATTGAATCTAGTTCTGGATCGTTATCGTCGGTGCAGAATTTTATCCGCAAAACTGGAAGTTCAGGATAGCCCGCCTTTTGCACCGGCTTGCTAAGCGTAAAGCTCAGTGCCCCAAGCGTCCTTCCGTGGAAAGCGTTTATGCAAGATACTCCGGGAAGAAGTGATGGCGTCTGAGTGGACATCTTCCGATACGCCAGCTTGATAGCATTTTCTACTGCCTCTGCACCGCTGTTGACAAAGATCATCTTGAAGCCGGATGGGATTATGGTTTTCACGCCTTCAGATAGCTGGGCGTGCTCGTTGCAGTAAAAGTCCTGTCCGGCAATCTTGTGCGCCCCGTTTTTGGAATATTCAGATAGGACTTTTAGAACTGCGGGGTGCGAATATCCCAGAGGACATGTGCCAATGTTTGAGCTAAAGTCCAAAAATGAGTTGCCATCGACATCTTTGATAATGCAGCCTTCGCCTCCGGAGATTACTAGTGGGTAAGTAAAAGTCGAATTGCAACAGTTTCTGTTCATTATCTCGATGACGCTCTGCGCCTGCGGCCCAGGGGGCTCTGAGTGAATTCTGACTTTCACGACAATATCACGTTGGCACGATTATTAAGCCAATTCGTGGCAGACCGGCCGGCGAGTCTGAACCCTACGCTAAACTCTTGCCCGGCGACCTGGCATGGCGTACAAGATTCTTGTGAAATTCATTAGTAATAATATATGCACCTTGACCTAGTATCGACCTCAGAGCGGATTCAAGCTCTTCTATACTGGGAGAATCCTGCTCTCGGAATGTGATGCCAAGATCTTTCTCCAGGTAGACAAGAAGCGACTTTTTTGATCGCTCGCCAAGGACGTCAAGAGACTTCTCAAACGCTTTCTTGAGGTGTACGTGGCCCTGCTTCTCTTTCAATCGGTCTTCTTGTAGAAATTATTCTATTTAGTCGGTAGAACTAAAAATTTTGACTAAGTGCACATATCTTCCAAGTCACCGGGCGGCCTGTTTGGGTTTTCTCCTAGAACGACGGAGATATTGAACGGTGGATCGCTGCCTCTCATGATCCTCAGATCTACCGTGTCACCAACCTCGCTTGTTTCGAGCACGCTAAGGATTTCTTCAGTGCTTATTACCTGGTTGCCGTTAATCTGCAGAATCAAATCGCCCCCGAGGCAAGCAGGGTCCCCTGCGACTGAAGCAAGCCTGTCTCCTCCCTTCAGGCCAGCCGCCCTGGCAGGCCCGTCAGCCTCTACAACCATGACTAGAAAACCCTGCTGTCCCGCAAAGCCTGCTGCTTCAGCGAGTTCGGGAGTAAGGGGAGAGCCCCGAAATCCAAACCAGGGTTCTTTTCGAATCTCTAGCGGATTGGCAGATACATAACTAAATGCCCCGACTACGATCGCGATTAATATGACAAATGCTACGCCTGTCGTGACGGGGCTATGCACGTCCTTACTCTATCCCACTCTGGCAATAACCTTTTCGAAATTACAGAGCCCCGTATTTTGGAAGTGAACTCCTGCAAACTTTGCACCCAAACATTGCGACCTTGGCTCCTTCTCTTATAATCCCCGTGTCGCCGATGATAAGCCTCCCCTTTTGTTCTCTTGCTTGCATCTCTGCAAGCTCTGACTTTTGAATACCGTAAATTATGGGTATAAGGGTGACCACCTTTTGGCAACTGTCACAAAACCCTTCCGAGACTCTCCGCGGGTTATGTTCGTGGTATTCGGAATGGAATTTCTCTGCGTCTTCTTTTGAAATGTGCAGTGTATCGGCGAGACGGTAGTTGATCCGATAAAATATTAGGTCCCCCTCGTCAAGCTCATTTTCTTTCAGGAACAGGGAGTGGAGTTCTTTGAGAATCTGCTCAGCGCCGGTGTCCATCAGGTTCACCTGGTCCTCGGAAGGTCTTATTGCGATGGTGCAAGGCCCGACTCAATATTGTTCACTAGCTCTTCGTAATGGCTTCGGGTCTTTCCCAGCTCAGTGAGCGTTGAGCGCTCCGATGCCGCCAGCTCCCTGTTTACCTCGTCAGATTTTCCTTTCAGGATCATGTCTGCCATCATGAAGAGCCTGAGGTTTTCTTTAGTTAGGTGTGACGACACATGCTCCACATAGGTCTTGATGTCGCGTATCAAGTCGCCGGGGTCGTTGCTCCGCAAGTATTTCTTTGCCGATTCATCCAGCTTGCCGGAAAGCTCTCTCGCGATCTTGTGCTCGAGCACCATCCGCGCAATTGGCCCACCTTCCCTTGGCATCCCATTCCTTTCAAGCGCTGGAAAGAGAGTGTCTTCCTCCTTGCTGTGATGGCACATTAGCATGAAATTCTTTGTAAATTCGATCGACTGATCAAGAATCGGAGCAGGCACGGGCTTGCCCTGCTCTAGCATTTTTGCCGTAACAGTCAATGCCCTCAATATTTTTTCTATGAGGTCATGATCTCTCCTTAATGATTCCGTAGACGACACGCGTTTGATTCTGGTTCGAGAATATTTATTCTATGACCTATCTTGACGATTTTACCTGCCCAAGATGTGCCCGGCCTTCCCTCCGGCGCTCTGGATGATTGTACTGTTGATTTTTCCAAGCTTCGCTAATGTCTCTGCGAGTATCTGATAGTGTGCTAGAAACTCTGCACCCTTTGCCGTTGTTCTAAACTTCAGGTTCTCCGATTCTTCAAGCAAGCCCAGTGCAACCATGTGCCATGTGTAGAACTTCAGCATTTGATAGCTCAGATTAGCTTGATACATTATGCCTGTCTTGTTTAGGCCTGACCTGCACAGGAACAGGATGTCAGCTATCACGTCGACAGTACCCCTTGGCCCTCTTCGGAAGACACTTGGCAGGAACCCGTTTGATTCGGACAATACTGTATACCTACCGAGCCATACTGATTTAAGGTCAATGAAGTCGCCTCACAGAGACAGAATCTATAATCTTGTAGTATTCAAATTCTGCCTCGCTTCCTTGTCAGTTGACCGCAGTATCCACAGCGAGGTGGCGGCTAGGACAATGCTAGTCATCCCGAATGAAACCAGCCAGACGGCGGGATCGTTGCTAAGAATGGAGACAACATAGCCCACGAAAAGCGGCCCAAGGATAAGACCGATGTCTCCTATCATCCTATTGATGCCGATACCGCGAGTTATGTGGGAACTAATCCCAAGTGACTTGTGCGTACCGCTCAAGGCTCCGATTTCTTGCCGTCTTGCCTTTGATTCAATCTGCTCCGCAGCCCATGCAATAGATTGGCCAAAAAAGCCGGAAGTGATGCCAATTAGCGCCATGGTGGCAAGCAAGTGAAGCGAAGATGCGGAGAACGGCATGATAGCGACCAGTATCGCGGAAGACATTATCGCGGCAAACAAAGGCTTTCTCATTCCAAACATCCGCGTAAGGCGGCCAGAAAAGTAAGATGCCCCAAGGTTGGCGAGCGACGCGGTAGTCAGAATTGCCCCGACATCAAATATCGATAGGTTCAGGCTCCCGTAAGCGAAGAGCGGCATCCCAGTCGAGTAGATCCCCGAGCGCAGAAATGCAAAGCCAAAGGTCGCAATGCCAGCAGAATTAAGGTAGAGAGAAATTCTTCCTGCTGTGACCTCGCCACCCAACTTGGTTTCAGAACCAATACCATGGATAGCAAATGTCCCGCGGCGACTTAAGAAACAGACTAGAGCCAGTGATGCTGCCATCATTGCTGCGAAAGCAAAGTAAGGTGCGTTCAATCCAAAGTAGGCGGCTATTGGGGCACCTGCGACAGGGCCAACAATCGGCCCCGTCATTAGGATCGACTGGTATGTTCCTATCGCTGTCCCGCGTTTTGATGCGTCTGAAGCCAGAAGGACAAACGCTATTGCTGCGCTCACATAAATTGCAGATCCGATTCCTTCGACTATCCGGGAGAAAAGAAGGATCCAATAACTTGGCGCAGTTGCCGCGACAAGCGACGATGCGACCAAAACCCCGAGCCCAATGGCCATTGTCTTGCTTATCCCAGCCCTGTCTGCAAGTACCCCCGCAGGCATGTCAAAGATCAGCCGGCCAATCGCAAATCCCGCGATTACTGCACCTATCATGAAGCCGTTTGAATCGGAATACACTCCAGCGTAGAGGGCCAGTGATGGGGTGGCCATGCTTGAGCCCATCATGACGACAAGTGAAACTAGTGATAGAGCGATAATGGCTCGCGATATGGAACGCGGTGATGTCACTTTGAACATTTTTTCATCAGTTTTCTAGTATGATGTGCGGAGTGGGATTTCTTGACACAAGTCAGCTTTTACGCCTTGCTGTAGCGGATGTCGCGAGAATTCTGGGGGTCTGACGTTACTTTAATGACGATGGTGCTGGCCGCCCTGCCAAAAATCCGCTGTCGCTTGTCGTTTGTGAATATCCAGCCCAGGATCATGTCCAGGGGGAGCAGGAACGCCTTACCAAAGCTCTGGATGGCAGCATTTTTGATATCGGGCTTTGCGCCTGTGAGATCCGTAGTCTTGATCTTGAGCGCCATCTTGCCAAGCGACTGACCCGTAGTGGATTCAAAGTATGTCCAGTAGCCCAGAAAGACCAGGTTTGTCAAAGCCCACCTCGCAGCGCCGCCAGGGCTGTTAAACCAGCTATCTGGCATTCCATCGAACCAGAAAGGGATGGACGCCGCAGCAAAAAGCGCCCAGAGCACCGAATATACAATGACAAAGTCAATCAGCCAAGCAAAGAACCTGTCGCTCCACTTGGCAAGTACCAGCTCTGTTGTCCCTGGTGTGCTGGAAGCAGGACTATCAGAACTCATGTATGAGAATTTGCACTTTCTCGGTTATAATCCATGTGTCCAAGCCATCGAACTTGGTCGCCTCAATTTCAGCTGCTTCCAAGCCAGCAATTCTTTAATACTTTCATTCATAACTTGAAATGATGGCCGAGGCATATGTCCTGATAAATTGTGACTTGGGAACAGAAGAAAGCGTAATCAAGGAGCTAAAGTCCGTCCAGGGCGTTTCGGAAGTGAAGGGGGTCTTTGGGGTCTATGACGTTATTTCCAAAGTGACCTCTGATTCAGAATCAGGCATCAAGAAGGTGATCAGCAGGATTCGATCCATGAGCAGCGTGAAATCAAGCCTCACAATGATGGTTGTCGAGGGACAAGGGGACTAGTTTCTTATCGGGCCCGACCTGTGGTAGCCTTCGCACTCGCAGATTCCAAATAGGCACTTCGAACTGCCATCGATGTGATAATCCCGGTCGTGGCCGCACAAACAGTGACTGTGCCCAAATGAAATGCCATACAGTTTTATTCTTGTCCGTGGCGTTTCTGAAGTCGCGCGGCCCATGACCCGCTATATTTTATCCCGTTTAATATACTACAGTCTGAAAAATTATTGAATGACATCAATTCTGAAAATTCTTTGACTTGGATATCGATTCTTGGTGATTGCGACTTAAAAATGAAAAAGTAAGGCCTGCCTTGGCAGGCTGTAGTGAGACTAGCCCCACCATTTTCTCTTTAGCTTTTCATCGCTGGCTGGCACGGTAGCCTGTTGCGGTATCCTGCTGCCGACAAAGCTCGTCTCGACTCCGGTGAGGACGATCATGACTCTGGCGCGTCCCTTCATTGTTGAATCGACGCGTGCCCCCCAGACAATTCTTACCTCGTGGGGCATGCTCCGAGTTACAATTTCCCCTGCGCGGGTTACTTCTTCTAGAGTAATGTCGTCGCCTCCGCTAACATGCACAAGCACGCCGGTCGCCATGCTCATGTCCTTTATGTCGAGCAATTGGGTTTCAAGAGCCATTCTTGTAGCGACTTCAATCCTGTCCATGCCGTCTGCGGTTCCGACTCCTATTGCCGCCAGACCCTTGCTTTCCATGATGGCTGTAAGGTCTGCAAAGTCGATGTTGATAAGCGATGCCGTTGTAATAGTTTCGGTAATCCCCTTTACGAACTGACCTACGAGCTCGTTTGCGACGCCGAGAGCCTCCTTCAATGGAAGGTTACCCGCCAGCCTTGTCAACTTGTTGTTGTCTATAGTTACCAGGGTATCACATGATCTCTGCAGGTTTTCCAGTGCCTCTTTTGCCATGTCATATCGGTATCTCTCCACTGCAAATGGCAAAGTAACCACTCCAATTATCAGCGCGCCGGTGTGCCTCTTCAGGTCGTGCGCTAGTACCTGGATTGCCCCAGTACCCGTGCCTCCCCCGAGACCAGCACAAATGAAGATAATGTTTGCACCCTGCACTTCTCGCTCGATTTCAGTAATGCTTTCCCTTGCTGCATCCATGCCTTTTTCCGGAGAGCCACCGCATCCCCTTCCTTGAGTTACTTTGGGTCCGATCAGAATCCTTCTATCGGCTTTTGAAATCCCCAGATGGGCCGCATCAGTGTTTACTGCAATCAATTTGCCTCCGTGCAATCCTCTTTGCTTTATCCACGAGACAATGTTGCTGCCAGCGCCGCCAGCGCCAATGACGCTAACGGTTGGTTTGGCCATTTCCATGACCGCACGGATGTTGTCGTCTTCCATAATCATTTCCGGTGTCAGCCCTCTAGGGTTGCTGTATGAACTATAATCGCTCGAACTTGACATTACTAGAGGATTCGCCATGCAGGATATACTGTCTTTTATGTAGAGAAAATTACCGACATTGTAAGTGCGCTAGTCTTTTCTGAACGCTTTGTGTTCATAATAGAGCTTGCTTAGCATGTCATCCGGACTGGTTGCCGTGGTGTCACTTGAGGCAACTCTGTCAGGTGGAAAAGTAACATGCGACTCTACTTTCTGACACTGGTTGCAAAAATATACAGCAAGAGTCATCTCTTTGTGGGCCGCTTTTGAATGGCCACAAGAATCGCAAGGCATCCATTACGATTCCCGCTTGGAATATAGATAAGTATTTGACAGTTGTGCCCGCCGACATACATGTATGATCACGCGGTCAGTGTATGGTCGTGGTCTTTGACTTCAAAGTTGTGGAAGAGCCGATAGATCTTGCAATAGCTTTCTGCGACTTCTCCTATAATGCAGGGCAGCTCTGACCTTCTATGCTTGCACATAGAGAAATACTTGCATTTGCACTGATCTACTGACAAAGTCAACTTGTAGTCACGAATCGGTCGTATCTGATCTCGCGTGTCTGTGAACATACATGAAATTATCCGGCTTGCGTGAAGCCCAATTGGCACACGTGGCAGCGGATACATGCTCCTAGCATATGTTACCCGCTAGGTACTAACCACGAGTCGATTCTTTTATACAAGTTATAGAAAATAGTGAATATGCAGAATTCAAAGTCTCTGGGTCCTAACAACTCTACCGAAGAACAAAAGGCTGAACAGCCTGTAACGAACAACGACTCGATAAGCGCAAATTCACGAATAGCGTTGCTAGAACAGCTCGCTTCATTTGGATTTTCGGTAGATCAATACGCGGAATGCACCATTGAACAACTCCAGGATCTAGTGCGCGGCGCAAAATGGCTTCATCGCACTTATGATTCGTCTGCTGATCCTTCAGAAGTTGAAGACGAAATAGACTCAGAGTCTGCGCACGATATTGTTAGCAAAAAGGAACACGGTATGTATTTTACCGAAGTTGACAAGAAGGTCCTCAAATCGTTACTTGATTCCAGCGGCAGAGTATCTTCGCTTTCCCTGTCCCGCAAGCTCGAGATTCCACTTACGACGGTTCAGAGAAGGAGGAAGCGACTTGAAGGCGAATTCCTCGAGGTTTCGTATTCGCTCAGGCTAGACAAGCTGGGATGGAGAAAGGCAGAACTGCTTGTATCAACAGAAAAGGGAAGGACGTCGTCAGTCGGAAAAGAATTGCTAAGCCACGAATCTATCACGCGTGTCTGCAAGTCGATAGGCGAACACACGATCGACCTCCATGCAGAATCCGTGTTCAAGAACAACAAGGAACTCCTGGAGGTTATCGAGTGGGTCAAGTCCCTAGAAGGTGTCAGAGACGTCGTGTGGACTGAGCCTGTCGAAATGGTCGGAAAGAACGGCGCGATACAGTATGCGATCATAGACAAGTTTCTCTAGAGAGCCAGCATCGAGCTGGACTTCCGAAACTGCCCTTTATTCTCTGAACACCGTACTGACAAATGTTATCCATTCGAGGTTAGGGGAATGGATATAACCTATTTGGTTTAGTCTGGTCACACTTAGCCAGTGTCGTTTGTAATTCCGATTGAGCTGATACTTGCAGTAGGGATCGGAATCGATCTGTTGCTTGCATACATGGGCTTTAACTTATTCAAGGTTATCAGGAATAAATTGCGTTCAAGAAATAGACGGGGCTTGAACAAGGCAGCCGGCGGTTCGCCAATTGGTCCCAAGTAGTATCTAACTTCGCAATCCACCGGATTAAAGAAGCACACTATTTCATCAGGTTTTAATAAACGTGCCAAGAACATATAGCCTGAGAGATATCCCATGGGCACCAATCTCTTGCAGAGGATGCTTTCAATTCGTCGGACGAATTTTCCGAATGGGCTGGCAGTTTTCATTGGCGGTGCTCTTACCTTGGGCCTGGTGAGCGTTTTTACGTTCAGAATCGCAGAAGGTGCAACACTTCTGCTCTCCACGATGGCCGCGTGTGCGATTGTTTACTGCCTTTCTGCCAGGCACGCAATGTGGAGCTAAGAAATTCTCTAAAATCGCTTGGATAGTTTTTGCCAAGTTCCGGTGAAATTCGGTAAGAAATTACATTCGCAAATTCCGGAATGGACTGGCAGCATATCACTACCTTAGGTTGAAGTTATACTGTATCACAGATGGCTGAAAAAGGGCTTGATAACAACAAGGATGTTAACGAGAAGCGAAAGGGCAATAGAAACAAGATTCTTTTGGCTAGCCTTATCGCACTTGCGTTACTATCATTACTCATCTTTTTGGGAAATCCAGGATTGTGGACTCCGGATGAAGACGATGGAACAGAGGCAGAAGCAACAGATGATTCAGGCCTGAATGATACAAACAGCA
>DASYRH010000070.1:0-15261 GCA_036004585.1 Nitrososphaera sp. | reverse complement strand
TTTAGTCTGGGATGCCCCTTCCTTCAGAATTAATACTGGAACTCCTCCAGCCGTACCTTGTTGTATTGACATTTCCATATTCCTCCTAAAACTGCAAAAATAAAGGGACTATTTGAGATATTTTAAACTTACTACCTGCGCCTCATTGTTTTGCCAGCCTGATCCTCGCAATCCCGTTGAGATACTGGATGTACTTGACTACAGGGTTTACGGCGTCGTCGGGAAGCTTTGCGATAAGCTCGTAGCGGCGGGAGCCGCTGGCCACGATCCGTAACTGCCTAGAGTCCGGCTCGTACCTGGCGCTGATGTCTTCTGCATTTGACACGCCCCTAATTTCCGCAATGACTTCGTAATAGTCTGGCCCTTCAATAACTTCCGGAGCAACAAGAGACACGTCTTCAATCCGCGGTCTTGACTTTCGGAAAGTCGGCTTGTATATGGTGCCAGTCCCTGGAGCACCTCCTTTGTACTTGACCGAGTCGGGAAGAGCCCGCCAGGCGAGCCCTGTCGCCGCCCCGGCAACAAATCCTCCGATGTGCGCGAGGTAAGCGACGCCTCCGCCTCCTACTCCCCCCAGCTCCAATACCTGGAAAAGCACCTGCATGCCGAACCAAAACGGGATATAGATCAAAACTGGTATTCTTACCGTGGTGATAAAGAGCATTACAAGAATCGTAAAGACCTTTGCGCGGGGATACATCACAAGGTATGCGCCAAGAATTCCGGATATTGCGCCCGATGCACCGACCGCTGGAATATTCCCGCCTCCAGCGCTCACTGCGCCAAAGCTGTGGGCAAGTGCAGCTGCTGCACCCCAACCAAGGTAGATCAGGATGTACTTTACTCGCCCGTACCTGTCCTCGATATTGTCACCAAAGACAAACAAAAAAACCATGTTGCCGAGAATGTGGGCGCCCCCTCCGTGCATGAACATCGAAGTTACGATCGTAGCCGCGCCGCGCTGAGGATTCTCAAACATGTCATTGGGGACAGTGCCGTACTGCAAGAACATCTGTTCGTTCTGGCAACTCAATATGCAAGCAGGATCGACACTTATCTGCCAGACGAAAACTGCGATGTTGACGCCGATCATGCCGTAGTTGAGCCAAGGCCGTCCATGCATGCGCTCTGTGTCGTCATGTATTGGAAACATGCTGCCCGAGTCAGCGTGTAGAACGTACTATGTAGAAATAAGTCTTTGTCCCTAGAAGCCGAAAGGATTGCGATTGGGCATGTCGTCGCCGCCCTTCTCCCTGTGGGCCTTTTTCTCGTGCCGCTGCATCCGCTCCTTTTCGTCAAAAGTCATGTCGCAGTAGTGGCACTTGTAGATCTTTTTACTACCTTGCTCCGCATCAGCGCCTTTTCTGCCGAATAGCCCCAATGCCCATTTCATGGAATAGCCCGCTTGATTAAACTTCCGATCGCGAGAAGGTGTAGGCTGTTGTCATAATTTCATACCAAACTAATCTTATATTCGAATCGTAGCGTGGAATGTTGAAGTAGATATCTTTGCAGGCTTCTCTCAGTTTGGCCAGTCGCAACTGGTCATGGTTCCTCGTCCCAATGAACGCCAGTTCCACCGGGATTTCGACAATAATCCCTATCTACATACTGGCACTTGGCGGGCAGGTGAGGGAGGTCGCAATAGCTGCGTTTCTGTCCAACCTTGCCATGACACTTGGCGGGATATTTTGGGGCCGGCTGATCGATTCAATGCACTGGAGGAGCACAATCGTTGCGATCTGCTCTGCAGCCATCGCAGTTAGTGCTGCATCAATGTACTTTGTGGCGGACATTTCTATGCTGATGCTGCTTTCGGCCCTGGTCGGCTTTTTCAGCGTGGGGCCTGCGCCGGTCACAAACCTGCTTGTGATGGAAAAATCACGGAAGGAGGACTGGCTCAAGACCTACAGCTGGACGTCACTTATCAGCGCGGTAGGCCTTGTCATAGCGATGTTGGCCGGGTACGTTTGGCTGCTCCAGTACGACGCCCAGACATATGCAATAGCATGCTCTGCAATTGCGATATCGTCTCTTGCACTAACTATCATCTTTGTCAAGGATCCGCAGACGACCCTTGACAGGAGGGCACTACTGCGCACACCTGCACAAGTCTATCGGTTGCGGCAGCTCCCAATGATCTTTTTCAGGTCGCTGCCTGGGGTATCTGCGAAAAAAATACATACTAGCCTGTCCAAGAGAGAGCTCCTATTTTTCGCTGGGACCGGTTTATTCTTTCTTTCGGGAAACCTGATCTTCACTCCCTATACTCCGTTTCTAAAAGACAACGGGGTTAGCGACGCGCAAGTATTTCTCGCATACACGGTTCTGCACATGTGCAAGGTCGTGTTTTTGCCGTTCAACCACAGGATTGTGGCGCTCAGGGGTGAAGATGGCATGACCAAAATAGCCTACATTCCAAGGATCATGGGATTAGGACTAGCAGTAGTGGCTGCGTTTTTGGTAGTCGCCAATCCTGGATCGATACTAATGATAACGCTTCTTGCGTTTGTAGGGACAGAGGTGGGCTTTAGCATGTGGAGCGCAACTACGACCTCCTCATTTCTGAAGATCATACCCGCCGGGCAGGAAGGGAGAGTACTTGGAATAAACAGCGCAGTGATTGGCGCAGGCCTTTTGATTGGCTCGCTTGCCGCGGGAGAAGTGTCGACTACATATGGCTATGGGGCGACATTTGCACTTGCGATAATAGTTGCCATAGCTTCGTTCGCATTTGTCAGCAGGTTCTTTAAGAAAATAAAAGTTGCGCCGAAGGTGCGCGCATGATTATTCCATCACTATCATCGTCAGAGTAGACTTTACTCCGTTGAGCTTGCGGAGCTTCCAGGTGATCGTTTCTTTGACCTTGTCCATGGTATCTGCTTCAACCTGCGCGACAATGTCATAGACACCGTAGACCTGGTAGACTTCTTTGACGCTCTCTAGCTTTTTCAGGTCGCCAACCAGTGAATCTTCGCTTCCCAATTCCGCATTCATTAAAACAAAAGCCTTTGGCATATAGAGTCATTATGAGATGTGATGTATAAAAACATGATGCGCTCCCCTTGCGCTAGATTTCTTGCTTTAGCTTGCTTTCGTCAAAAGTTTCTGCAATTTCCCATTGATGTGCAAAGAGATCAGAGCACCATTCCAAAAATTCAGGATCGCGGCCATGGAACATGACATTGAGATCGGGCTCGCCCTTCATGTTGGGAAAAATGACGCAGCCCTGGTTTTCATTAAATATTGTCATCACTCGCACTTCTGGAAGCATCCTTCGCTCAACAAGGCCTTTTGATATGAAATTGCGCCATCCGACTTTTTGCAAGATTAGTGTCCTGCCTTTTGGGATCACTGCGTTGCTTGCAAAGATGTAGGAAAACTTGACGCCCTTATCGATTTTTCCGCTAACGGTTTCTATCAAATCAAGTGGAACCTGAGCCATTATCTCCCTGATGTAATTATCTGATTCAATGTAGAGGTTCTTCCAACGCTGAAGAATGGCCATGACTCCTCTGACAACTTCGCATTTCTGAAACGCACCCATCCTTTGAATAAACTTGGCCTGCAAGTCTCCCAAGCTGTGGTCAAGGAAAAACTCTTTGTTTTGGTACAAAAAGTCGTACCCTGGAATCATTGCGACAACTATTCTGCCGTAAGCAGTAAGAACCAGCTCGCCCTCCCTATCTTTTGCCACAAGCCCGGATCCAATGAGCCGGGTCATATTCCTGTGCGCTTCTTGCATGGTGGCATCGAGCTCTGAAGCGAGCTGCGAGAGCCTGTAAGGCTTTTGTTTGAGTCTGGAGAGCATTGAAAGCCGGAGGTCGCCAGCAAGTTCAAAAAACAAAGACCCAACGCCCTCGTTTGGCTCCTGGTCGGCCATACTCTCTAAGCTTAGGCAGATGCATGTTTAAAAATGTGTCAAACTCGAAAAACTGGGGACAGTAGCAAGAATTATAATTTGGCTCTATACTCTTGCTAGCAGAATATGGGAGACAAGAAGACGATCTCTGCCCTTGTTAGCGGGGGAGAAGCCAACGCAGGGCCTCCACTTGGTCCAGCACTTGGGCCGATGGGTGTTAACGTATTGCAGGTTGTAAATACCATTAATGAGAAGACAAAAGACTTTCCTGGCATGAAAGTACCAGTCAAGGTCGAAGTCGATTCTGAAACTAAAAAATTCACAATCGAAGTGGGTATCCCGCCTACTGCCGCGCTCGTGGCAAAGGAGTCAGGAATCCCAAAGGGCTCAGGCACCGCTGGCACCAACTATGCTGGCGACCTGACAATGGCCAGTGCGGTAAAGATTGCCAAAATGAAGATAGACGGCTCCTATGCGTTTGATGTCAAGGGAGCCGTGAAGGAAGTAATCGGCTCATGCGTCAGCATGGGTGTCAAGGTGGAAGGCAAGCCTGCGAAGGAAGTTTTTGCCGACATTGATTCTGGAAGGTATGATGACCTTCTGAAGTGACTATCCCTTTTTTTAGGAACGAAATCGTAATAACCAAGAATAGTACTCCATAACAATTGCGTATTACATGCTTCGTACCTTTCTCTCAATTGCCCTTGCCATTGTAATGGTTACATCTGTCGCATCACCAGCATTTTCGCTTTCGCCATCTTTGGAATCAGGGCCTCTGACAGCGTTACGAAACAAGCCGCAGTTGCCGCAGAAGGGCGACATCATAAACTTTAACGGCTTCCCAGTTGACAAAAACGCGATAAGATCTGACTTTGGATTTATCAACCTCGGGGACTTGCCTTACAATGGCAAGCCTTCCAGGACTTTGGTCTATGGCTCTGGAGATACTGCCGCCCTTGCCAGCAATGCGCATGTGATAGGCTTTGGCGGGGGAAGCCAGTCGCAGCCCATGCTTGGAGTGGCTGTCTCTGAATCTCCTCTCCCCTCTAACTTGGGATTCTCTTATTCTGCCGATTCTCCGCTTCAATTTGACTTCGAATTCCCCGACGATCAGGTGCCATTTGATGCTGGCAGATACTCTGGAACATCGATAATTGGCTCAGACAAAGTGGCAAGCAAGCATAACGTCACGGGCAACGGAGTAAGAGTCGCAGTCGTCGATACTGGCACAGACTTTAGCAACCCTGACATGATGGACTCGCTAGCGCGCGACGAAAACGGCGTCCCGATAATGCTGGACGCAGATGGCCAGGGAATCGTGCTGACTCAGGCGCAATACATTGCAAAGATAGATCCGGTGACCCGCAAGATGCTTGATGCCGGCTATACGCCGAAATCACAACTCCCAGCCAACATGACCTCATGGGTCTACATTAACAGCACTGGCCAAGTGCTTATGCGGGTCTCCCATGGAGACATACCAGTTTACAACACGCTCTATCCGTATTTTGGCACTCCGGTGTTAAACGCGTCGTCCACCGTCGACTGGCTGATAGGCAAGAGCCCCACTGACTACATCGAATCGCAAAGTGGGATCTACCGCTTTGGCATTATCTTCCAGACCCAGCAGCAATTCGGGACGATAACATTTGCACTCGTTCCAATCCTGTTTGTCGATTCTGAAAAAGCGGGGGTATATGACACCATCATCCCTGACATGTATAGCGCCTGGTACTTTTATACGCGGAATGAGCTGGCCAGAATCGGCGGCGAAAACATTGAAGACCTTTTTCCAGAACCATCGTTTGACTTTACCGACGACACCCCGATAAAGATAGGTGATGGCAACGAGTTTCTCGTCTACGACTACGACAAGGACGGATTCCCCGATTTTAGCGCAGGTACGGCCGGAGCAAGGGTGGTCGACATCTGGCAGGTCATCGATAACAAGACCGAGCCAGTACTGGGCATTGATGAAGGCTACGGTGGCGTCGTAGTTGCGGACCTACTTGAGCCTTACGATCCAAATGGAGAATATTTCGGCGTGATGTACGACCTGCAGGGGCACGGGACCAGCACAGCCGCGACCGTCGCATCGGCAGGCAAGCAGGAGTACGATATCTATGACAACAGCAGCAAAATCACTCTGGCCGGAATAGCTCCGGGCGCTGACATAATTCCGGTAAAGGCCCTGTGGGCTGGAAATTCGCTGTACGGGTGGCTGTACGCCTCAGGCTTTTCACTAAACTCTACTGATGGCCAGTGGGAGTACACCGGCGAACACAAGGCCGATGTCATTAGCAACAGCTGGGGGATCGCGTCGTTTCCGCTTCTGCAGTACGGGCCAGGCTACGACCTCATGTCCGTGACATCGTCGCTTCTGACTGTTCCAGGACTGCTCTCCAAAGATTATCCTGGTACTATAATGGTAAATAGCGTTGGGAACAATGGCGTTGGATATGGAAGCGTAGGCTCGCCGAACACCGCGCCACTTGCGATATCTGTCGGGGCTACCTCGAACAACGTCCATATCGGCTACGACGGTTTCCAAAACGTTACCCGGTTTGGCTTCTCTGCACTGCCCTTTGACGAGGTTTCAGATTTTTCCAGTAGAGGCCCGGGAGTCTTTGGCGATCCCAAGCCTGAAGTCATGGCGGTTGGCGCCTATGCTTTCACGCCAACCATCGTCAACCTAAAGAACGCCGAGGCCAGCGTTGACGACTCAAAGAGTGACCAGGCCTTTGCGCTTTTTGGCGGAACTAGCATGGCGGCGCCTATGGTAGCCGGTGTCGCAGCTCTTGTCATTGAGGACATGAATGCGCGTGGAGAGCAAGTCGATCCTTTCAAGGTCAAGAGCATCCTGATGTCGTCCGCAAAAGACCTGAAGAACGACCCGTTCGTTCAGGGGTCAGGCAGGGTTGACGCGGAAGCTGCTATTAACCTGTCTAGGGGGACTGGAAGGATGGTCTCTGCCTACACAGAGGACACTGCCAAGAACGTCCTGTCGCTTATGGCAAATGCGGTCTATGGGTACAACGGGACATTTTCGATTATCGACGGCGCGCAGAACCTGTCTGAAAAGCTGGGGGACATCAATCTGAGGGAATCTCGGTGGTTTGCTGGATACATAGAGCAGGGCAAGTCCGCCTCTACTGACATCGTTGTCGAAAACCCTACGGATAGTGAGATCGAGGTGGACGTGTCTTCTGTCGTAGAAACGCTAGTGGCCCGGCACGAGATCCGGAATGCAACACGCCTCTTTGAAAAAGATCCGATTTACAATTCGACTGAATTCGGGTACGTTCCCAATTATTACAACTTGGAGAAGGAGATAGGAGGAATACCAGACAATGCCGAGCTGATGGTGGCACGGGTCAATTTTCCGTTCAACAGCTTTATGAACATGACAGAGGTCTTTGCGGACAGCCTCAGGCTGGCTTCCGTCTACAGCTACGACTGGCATGATGGAGATGGAGACGGCAATGTAACATACACAGAGCTGGCAATGGTCAATAGGGGCGGCTCATGGGGGACAGTCCAGGAGCTGCGTGTGTCGGAGCCGACAGAAAAATTCAAAGACACACCGGTAATTGGAGTCTACCCTGTCCCTGCAATCTTTTCGTTCTGGCAAGGAGACAGGCAAATAAATTCTACTTCCATGAATTACACCCTAACCATAGAGTTCTACAGCAGGCAGCCAAACCCTGCCATCAAGCTTGAAGGAGATATCATACCATTAGAGAAGAGGTTAATCATGGTCGCGCCGGGCGGCCGCGAGTCAGTTAAGGCCACAATTGAAACATCGGATGAAACATTGCCAGGCATCTATTACGGATCGATAGCTATCAAGGCAAAAAATAGCAGTCACCAGATGATCATGCCGGTCAGCTATGTTGTAACTAGCAAACCGGTACCAAAGGACGTACCTGTTGTTTTCACCCCTCCACTAGGAGCCGACGAGTCGACACTCGGGTTAAGGCCAAACGGATACGTAGGCGGGCTGTTTGACATGACTTCTCGGTATGCCGCTGGCGACTGGCGATCGTATTACTTTACGGTGAGCGATAGCTCGATTACTTCGATGAGCTTAAAGATATCGTGGCCGCACAATTCTACGAGCATCAACGCGATGGCGTTTGGCCCTGACGGAAAAGTGGTGGCATCAAGCGTTCCTGCCGGTGTGTTTGAAACGTTTGCCGGCTGGCCCACAAACGACTGGCTTGGAACCACATCTTATAGCGAGGGCGGTGCTTTCTACTTCAGCCAGAATAGCGGAGAAAATTCCACGCTTCTTTTTGTTCCAGTAAACAGGACTGGGATTTACTCTGTCCTGCTGCACAACACGCTCTTCCACGGGGAAAGCCTCTATGAGCCTGTGCAGATAGAAGCCAAGTTTTCAACGATATTGCCGGACACGATTTCTCCGCTGATAAAGTTCAGCGTTCCCAAGTTCATTGGTTCTGTTCCCATCAAGATCCCTGTAGAGATAGAAGAGAAATATCCAGCAGGCTGGACATATACCATAGACAGCGGTGAACCTGCTCGGATTGGCGCTGCAGCAATGGATTTCAGTTCTTCAAGCACTGTTTTTGAAATCGACCTTGACGCAGCAAACCTTTCGGAAGGGACACACAGTCTGCGTATAGATTCTTCTGACGCTGTAGGCCACTCCTCTTCTGCTGTCTCGTCCTTTGAAATTGATAGGTCTCCTCCGTCAATCGAGCTCTTTGTAGAAGGTCAGGACTTGGTTAAAGTGCCGGCAACAGATACAATTTTTCTGGCAAAGGACACAACACTTGGATGGAATGTCAATGATAGAAGCGACGTGACGTCACCGGTAACGGTATCTATTCCAGGTGCTGCCCAGTTTGAGTCTGGCATGTCATCTTCAGCTCCGCTTAACGTTACGGGACTTGCAGACGGTACCTACGAGTTTTCCGTTGTTGCCGAGGACGCAGCAGGCAACAGGGCTAACAAGACTATGCAGGTTCTTGTAGACAAGACTACTCCTGCCGTCGCGTTATCAGCCCCTTCAGGATATGAGCAGCGCGGCCCTGTGAAATTGACTCTCGAGGCGTCCGACACCAACCTCATGGACGCCATGCTCAAGATAGGAGACAGACGGACTGTAAATGTTACAGGCATGAGCGAATATACCCTCGACACCTCAGAGCTACCGGATGGCCAGCACACTCTAACACTTGTAGCCACAGATATTGCGGGGAACGAGGGAAGCGCCAGCGCAAACATTAACGTGTCAAATATCGCGCCGCAGCTGATGTCTTCCGCCCTCTTGGGACTTGTCGCCGGTGGAGCAATCGCTTCCGGCGCGTGGCTGCTCATACTGCGCGGTAAGCGCCAGCGGTCAGTCAACCAATAACTCGTATTCAGTGGAACATTTCTTCAAATTCAACAAAGAGTCACGCACTATTCGTTAACATCCATGGGGATCTGGTTGAATAATCCCCTCATTCAGAATGTCAAAAAACGTGTATTATTTGACAAGGGAACGGTGACCGCGGCGCCACAATATCTTCCTATTCCAGCCGCTTTCGGCGAATGAGTTCCGCCTCTGACGGATTTTCGAGCGCGAGTGAACCGGTATTGATATTTCCACTGGCCGCATACGTTGCAATGCTGACGCCTGTCGTAGATATCTTGCTGTCCAGCAGTCTTAGGCCAACAGGAACAGTGCCTTCACCGAAAAGGCGTTTGCCTGAACCGATAGCAATAGGAAAGGTCCACACGCGAAACTCGTCAATCAGACCATTCTTCAAAAGAGTCTGGATAAGATTGCTGCTTCCATGGATTTGAATTTCGGGTCCGTCTTGTTTCTTGAGCTCTAAGATTTCTTTCACGGCTTCGCCCGAGATGAGCGTAGAGTTTTCCCAGTCGGCTTTAGCAAGCGTATTTGAGACGACGTACTTCCTCGCACTGTTCAGTTTGTCTGCAGCCATCGCGTTAAGCTTATCTGGGTCATTCTTGACAAATGGCCAATGAGCGGCGAATATATCGTAGGTCTTCCGACCAAGCAATAGATCAAAAGGTTTTGCCATCAACTCATCCATTATGACCTTGGCCATCATTTCATCCCAGTAGTTGACTGACCAGCCGCCGTACTTGAAGCCACCCGTAGGATCTTCTTCCGGCCCGCCCGGAGCTTGCATGACGCCATCGAGCGTTACGAAGGTATTTGCAATAATTTTTCTCATGCAGCCATCTCGATCGGCGATCGGGTTCTTAAGAGCTTCGCGGAAGCCAAGGCTTTAGTATCGACATCTCGTTTTGGATCTTACGATTTTTGGAATCACCTAGCCATTAATGGTCGCCTAATGGAAGGTACAAAATTTTAAATAGTAAATAGAGCAAATTGGACTTGCACATGAGTGATGACAGGAAAGCAGCGAGTATGCACGCCACAGGCGGCAATACTAGCCTGGTGGAGCTTTCAGAAAAGAATTTTGATGAAATCGTCGGAGGTAACAAGCCTGTCTTGGTAGATTTTTGGGCCACCTGGTGCGGCCCATGCCAGTTCATGCTCCCGATCTTTGACAAGCTTGCCAAAAAGTATGGCGCCAAAGTCAACTTTGGCCGTCTCAACGTGGACGACAACCAGGGCGTAGCGATGCGCTACGATGTCTATGCGATCCCGACTTTTATCATGTTCATGAACGGGAAAGCAGTTGACAGGGCCGTTGGCGCGGTAGGTGAAAAGGGTCTAGAAGGTCTGCTCCAAAAGTATCAGTAGCTACAGGTACCCAAACGCTGGGTCACCCTTTCTTTTCATAGCCACTACCAGAGCGACGATCGCTTTTTCCTGCTCGTTGAGCCGGTGGTTGAACCGCTCTATCAGCTGCTTTGCCTGGCCGCCGTTAAGGTCAGTGTAAAAGATATCGCCCTCGTTTATTTGCCTGCCAATAGTAGGGCCATTGATCGAAACTGCTACCTGCATACCGATTGTAGCTTCTTCAATCGTCTTACCGTTTTCTTGCACTTGGTGTATGTTTCCCACCTTCTTCCCATCCTCATTTATTACAGGAATCTTTTGCTTCAGCTTGCCTGCAAGGATCTCTGCTCCAAATACCGCGGGGTCGTTCCGCCTGAACACGTAGCCTTTCATGAACTGGAACTTGCAAACTGGTGGGAGCTCGTTAAAGAGGATTGATTCTTCGTGTTCTTTCTGGTACGTAACCCAATCAGTGTAACTTCGTACAAGGTTGTAAATTATCTGCTCGTTGAATACTTTGACTCCTCGGTCCTGCGCCTCCCTCTCCGCATCTTCAAGTACTTTGACGCTAAAGCCTAGCACCACGCCCAGGTACCTGTCATTTTCCCTGACAGCTGCAGCCTCGATCACGTCCCTTCTCGTGATATTGCCAATGTCCGCAACCCTGATCGACACATTTGCCTTCTTTAGCAAGTCAGTTACCGCTTCAAGGGATCCGATCGTGTCGCACTTTAGTGTGACACCGTGAGAGTCAGTATTGCTCACAAACGCGTTCTTTACCTCTGATTCAACAAGCGACTTGAGCCGCACCTGTGCATCTTCTCCCATACTCTTGTCGTAAACGTACAGCGGGCTGCCAGCAAGGACTCCTTCTAAATCCGGCGATGTGATCTTTAGACCTGCAGCAGCCACAACTTCATTGACAGGCTTGAACTTGTCTCGCGGGTCACGCATTTCGTCGAGCGGCTTTGGGAGCAGTAGTGCCTTAATCCGCGTAGATACTGCGCCGTCCCTCTTGCCCACTACTATGGTGTCTCCCTGCCTGAGCGTGCCGTCTAGAAGTATGACATTTGCCGAGGCACCAAGTCCAGTCTCTTCGTCGACTTCAAGCACAATGCCTCGTGCGGGGCCGGAAGAATGTCGCTCCAGCCGCTTTGACAGGTACTGCTGAGCCATCCCGACAAGTACCGCAAGCAGCTCTGGAATACCTACTCCCGTCCGCGCGCTTACTGGGACGATTGCAACTTCCCTGGTGAAATCCTTGACTCGCCAAAAGGCCTCTGATGGGTAGCCTAGCCTTGACAAGTCACCAACCACTGTATAGATCCTTTCGTCAAGCAGAGTGCGAACAGACGCCTCCTGCTTTTTCTCCTCCTCTGAAACAAAGTTGGAACCCGCGCGCCAACCCCTTACCATGTCTACCTTGTTGAGCGCTACGACAAAGGGCACTTTGCGCTTTTTCAGAACGTCGATGCTTTCTATGGTCTGGGGCTCAAATCCCTTATTTACATCTGCAACAACAATCGCAATGTCTGCAGCTGATCCTCCTCGAGCCCGGAGGTTGGCGAAAACCTCGTGGCCTGGAGTGTCAATCACGAGCAAACCGGGTATCGGCGCCTCTGCCTTGGCGAGCTTGCCGTATAGCGGGCCCGTTATTTCTTTTATCGTTTCAACAGGGAAAAAGCTGGCACCGATGTGCTGCGTTATTCCGCCTACTTCGCGTGCCTGAACCGCAGTGCCTCGTATCTTGTCAAGAAGTGAGGTCTTGCCCGAGTCTACATGACCTAATACAACTACAACTGGTTGGCGGAGTTCCACGAGTCAGCGTCAGCTGAAAATGACTCGCGACTCCTTATTGAAGCTTTCAGGAGAATCGGAAGCGTGGATGATGTTGTCGGTAAAGCCCAGCCCAAAGTCCCCCCTTATTGTTCCAGGAGCCGCTTCGAACGACTTTGTAGATCCTATCATTATCCTTACAGTGTTGACGGCGTTGTTTCCCTCTAGGATGCATGCAACTACCGTGCCAGATGATATGAACGAGACCAGCTCGCCAAAGAAGGGCTTTTCTTTGTGGACCGAATAAAATTCCTTCGCCTTTTCCTCTGTGAAATTGTACGACTTTAGTTTCTTTATCTGCAGTCCCTTTTCTTCAAAGCGCGCCAGAATCTTGCCGGTGAGCTGACGCTTAAAGCCGTCTGGCTTGACGACAATGAGGGTCTGCTCCACCGTCATCTAATGGCCCTACTTTTTAACTCGTAGTCCGCCTTTGACGTACTTGGCAGTCCACTTTAATTTTCTTGGATCTCTGCGAAGGACACGCAGGTTCTTTTTGCACTTGCTAGAGCAAGTCCACTGAATCTGACCGTCGTTTTTGATCAGCATCATGCCGTGGCCTGCCGTAATGTGCTGGCCACAGAAAAAGCAGTTCCTAAGAGAAGTTGCTGGCTTGCTCATCTAGGTCACCTTATCTTGCGAGCCTCGCGCTCTGTTTCTCTAAGCATCAAAATATCATTCATTCGTACTGCGCCTTTTACATTCCTTGTCAGAATTCGTCCCCTGTCCTTTCCCTCGAGGACTTTCACCCTTACCTGGATGACTTCGCCCGCAATCCCGGTTCTACCTACAACCTGGATTACTTCGGCAGGAACGACCTTTTCTTCAGTCTTGCTCATCCGTCAGCCACCCTTGCTTACTCTTTCTTTGCCTTTGCGCCGCTGATTGAACTGACGACTTGCTCAATAATGTGTTGAGCTTCGCCTGCTTCAATAATAGTAGCAGCCGCAGAGCCGACGTCAATTCCAAGTGACGCGCCCAACTGCTGCTTACTAGGCACAAAGATAAATGCTGCATTTCTTTCTTCACACAGGATAGGAAGGTGAGCAACTACCTCTGGTGGCTCTACATCCTCTGCGATAACTACAAGCTTTGAGATGCCACGCTCGATCGCCTTGGTGGTCTCGTTCGTGCCTTTGCGAACTTTGCCGCTCTGCTTTGCGACTCGCACTGCCTCGTACACTGCGTTTACGACATCTTTAGAAACTTCAGGATACTTTGTCGCGTAATATGGCTTACTCAATTGGTATCACCCATTGGGATCATCTTAGTTTTGACTAGACGAATAAGCGTATTAAAAACGTTTATTCGATCAGGTGATCTTGGACTGAACAAGTTTTCGGTATTCCTCGACCTTTGAATCGAGAAGTGACTTGTCAGTGGACTCGGCGTACATGCGAATTAGCGGTTCCGTGCCACTTGGCCGGACCATAACCCACGTTTCCTCGTCTATCCAGACTTTTGCACCATCAAGCGTGTCCACTTTTCTCGGGCTTCCGTGTTCGATGCACGCCCGGATGGCCCTGTCAATAACGTCGCGTGACTTGCAGACAAACTTTGTCTTGAACTGGTACATTTCTGGTAGCCGGCCGATAAGTTCCGAAAAAGAGGCGCCTGATGCTGCAAGCATATCGAGTACCAGCGCAGTTGCCATTGCACCGTCGCGAACCTCGTTAAGCGCGCCATACATAAATCCGCCATTTTCCTCTAGCCCCAGAAGCGCCTTGCGCTTTACCATCTCTCTGGAAACCTCCACGCTGCCGACTTTTGTGTGGATCACCTTTGAGCCTGCCTGTTCCGCAACCATCGACAACATCGTTGTGGTGTTGATTGGGCAAACAACATCGGCTCCCCTGTGTTTCTCTGTGAGCAGGTGCCGTACTAACAGTGCGCCCGTTTTGTCGCCCCAGTGTATTGTGCCTTTACTATCGCAGAACATGCTCCTGTCGCCATCGCCATCATACGCCACACCAAAGTCCGCGCCAGAGCTAGTAACCGTTTCTGATAATAATCCTAGGTTGTCTGGTGTCGGCTCGGAGCCGCGGCCTGGAAAGTCCCCATCGACGTTACCGTTGACTAGAATGACCTTGCAACCCAGTTTTTCCGCCAGTATTGGAGCCGCCACTGCCTGAGCTCCGTTTCCAATATCCATTGCGACTGTAAACTTTCTTGCTCTTATCCTGTCTGAATCTACAAGTGCTAGTGCCGCGTAGATGTATGAACTGATAACTTTATCATCAGCATTGTCCCTTCCATGTCCGTCAATGCGAGCGAAAGCGCGGGAATAGTAAATGTCTTCAACTTTTAGCTCGTCCTCTCGCGAAATCTCTACTCCGTCTGGGCCAGATGGCTTTAGACCGTTGTACTGTGGCGGGTTGTGCGACGCTGTGATCATGATGCCTCCGTTGTAACCGAGCCTTTTTGCTGCATACTGCAGGCAGGGAGTTGGGACAAGACCTGAGTAACCGACGTCAAGCCCCGCAGAGTTCAGAGAAGACCTGACGATCTTTGATAGTACCGGGCTTGACTTTCGCCCGTCGTTTCCAACAATTATGGGACCCCTTCCGAAATAAGTCCCTAGTGAATAGCAAAGATCGATTACAAGATCGTGGGTCAGTTCCTGGCCGTAAACGCCACGCACTCCGTTAGTGCCAAAAAGGCGCGGCCCGCTGCTGGAGGATTGCATGAGGAGCGATTGTTAGCTTTGAATAGATAAATGCTATGTCGCAAGCGCTATGTTGGAAAATCTTTCAGCAGACAATATAACAACATAAATTTGGCTAGGGTTGAGGACTTTTTGCGCGGGGGTTGCCAAGCCCGGTCAACGGCGCAGGTCTCT
>DASYRH010000069.1:0-14847 GCA_036004585.1 Nitrososphaera sp. | reverse complement strand
GTATCGAAAACCTACTAGCATTTATATTACAACAAGTGGGTTTACGGTTTACAGTACATGTCATACGGTAGATTTGGAGGAGGCAACCGCTTCGGTGGCGGAAACTTCGGTCCAAAACCTGTTGAAACAGGAAAAGAATACGACGTACAAATCACAGAGACGAGCCGAAAGGGTGACGGAATTGCCAGAGTTCAAGGATTCGTAATCTTTGTCAAGGACGGCAAGGTAGGCCAGAACACAAAGGTTAAGGTCACAAACGTCGGCGCAAGGTTCGCTACGGCGGAAATCGTTTCACAACCAACACAGTAATCAGTAACGACAGAGTTACGAAACCCACAGAAAGATGTGGCAACTGCGTCGCAAGTACCACATTCTCGTTTTTCTCTATTATTCAGAACGACATACACTGTATTACCGTTCTCCTTATTACGATCAGTTTATGATTTAGTGAGGACGTCTAATCACTGCATTCGTAGTTATGCTCCGCAAGGCACTGCTGCCACTTGTTTTCATCGTCATACTTACCCTGGGATCCATCCAGCCTTTGTATTCTGTAAATTCGTATCTGCGGGCGGCGCTTGCCACTCCCGCGAATACTAATGAGAGTGCGATAGCTGTAAAGAGCATCTCAACAAGGTACGACAGCGAGTTTGATTCTTTCCACATATTTGGCGAGCTAGTCAACAACCTAAAGGCCCCTGTGCAGGACGTAAGGCTAAATGTTACGTTCTATGACAGCCAAGGCAATCTTACAGGGACCGTAATTAGCTCGCCGTACTTCAGTAATCTGGCACCTGGCGAAAAATCTGCCTTTGACATAGTGGCTCAGGGGCAAGCCGCTTCTGATCTTCTGGATTTTTCCTACTACAAAATATCAAGGACCTGGGAAATTGCTACTGAGCAGAAGGACAAGCTGCTGAGGCTTGACATTCGGGAGATGACACTTGACGCCTGCGGCTTCTATAGGATCGACGGGACAGTCACCAATGTGTCAAATAACCACACTAGCGGAATTTCTGTTTCTGCGGCATTTTACAATGAGCAGAACCAGATAGTAGCAACTGCATTTACGACTATCAAGGAAAGGCTAGATCCTACAAAGCTCGACGACTTCGCCCTGATTATAGAGAAGGAGGCTCTTCCGCACTTTGCGTACTACTCCCTCAATGCCCAAAGCGAGCAATATACTACGGCATCCTTTGAATTTGAGGAGGATCTATCAAATTTCCATTCCTTGACTCCGATCGGGGGTAAGATCATGACAGTCGCAACCAACGAGACTACGTACGGAATTAAGGATGACAAGATACTAGTAAGCGGCCAAGTGCCTCCGGAAGAGGTCAAGAAAAGGGAAGAGAACTCTTTGCTCTTGATCAAGATTCTCACAGCATCCGGATCAATACCCGTCCTTGTGACTACGCCTGTTCCAAAAGACGGAATTTTTTCGCGTGAGGTAGAGTTTCAGATGGACGAAAACATGCAGGGCGAGGTATTCAGGATAAGGGCAGAGTACTTTGGCATGCAGGCAGAAAGTACCTTTTCCGTCGGACACGCTTCTGATAGCCTTGAGCAGCCCTCATGCAAGGGGGTACAGAAAGTAGCCATTGCCGAGCTTAAAGCGAAGCTAGATGGTGACAAAATTGACGACGTCACCGACTTTCTCTCTGGCAGGGAGATCAAGCTGGGTTCCAACGTGACGCTTTCTGCAACCCTGGACAATGAAATTAGCAGGGCGCAAAATGTGACTGTTATCTTTGAAGTGTTTGATTCTGTAGGCAGAGTTGTCTACCTCCAAGTTGCAGAGTATGAAATGGTTCCCAATACCTTGCAGGACCTGCAGGTTTCATGGCAGCCGCAGAATAAGGGGACGTTTGTGATAAAGTCGTTCGCAATTTCAAGTCTCTACCAGCCAGTCCTCATTTCAATCGGGACTCCGCTATCAGTGAAGATCCTAGATTGACGGTGGTTTGACCTTCACGGTCTGGCAAGTGTAAAACTTGACAGTGATTCCATTTTCGGTTGTAACCGATCCAGAGAAACAGGCGGACTTGTCTCCTGCACTAAGCCCCAGATCCCCAGTTCTGTAATAGCTAATGTGATCAATTAGGCCGTCGCCGTTTGAATCCAGTTGCTCGTATCGGGTGGCAGATGCAGTATCGGGTCCAAGCTCCAGGGATTCCTCGGCAACGCTAATTGAGACATCGAGCGCGCTTGAGCCAAATATGGCTACCGGTATCTCTGCCTCTGGCTCGTCCAAAATGATTTCATTTTGAAAGTTGTTCGGGATGATATCTATAGAGATCGGTACCACGGTCACGGTGACTGAAGCCGTGTCCGTCAGGTTCCCGTCGCTAACAGCAAGCTCAAAAGTCATTACAGTTTCGGATTCTACTTCAGGTGCGTCAAAGGTTGGATGGGAACTGGTCGCGCCTGTTAGCTCGACTTCCGGGCCCGTTATCTGCGACCAGGAGTAGGCTATGGAATCGTCATCAACATCGTAACTCTCGCTCCCGTCAAGTGTCACTAGGTCTTCAGTGAGTGCGTCAAAGTCAGATCCTGCGTCGGCAACAGGCTGTGTGTTTCCGGCCGTCGAGTTTCCTTCATTGTCTAGTTCATCGTCTTCGTCATCATCCTGACTGGCCAGTGAAGTCTCTCCTCCGACCTCTTCTACTGTTATCAGTATAGTTCCTACGTTGCTCGTGGAACTCCCGTCACTCACCTGAAAAGTCAACAGCTCATTGCCTGAAAACTCGAACAGCGGCGTGTATACAAGTATTCCGGAAGTGGAGTCTATTTCGCTCATGCCGTACTCTGTTTCATTAATTACCATAAATGTTAGGCTATCATTGTCTTCGTCGTGCGAGCCAAGGTAGAATGTGGTTTGCACGTTTTCCTTTATTGTATAATTGGCAGAGTATGCTACAGGAGGATCGTTGACCTGCTGAATCCACAGCGTTACAGTGCCTGTGTATGAGGAAATGCCGTCAGCTGACGCAGTGTAGGTAACAAAGTCCGTCTTCTCGTATCCCGGCGGCAGTGGGACCTGTGAGGGAGCATAGGTTATGGTGTTATCACTGTTCATCGTTACCTGGCCAAACTCCGGCTCTGTTATTTCAACGAGCCGTGGAGATGTATCCTCACCGATTAATGCTCTGTCGTTGGCAAGGACATTAACGGTGACAATCTCGCGTTCGCTTATCGTTACCGAGTCGTCAAATGGTGTGGTCTTTAAGGGATGCGGTGTCGCGTCGTCTTCATAGGAATAATCATCGCCGGGGGATTCTTGCTGCTCGTTTTCTTCCTCTTCATCATAGTATTCCTCTTCTTGCCGCTCGTCTTCGACATATTCCTGATCTTGCTCGTCCGATTGTGAATCGTATTCGCTGTCATCCTCCTGGGCAAACGAATTGATAAACGAAACGGGGAATATTGACATGGCCAGAAACGCGAGGATCGCTAGTGCGCCAAGCAGCTTCAGAGGCTCAGGGCGGCTCATTGTCAAACCCCACTCCAGTGCGATGTAGGATTGTCGATTTTTCGCCTTGATCTGGGTCTATGCTTACGCTGATCCTGGGGGATATTCCTCAATTCTACGGATCAAAAATGGGCCAAAATGGCATATCCCCGTTTGTATGTAGCTTATGCTACAGTGCCAAGTGCCGACCCATGGTTGGTGCATGGCATCAGATCGTCGCGGCATAGACACCACTGCAATCATGTCGTTGGAATGCAAACGATGCAGGCAAGTTTTCAGCATGGATGAACTAAAAAATAAAATGTTTTGTCCCTAAGTTCAAACGCGTGACTATTTCGCGTCAATTCTTGTAAGTGAAATCAGGTGTAGATTCTAAACGCTATTTGCTGCGTGTGTCTTGCCGTAGACAAACTCAGGCTTTCTCGGCTTTCCATCCTTGAAAATATCCTTTGCGCAATATTTCATGGAGAACGCCGACATTTGATCAAGAATTGGTTCTAGTGCCCGGCCTTTGTCGGTTATCGAGTACTCGATCCGAACAGGAGTCTCAGGGAAGACCTTTCTTTCTATCAAGCCGTCTTTTTCCATTTCTTTTAGCCTAGCCGAGAGGATTTTCGCGTTGATCTGTTTTATTTCAAGAAATTGGTTAAATCTCTTATGATCGAGATGAATCATATTTCTGATTATCAACATCGTGAATTTCTTGCCAACGAGACTGAATGTGTGGTTGATGGGGCATTCCATCATGTTGCACTCCATCCATTCAAGCTTTTGTTGATCCAGCAAGTAACGAAATGCTCACCTAGTTGCAAAGATAGCACTTACCAATTTAAATACTTACCTTTGGTTACCTACTAGCGTTTAGTGATTTAAGAATGGAAATAGGGAACACCGCAAAATCTGTAGTCGTCGGCCGCCAGGCTTGGTTAACGTTGGCAATTCTTAGTAGCACGCTCTTGACTGTTTTCTTCTCGGAAACTATGCTACTTCCAGCGCTACCCGAGATAATCCGCGATTTTAGCATTTCGTACGGAACAGCAGCTTGGATTTTTAGCGCGTACCTGATTGTGGCTGCAGTAATGACACCGGTGGCAGGGAGACTCTCCGACCTTTACGGAAAAAAGAAGGTTTTGCTAACCTTGCTTGCAATCTATATCGCTGGCTTGACCGCCGGAGGTTTCGCGGACAATATTTCGGTTCTACTTGCAACGCGCATTGTTCAAGGCGTGGGTCTGGCAGCAGTTCCTGCAGCGTTCAGTCTACTGAGGGACACATTTCCTCCTGCAAAGCTGCCTTTAGCTATCGGGGTGTTTGGGTCTGCATACTCGGCCGGTTCCGTAGTGGGGTTACTGGCAGGTGCTAGCATTATCCAGAACTTTGGCTGGCATTCGACATTTCTAGCCATAGTACCCTTTTCAGCCCTGGTTACGCTGATGATAGCAAAATTTGTCAAGGAGAACAATGCATCGGTTGCGCCTTCCTCAACAAAGGCATCTGAACCGTCAGAAAAAGCGCGCAAGGCAGCTGCAATTGATATCAAGGGCGTTCTGGCGCTGTCTGCCACAATAGCTTCATTCCTTGTTGCACTTACTCTCATACAAGTTGGAGTCAGTTCTGCGAACCTGCCCCAAATAGCTAGTGCGTTTGTGGTATCAGGAGTTTCTTTGACAGTCTTTGTCATGCTTGAACGAAAGATAGTGCCGCCATTCCTCGACCTGAGGTTGCTGAAAAACAAAATTCTTTTGCCAGCTTTTCTGCTGCTGATATCGACGGGCATTACGATGTTCATGATCTATCCCACTATAGTGCAGCTAGTGAGGAGCCCTACTCCCCTGGGATTCGGAGGATCTGCGGTGGATGCTGCAAACGTCCAGCTGCCCTTCATGATAGCGTTCCTGGTTTTCTCTGCAATTACACCATTTATCATAAACAGAATAGGAAGCGTAAAACCCGCCGTAATTGGTGGCATAGTGAGCCTCATCGGCTCAATAGGCCTCCTGGCGTTTCATTTGACAGAACTTGAAACATCGATAAACTTGGCGATAGTTGCAAGCGGGTTGTCACTCACAATGACATCTACTTGGAACGTGGTCGTTTCGTTTTCTCCAAGAGAGTTTATGGGAATTTCCACTGGAGTAGGGGCTTTGTTGTTGTTCATAGGAATGGCTATAGGCCCAGCATTAGCGGGAGTGTATTTGGAGAATCGAGCGACTGTTCCAGGAGTACCAGGGCTGTACCCTTCGCCTGCCTCGTATAACGTGGTATTCCTGACTGCCGGGCTTTTGTCTGCTGCGACTCTCGTCTTTGGGTCGATGCTCATAAGGAGGGCATCGCACAAGGTTATCGCGGTTTGATGGAAGCAGCGCAGAGCTAGGAGGGATTGTATTCCAGACTTTGAAATAGTGCGGGGGTGGGATTTACGCTTGTTTTTACTTGTAAGAATTCAGGGATTATGCTCCAAGCTTGCTTCTAGCAAGCCTTGACAGCTTCTCTTCTGCCCCCAATGTTGCTTCCAGTGTGAGCTCGGCTATAAGCCGAAGTTCAGCCTTCTTACGTTCCGAAAGATTCTTCAAAGTTACGCGCCTTTTAATTTGTCTTCAGCTCGTTTATACTTTTCTACCAATTCCCTGTAAAGGAATTTTGCTTCGAGTGGACTGCTAAACAAGATCTGAATGACATTACCTACGCGAACTAACCTAATTGAAGTTGTTCCAATATCAAAGTGTATAGCTTCGACATCGTCATTACTCATTACAGGCTGCCGTAATCTACATGCATTTAAGGCATTCTGGAAGGCTTTCTAACTTACTAGTAATGGCAAGCGGGGGTAAGAATTTGAACATGAATGCGCGAGAATGAAAAATGGTGCGGGGGGTGGGATTTGAACCCACGAACCCCTAAGGGATGAGGTATCCCAGTCAATTCATAACATCTGAGCATCGTGTCAGAATCTGATCTCACGCCGTTGACCGGGCTTGGCAACCCCCGCCCTTGTTTGCCGCTACGCTATCTGCCTGACTGGAATAATATCTTTTTGCACTAATCGATATTGATCTGGACTCCACTGCTGCCCTTGCTTCTTTTCTTGAACGACACTTCCAATATTCCGTTCTTGTAAGAGGACTTGGCAGTTTTTGGGTCGACTGTTTCTGGCAGGTCGATTCTCTTGCGGTACCGCTGTTCGCCGGTAAGCGATTCTATCGTGACCGTGTTTTCGTCTGCGGTGACCTTTAGCTCTTCTTTGGCCACACCTGGAACCTCTGCAACTACGCGTATTTCTTCTTCTCCCTTTATCACGTCAACAAGTGGTTCTCGCTCTCCCTTGACAGCCATGCCGCCTCGAAGTAGATTTGGAAACGCGTCGATGTTGCCGAATTTGCGGACTACGGGCTTGCCGTCCGGCCCAATCTTGACAGAATAGCCGTAAACAATAGGACCCATCTCCCTGACAATTGATCCGTCTTCCATTTTGCGCTCCCGCACAAGATTCTTTGGGACATATTGCTCGACATTCCTGAATGCTTCCTGCATCATCTTCTCCATTTCTCTCATCATTTCATCAATGTCCGGGAACCATGATCCAAAGCGCCTCTTCCTAGGTCCAAACCATTCATCATTTGGCGATGACATGACTGCAAGTGGACTGAAATATTATTTAAAGTATTTTTCCGCTATTCCTCGAATTCCCTCGAAAGCTCTTTGAGGAGAGACTTTTGTCTGTCGTTGAGCTTTGTAGGAACTTTGGCTTCGACCTTTACCAGCTGGTCGCCGCGGCCCGAGCCGCCGTAACGTGGCAGGCCCTTCCCTTTGATGCGCAGGATTGCATTTGGCTGAGTGCCCGGCTGTATCTTTAGCTTTTCAGTGCCCTCAAGCGTCGGGATTCTGAGTTCTGTTCCCAACGCAAGGTCCGTAAAGTTGACTCCGAGATTGTAAAGTAAGTGGCCGTCCTCGATGCGCTCAAATTGTGAGTGCGGTTTTACGTGCAGTCGAACGACCAGATCTCCCGGTGCGCCGCCCTGCTCTGCCGCCTCTCCTTCGCCGCGAAGCTGGAACGCCATGCCGTCTTCGATTCCTGGCGGTATTTCCAGCTTTATCTTCTTGACCTGTCTGGCCCTACCCGAACCCTTGCAGTTATTGCAAGGCCTTTCAATTATCTGGCCTTTTCCCTGGCAAGTCCTGCACGGTTCCAGCGATACAAAGGTGGAGAATCGATTTTGGTTGTAGACTCGCCTTGTCTGCCCTTGGCCGTCGCAGACGGTGCACTTCCTTGCCTTTGTACCCGGCGCAGCGCCGGTTCCAGCGCAAACAGGACACCGTTCAAGGCGCGGGACTTCAACCTCTTCTTTTCTCCCCCTGAGAATATCTTCAAGCGACAACTCCATGTCGTAGATTAGGTCCCTTCCCCTCTGCCTTCTAGAGCCGCCAAAGCCGAAAAAGTCCTCGCCAAATCCTCCGCCCCGGCGCCCGCCGAACAATTGGTCAAAAATGTCCCTAAAGCCGCCAAAGCCAATGTCGCGGAATACTTCGTCGAAATTGGCCTCAGAGCCCCGGAATACTTCTTCCGCGCCAACTTGCCCATAAGTGTCGTACCGCTTGCGCTTGTCGTCGTCGGATAATACGGCATATGCTTCGGATATCTGTTTGAATTTTTCTTCGGCCCCTGAATCTTTGTTTCGATCTGGGTGGAATTGCAGCGCTAGCTTGCGGTAAGCATTCTTGATATCATCCTTTCCCGCATTTTTTTGGATACCAAGGACTTCATAGTAATCGCGCTTGCCGCTGCTCAATTGCTCACCGATTCGAATAGCTGGTCGTCATTTATTATACTCTTGTCAGGGTGATGGGTTCGGACCTGCTGCCGTTTCTGCCTGCCCGGATCCAAAGCCTGCTCCTGCCTGGGGGCCTTCCGCCGTTGGTCCTGAAGACGCTCCAGCACCCGGTGCGCCAGCACTCTGGTATGCTGCAGTGCTGATCTCGCCCAGGATTTTCCTTAACTCCTGGACTTTGGCGCGGATGGTGTCTGCATTGTTGCTAGAGATTGCTTCGCGCAATTCCTGCACCGCCTTGTTGACCTTTGCAGATTGGTCCGCGCTGACTTTATCTTTGAGATCCTGGTTCACCAGTTTTTCGGCTGCGTAGATAAGATTGTCCGCCTCGTTCTTGAGCTCGATTTCTTCCTTTTTCTTTTTGTCGGCTTCTGCAAACTGCTCTGAATCGCGCTTTAGCTTGTCTATTTCGTCCTTGGACAGCTTGTTGTTTGCGGTTATCGTGATCTTGGCTTCCTTCTGGGTTGCAGTGTCCTTTGCCGCGACATTGAGGATGCCGTTTGCGTCAATGTCAAATGTCACTTCTATTTGCGGTACTCCCCTTGGTGCTGGCAGAATACCTGACAGGTTGAACATACCAAGCGACACGCAGTCTGACGCCATGGGCCTTTCGCCCTGCACCACGTGGATCGTTACGGCCGTCTGGTATTCAGCAGCAGTTGTAAAGACCTTGCTCTTTTTTGTAGGGATAGTAGTGTTCCGCTCGATAAGCGGCTCCCTCAAGCCGCCCAAGACCTCGACACCTAGTGTCAGCGGCGTGACATCCACCAGCAGGATGTCCGTTGCAACATCGCCCGAAATAATCGCGCCCTGAATCGCCGCACCCATTGCCACTGCCTCCATAGGATCCACACCGCGTTCGGGTTCCTTGCCCATCACAGAAGCGACAAACTGCCTGACCATAGGCATCCTTGTCGGGCCTCCGATCAGAATAATCTTGTCTACATCGGCAGCAGCCAACTTGGCATCTGCTATTGCCTGGGTCATGGGCTGCCTGCATCGTTCAATTATCGGCCGGAGCAACTCTTCGAGCTTTGACCTTGTGAGCTGAATCACAAGGTTCTTTGGGCCAGACGATGCGTCATACGCAAGAAATGGCAGGTTGATTTCGCTGCTGACTACGTTAGAGAGTTCGATCTTTGCCTTTTCTGCCGCATCCCTTATCCTCATCATGGCCGCATTGTCCTTGGTCACGTCAAGGCCTGATTGCTTGCGGAATTCCTGAACAACGAACTGGACTAGCGTATTGTCCATGTCGGTCCCCCCTAGCTGGGTGTCGCCATGGGTGCTCTTTACCTGAAAGACTCCGCCTCCCATCTCCATTATCGTGACATCTAGTGTGCCACCGCCGAGGTCAAAGACCATGATCTTGAGGTCCTTGTTTGCCTTGTCAAGGCCATACGCCAGCGACGCAGCTGTCGGCTCGTTGATTATCCTAACGACCTGCAGGCCTGCAATATCACCCGCATCCTTCGTCGCCTGCCTCTGGTTGTCGTTAAAGTAAGCGGGAACCGTGATGACTGCCCTGTCTACGGTCTCGCCAAGAAATGCCTCGGCGTCGCGCTTTATCTTTTGCAGGATAAATGACGATATCTGCTGCGGGGTATACTCCTTGCCGTATACCTTGAATTTGAAGTCTGTCCCCATCTTGCGCTTTGCGGCGATAACAGTCCCTTCCGGGTTTGAAATCATTTGGCGCCTTGCCGGCTCGCCTACTATTAGCTGGCCGTCACGCGTAAAGCCTACTACGGACGGAAACGCCTTGCCGCCGACCGATGTGCCTTCTGCAGCCTGGATTATCGTGGGCTTGCCGCCAATCATCGTTGCGGCAGCCGAATTGCTTGTTCCTAGATCTATTCCTATTATTTTTCCCATTTTCTCTCAATCTCCTTGGTTAGTAGTATCTGACTGGATATTACTGTCAGAAACGCTATTTCTAACTTTCTTCTTGGATATCTCGACCAGGCTTGGCCTTAGGACCTTGCCGTTGAGCATGTATCCCTTCCTTATCTCGGATGTGACCGTGTTTTCTGCGACACTGTCAGTGGCGGAATACGCGACAGCGTCATGCACATTAGGGTCGAAAGGCGTCCCCAGTGTTTCGATCTCCACGACCCCTTCAGACGACAGCAGTGAATCAATATTTTTCATAATACCTGCCAGGCCCTCTATTACCACGGGCTCGGACTTGCTCTGCTCGGCAACGGAAAGGGCTCGTCGATAGTCGTCGCGGATGTTGAGAAACTTTAGCAGTAGCTCGGCCTTTATGGATTCTACCCTGGACGCGAGCTGCCTTTCCATCTGCTTGCGGTAATTGTCAAAATCGGCCATCAAGTATTTCATCTTGTTAGTCGCATTCTCGGAAGCCTCCTTTGACTTGCGGAGCTCTTCTCGCAGCTCCTCGACTTCACTATCTTCGATAGGTACTTCGACCTTTAGATTGGCGCCATCTTCGCTTTCTTCTTCCAAGATCGTAATGGATGCCAGCAAAGATAATAATAAAATATCGCTGGCGGCGCAAGAATTATAGCCCATTCTGGACCTGCTTGTACCGTGAGCGAAGACGTCGAGCTAGAGGTTATCAAGCAGAAAAAGCTGGCCGAGCTCCAAAGAGTGGCTTCTGCAAGAGCGACAATGTCAGGCATGACAGAGCCTGTTGTCCTGACCGACTCTAACTTTGCCACAGAGGTTGCAAAATACCCTATCATGCTAGTGGATTTTTGGGCGCCTTGGTGCGGGCCGTGCAGGATAGTAGGGCCCATTGTCGAGCAGCTTGCAAAAGAGTACTCTGGCAAGGTTGCGTTTGGCAAACTAAATGTTGACGACAACCAGATGGTGGCAGGCTCGTTTGGCATCCAGAGCATCCCTACAATGATGATAGTAAAGGCGGGCAAAGTCGTTGACGTGATGGTCGGCGCCCTGCCTAAAGCGCAGATAGAATTAAAGATTAAACAGCATCTTGCTGGAAGCTCAATTTACGGCTGAATATCGGATTCTGTTGCGTCTTTTTTGGTGAAGGGCAAACTGCTTTCTTTGATTCGCATCTGTGGTCAAGCCTCCTTTACATCTGACAGCTTATCGAAAAAGAGATAAACGGAGCCAATTCGGCCGTCCTGGGCAATGAAGAAATCAGTCCCGGCGTAAGATGGAACCTCACTAGGGCGGCCCGATACCCATCGTACCCGTCTACCATTGCCCAATCACATAGGCGAGGCAATTAGTTGGTTTTGAAAGTCAGGGTGAGTAGCTTTGATCGAGCCCGCGTCGCGGCCACCTTAGAAGACTTTAATCGTCTTTTCTTCAGCCTTGAAGTTAATTTTCCTATGCGTTCCATCACATTGTGGCTTGTTTGCCGATGCACCGCACCTACACATTGCTGCAAAGACATTTCCGTCGACGACTACAAGGTTTGGACCGTCCTTTGTACAACGAATTTCTACTGAATTAACCATGTCTAATATGCGAGGGATACACTATAAGAAATGGATAGTAATTCCGGGGAGACTTACTCTGTCGCCAACTACTGGGATCAACGGACGATTTGCCTTTCACCACAAAGGACGCAACAGAATCGAAAATCGAAAAAGAAAAGAGAACGCACTCAGTTTATACCCAAGTGCGGGAATGATGCAACGCTTACGCCCAGTTCGCCCTGAATCTTTCGGATCTTGGTCGCGTATTCCCTCATCTTTGCATTGTCTGCCTGAACCTTTGCGATCCTGTACCCCTTCCATGCCTTCCTCAGTGCGCCCCAGCTCTGTCCGATCGTAAAGCTGCCTCTTGATGTAGTTGCTTCGTTGTGAAGCGACATTATGGCTGTCATTGTTGAGATAGTCGACAGTTGCTACTTATCACCCATAGTCAAATTTATCCAATTCAAGTGTAAAAACAGTTGATATGCAGGCGGCGTTTGAGGCGGATCTTGCCAAATTTCAGTCATTGAGGGCGTACACCTCACATTTCTTGCAAGATATCGTTGTCAGCGCGATGGAGTGCTAGTCGCTCAATTTTTAAGCAATCCGCCTCAATACAACAACGTAGTGGGGCCGTTTAGCAAAAAGAAGGACGAAGAAAAACAAAAGAGCGTCGAGCGATTCTACGCGCTTCTCAAGGCCCTGATGGACGAGCTCTTTGATTACGCGCCCAAGTCAAAGCACGTAAAGTTGCCCTACAACGTTTCTTTCGGTCTCGTATACGACGCCCGGGAAGGCGTGCTGTTTACCGGCACTGACAAGAATTCTGGGAAAAAGATGTACCTCTACAATGTCCGGGTAATTGGGAGGATGTTTGAAGAAAAGAGGGAGGCGATGCTAAAGGACGAGACTGCCGGTACGCTGTTTGGCTGGATAGGCGACGTTTGCAACATCTTTGTCAGCCCATTTGTATACGAGTATGTGGTGAACGTACAGCACAGGGGTCAGGGCGCCGCGGAACGGACATCTCGCCAGATTGTAAAGGGGTTCCTGGACAAGCTCGTAAGCGATCCCGAGCTAAAGTATGTTCTTGATACCATACGGCAAGAACCTACTCAAGATCAAAAAAGCTGACCTTTCCGGCAAGTCGCATTGTTAGTGCGCCAGATAATTCAGCCTTTGTTGAGGTTATGTATGTCGGAGCTTAGATGCAACGTATGCGATCAGCTAGTACAGTCCGCCATGGTTGCAGAACATGTCTCAAGCAGGAATCATTCTATAAAGAAAAAGGTTGCCGAGTTTAACGAGATGAACTCCCAGTTCAAGCCTTCCTATCGCGACGACATCTCTATAGCGAGGGCGTGGATAAGGGACCTCTACAAGTACGACTTTCTCACATCAGGTGTAACGTGACTAGGCATAGTTGCCTTTGATCGATGATTTGGCTCCGCACGCTTCGCATATGAGGAAGCCGAGTTTTTTGTTCTTCTCGGTCCTGGTATCAGGGCTGCCGCAAACCGGGCACACGACATAGTCCTTGACGTAGCGATCAATGAGTGCCTGGAAAGATGACGGCGTCTTGCGGCCGAGAAATATAACCCGCTCGCCTGCGATGTAGCCTGCCGATGCCAGCTCTTTGTTGAGGTATAGCAGGAACTTCTCGGGGTCTCGCCTCAGCGCCTTTGGGAACTCCATAAAGTTTCGAAATATCGTGTTCTTGCCGACCCAGATTATCTGAGGTGTTGGGAGTTCAAGCCTGCCTTTGGCCTTCCTTGCGGTATTGCCCAGCTTGTCTTGCAAGCGCTTTAGAAGAGTCTCATAATCGGCACTGGTCTGAGCCGTCACGACAGGTTAGGTCGCATGTCCGGCTAATTAATGTATATTGCAGATGAAATAGATTCCCGCAGCAGAGGCGGAATAAGTGTACCCAGCTTTTACACACACCAGGATAATACCCGAAATTTGCTTTCATGCAGAAGGGATATGGCAAGCACGATGGTGTTCTGTGGAACGTGCAAGGTACCGCTTTCTGGAAGGGATCAATTTCTTGGTCACCACATGATCTCACATGAATTGAGAAAGGAAGACGCAGAAAGCGCCTGGCAGAAGAGCTCGAATGATGAATTCAACCGGAGAGGCCAACAGAGTTGATGCTCTGCACTCACTGCCACACCGAAATAGACGTCGCATACAATGCGTTATGCTACCAGTGCTACAAGAGGTTAGGAAGGATACCAAAGCAGGTAAAGAGAGCCGCGATTACTGAAGTAATTTCGGCATAACGCAGGTTCTAAATTTTCATTAGTGAGTACTGGATATCACCCAATCTTTTCTTTGTGACCGAGATCGCTTCTGCAGACGAGTCAGAGCCGATCCATCTTCTTCCCAATTTTTCTGCAACAAGTAGGGTGGTGCCAGAGCCGCAGAAAAAGTCAGCTACAAGGTCTCCCTGTTTTGAGAACTGTGAGATAATGCGTTCTAGCAAGGCTTCATGCTTTTGCGTTCCGTACCCGGTAGAATAGCTGTAGGTTTCGACATCTAGCCAATTGTTATCCAGGATCCTGTGGGTTTTTGGCGGGATCCAGTATTCAGCATATTTTACGCCCTTTCGCTTGCGGATGAACTCTTGGGACTTGCTGCCCATTGTCCAGTACGCTTCAAGCGACATCCTCGGAGCAAATTTTTTGGAGTATTTGTCATAGTTCTCGATTGCTTCCAGTGCTCTTTCTTTTGACCACTTCCACTGCCCGCGCTCTGGCGTGTAGCCGAAAATCTCATAGCGCATGGTAGGCCTGCTGATGTTGCTCCAAAAGCCCATCCATTTTGCCTCCGAATGCTTCTTTACAAGAGGCAAGGAGAATTTTGCTTCTTCGCTCTTTGAATACCATAATATCGAATCGTAGGCATTATGCATTCTGTCAATCGAAGAGAACTGGTACTGCAAGTTCTTCCTTCGGCCTCTTTTCACGATAATTTCATTTCTGAAATTCTTTGGGCCAAAAATCTTGTCCATCAGAACCTTGGCATAATGTAGGGAATGCCAATCGAGATGGACAAAGATAGAGCCTGACTTTGAAATTAGCTCCCTGATTTCTTTGAGCCTCAATTCCAGCATTTGGAAATATTCCTCAGA
>DASYRH010000068.1:0-15608 GCA_036004585.1 Nitrososphaera sp. | reverse complement strand
TTCTATTGACAAGCAGACTGACAAACCTTCCGTAGCTGCCAGAACCAGAACCAGCGCGCGACCTTCGCAAAGTCAAAAAACTATAACAAAGTTTTCCTCATAGGCCAAGAGTACCGGGCGACAGCAGCCCTTCGAACCGGTCGAGGTACGAGTCCACGTCCATCTCTGTTACCTTGCCTGCATCGGTATTTATAATGTAGATCATGTGGACCCTGGCATTGAGCAGCTCATCTTCTGTCACCGGGGGATTCATGTAGTATTTGTCACAGAACTGCTTTATTTCCCTCACCTCAGATGGACGTCTGTCCCTAGGTGGTCGCCTGAAAAGTGGCGGAATGGGTAGGACGCTGACGGGAGTCGTAGCCAAGACAAATTGGTTCGAATACTTGCTATAGCGCGCAATCTTGCTTGCAATCCTTGCAGCATAGTAACCCAGAGGGTCAAGTGCATGCTCAGGTGGGATAAAGCCAGTCTCAATTTCAACAATCGCGATCCCTTCTCCTTTTTCCGCGTGGACGTCACAGACCAGAATGTCGGTCAGCTGCTTCTCTACGTCAACAGAATACCCATATCGTATCAGGTGTTTTGCGCAAACCAGTTCCATGACAGAGTGGTTAATCTTTACCAAGTTTCGCTTGTATAGCTCAATGAGCCTATTTCTCACAAAGTCGATCCTTGAAATGATCTCTTCAGGTTCGCCGGCAGACATCTTGTCTGAAAGAGAGGTCACATCTGCGACAAAGCGCGGTAAATCCAACCATCTGTTTTAACTTCAGTTCTGGCTTTAAAGTTGATGCCACAGAATTAGTAACGTTAAAAATCACCCGGGTCGCGGTACCCGGCTAGACAATGTCTTCGCTCTTCTCCAAGATAAACAAGATAACCGTCCTTGGTTCCGGCGTCATGGGCCATGGAATCGCCCAGGTATCTGCTATGGCAGGCTACACCGTTACCCTTAGGGACATAGAACAGTCGTTTCTTGACAAGGCGATGGAGAAGATCAGGTGGTCGCTTGACAAGATGGTCGAAAAACAAAAATTGACAAAGGAGGGCGCTGACGCAGTTTTTTTGAGGATCACTCCCGTGGTTGAATTAAAGCAGGCGCTCAAAGACGCAGATCTGCTTATCGAGGCGGTCCCGGAGGACATGAACCTAAAGAAAAAAGTCTACGCCGAGGTCGACGCGGCCGCGGAAGAAAAGACGCTTTATGCATCAAACACCAGCACGCTTCCGATAACCGAAATGGCAGCCCTGACTGGCAGGCCTGATCGATTTATCGGCCTTCACTTTTTCAACCCTCCGCAGCTAATGCCACTGGTAGAAGTTATCCCCGGCAACAGCACCGATGAATCGCTAGTAGAAGTCGCGACCAGCTTTATCAAAAAGGTGGGCAAGCAGCCCGTTCTTTGCAGAAAGGATGTTGCAGGGTTCATCGTAAACCGCATTTTCATCCCGCTGGTCCATGAAGCGGCATACTGCCAGGACAGGGACGGCGCAGCGATGACTGTCATTGACTCTGCGGTGAAATTCAGAATGTCCTTCCCAATGGGAATATTCGAGCTTGCAGACTATACCGGCCTTGATGTCATACACAAGGCTACAATCGAGATGCACTCGCGGGATGCCAAGGTGATAAACCCTCATCCCAGTGTAAAGCAGTTGTATGACGAGAAGAGCCTTGGACAAAAGACTGGAAAGGGGTTCTACGAGTACAAAGGGGACAAGTACGAGCGAATCAACCTGACGGAAGAGCAGGCAGCAAAGTATGACCCAATAGCGCTCGTTGCAGTAGCTGCGAATAACGCATCATGGTTGATATCGAATAACGCATGCAGCAAGGAAGAACTCGAAAAGGCCCTAAAACTGGGAATGGGACTGCGGAAGGAACTGTTTGCAACTGTCGAAGAGTTTGGGGCAAAGAATGTAGTCGGTAAACTCCGTGGCTTGGCTTCAAAGCATGGGAGCTTTTACGAGCCCGACCCATATCTGGTAAACTACCAGCAGTAGCTGTCTCATTGTAAAAGATAACAGTAAATCTTAAATTCAATCAATGCATATAGTATTTGCCTAACTGGCTGAAAAGGAGAAACAGTCTCTCACGCAAACAAGGCAACGGGTATAGGCTCGCTGCGTCTGTATGTGTGGCAGTTGTCTGCTGAAGGCGAGGAGGTACATGTTCTCGGGAACATGTGCTAAAGCGCATTCAGCTCGGCAAAGGTGAATCGCGAGGTTGCAAAACTCGATGGCAATCGGCGGAATACTGTGCTGTGATCCGTCAGCCAGTCTGGCATTATGATTTCCTTTGTTCAAGTATGATTTTGACTGCAGCGCTTGCATCTAGTGCAGTTAGTATCCTTACGCGGTTCCGTTCGTCCAGATACTTTCCTCCATATATTTCCGCTACTCCGCCGGTGCCAGAGATAGCGACTACGGTTTTCTTGCTCATGTAGCCAGCTCCCATTTCTATCAGGGTCCCGACGCCGCCACCAACAGCAATGATACCGTCGGCTGAAGAGGCCACGACAAAGTCTCTTGCAAATCCGATTCCGGTGCAAACAACGATGTCGCAGAATTCGTTTGCATATGAAAATTCTTCCTGCGGGATGATTCCAAGAGTTGTGCCGCCATTCTCCTTGGCCCCCCTGCAGGCAGACTCCATTACTCCGCCTAACCCGCCACATACCAAAACGGCACCAGCGGCTGCAATTTCCCTGCCCACATCGTAAGCCATCTTGCTCGCGATCTCTGAGCATTCCTTGTTGTAACCGATCACGGCAATCTGCAATTTGCGCACAGCCGTTAGTCGAGCCACCAAGATTATAGCGTTATTGCGATCAAGGCTTAATAGAGGCAAAGAGCCTCGAATTATTGCCGTGAAATTCCGCGACAGGCAACATGCGGGCAGAGAGCTGGCCGAAAGGCTAGCAGGCGAAGGAGCTGGCGCTGATGCAATAATCCTTGGGATCCCGCGCGGAGGAGTCATACTAGCCGACATCGTAGCGACTAGGCTTGGAGCAGACTTTGATATCGTTATTCCGCGAAAACTGGGCGCGCCAGAAAACGACGAACTCGCAATCGGAGCTGTCATGCAGGACGGGACATCATATCTTAACAAATATCTCATCAATGCGTTGAGGATATCGGAACAATACCTGGAGGAAGAAAAGAGCCACCAAATTTCCGAAATCGAACGTAGATCGGCTGCATACAGAAAGCAAGATCTGCCATATAGGATTGCAGGCAGAAAGGCCATCCTGGTGGACGACGGCATCGCGACGGGAGCTACGGTGATAGCATCGGCAAGATGGGTCAGAAAGCAGAACCCATCCCAGCTTACAATCGCTGTGCCAGTTGCACCAACACAGTCAGTCGAGGTTCTTGAAGAAGAGGCCGACACTGTAATGGCGGTACACAAGTCTAGGGATTTTAGTGCAGTCGGCCAGTTTTATGAGAAGTTCGAACCAGTTACCGATGAACAGGTCCAGTCAATAATGCAGATGCGGGGACTGTTGTAGAACTAATATATGGCAAGGCAATCCCTCGATCCGTAACTATGGAATACCGCGTAAAGGACGTTACACTTTCACGGGATGGGAAAAAGAGAATTGACTGGGCGGAAGCTCACATGCCGGTTCTCGTTTCATTGCGCCAAAAATATGAGAAGTCAAAGCCGCTCAAGGGAGTAAGGGTCACCGGTTGCCTGCACGTAACAAAGGAAACCGGCGTACTGGTCAGGACGCTAAAAGCCGCCGGCGCCGAGCTGTCATGGTGTGGGTGTAACCCACTCAGCACGCAGGACGACGTCGCCGCCTCTCTGGCAAAAGACGAGGGGATTTCTATTTTTGCAAGCAGGGGCGTTTCTTCGCAGGAATATTATGATGACATTCATGCCTCAATGAAGCTCGATCCCCATGTCACTATTGACGACGGCGCGGATCTTACGATTGAAATGCACAAGAGCAAGCCCAAATCAATCAGGGGTGGCACCGAAGAGACAACAACGGGAGTCGTTAGGCTGCGAGCTCTGCAGAACGTGGGCAAGCTCATCTACCCGATAATTGCGGTAAATGACGCAGAGACAAAACATGATTTTGACAATGTCTACGGCACTGGCCAGTCCGCCCTTGACGGCATAATCAGGGCAACGAACGTGCTTATCGCCGGCAAGAATGTAGTGGTCGCCGGTTACGGACATGTGGGCAAAGGTGTAGCATCGAGGGCCGCTGGGCTAGGGGGAAATGTAATAGTCACCGAGGTTGACCCGATAGCGGCTCTCAAGGCAAAGTTGGACGGCTATTCAGTTGCAAAGATGAACAAAGCTTCAGAGCTGGGCGACTTGTTCATCACTACGACGGGCTGTAAGGACGTAATCGTGGAGCAGGACGTAGCCAAGATGAAAGATGGGGCCATACTTGCAAACGCAGGCCACTTTGATGTCGAAATATCAATTCCGGGAATTGAAAAGCAGTCGGCAGGCAAGAGGGACATCAACGACAATACCATGCAATATAATTTGAAAAATGGTAAGAAAATTTACCTCCTTGCGGAAGGGAGGCTGGTGAACCTGGCTGCGGCCGAAGGTCATCCCTCCGAAGTGATGGACATGAGTTTTGCAAACCAGTTTCTTGCAGTGTTAAAGCTGGCAAAGGAAGGCCAGACGATGAAGCCTCGCGTTTACGATATTGACAGAGCTCAGGATCAAGAAATTGCACTGGCCAAACTCCAATCCATGGATGTCCAGATCGACACACTGACTCCTGCGCAAAAATCATACCTCCAAGGTTTCAGCGAAGGCACGTAGGGATAGTATTAATTACAGTTGTAGGAAATCAGAAAGAATGACGGATGGGTAGTCTAGCCTGGTTAGGATACCTGTCTCACACACAGGTGGTCGAGAGTTCGAATCTCTCCCCATCCATTATCTCACGGGCTTAGAACTCGAAGACCACTTAGACTCTTGTTCGTTTTCGTATACGGCCTCGCTTGAAAGCGCATTCGGTATTGTCTAATTTTGAACTAGTAAAGCTACCAACATAAACGTGAGTGAAGATAAACGGCGCGGCTCACTTAGGTGGTTTAGGTAAGGTTAATGCATAGGCTAACTGTTCTGATGTTAGAATGCCAGCAAATCACAAAGTCAGCGTTGGTTGGCAAATCGTTGCTACATTCGTGATAATTGCGAATTTCTGGGCATTCTACAGAATTAGAAAGCTGAGAAAGTATGTAGTGTATATCGTTGTGCCAGAAGTTATTCTCGCTACGGCCTATGGTGCTTATGTGGCATTCTCTATTCTATCAGAGCCCGATTTCATGAGAGAGGCGCGGGTTGACAGGGCATTTTACTATTACGGCCCGCACTACATAGCATTAAACGCAATTGGCTGGGCTTTACAAGGCTTTGCTGTCTACTTGGTCATTATTTGGTCAAGAGAGCATAATCGTAAACTTGATTCGCCAGCTGCACCATAAACGAACTGAAATGAAGAATCCTCTGCCAGACATTATCTAGCTAGCTTGATCATTTAACACGATTAACATGTTTTGACGGGTTGCACAATTTCATGTAAGGTTTGTACCTCATGTGCATTCGGTATTGCTCATAGTCGGCGGCCTTCGTTCAAAACCACAGTATTATGGTGTCTTGAAAAACTCGTCTGGTTTGTACCTATTCAGATTATGACATCGGGGACATTTTATTGTGTGGGCTTGTTTTAGCTTATCTGAATCAAAACGCCAATCAGAGATATCGGTCTCTAGGACGGTGCCGCAACGCTTGCATTTCGTCTTGAAGTATGTCAAACCCCTCTCTTATGCACAGTCTTTTCTGATAAATGGTTGCTATTCCTGCCAGCTTTTTGCCGCCCTGGCTCAGGCATTGTTGGTATCCTCGAAATTATGATGGGCCAATTGCTGGACCAGTTTATCACAATAGTTCGAAAAGGCAGACAATTTCCAGTTTGCTGCACCACTGATCTTAAGGAGTTGTAGGGCGATAAGTGTACTCTACTTCTTTGCGCCCAGAGTCCTGTTCTTTAGCCTCATCTGGCTTCCATGGCATTTTCTGCATCGGCTTGCGGTGATTGGATTCTTGCCTCCGCACTTGAAGCAGATCTTGAAGTAGAGCCTTCTATGCTGGGCAATCTGTTTCTTAGCTGCATCTGTAATTGGCATGTGGTCGTTCTTGATGCCTTCAAGGGGTATTTTCTACCTTTCTATTCTCATGTCGCAAACAAGTACAATACGACGAGGTCGACGACATTGCCGTAGAACCTGTGCAGCGTCCCCGCAGGGATAAATATTATCGAGCCCTCCTTTACCTGGATTTTTCTCTCGCCTATTTCCATCCCTGCATTTCCCTTAATTACATAGTATATTTCGTCGTCAGAGTGAGGCTCCTGCGTGTCAGCTTCATTCGGGTGGAGCACAATGATGCCTGCTTCCAAATTTCTCACCTTAAGAAAGTCCAGGAAATAGCCGCCCTCCTTATCCAGTTTGGATGCGAGCTGCGCGAGTTCGAAAATTCTGCCTTCGCTCATTAGTGTCTGCCCCTGTGGATTATAGAATTAATGTGTTCTATCAACTCTACGTGTGTTTCCGTATCGCGCTTTCGCATGTAATAATAGAGTTCTTCTGTGGCAGCATGGTAGTCAATTCCCAGATTCTGGGCAATATTGAGAGCAATATTTGCCAGAATTAGCTTTCTCATGACGATTTCAGTTCCATAAGAAGACGCGTCAGCAGATAATTCGTTTAGAGTATTCTTGAAATTTGCGTCAATATAGCGGTCTTTTGCTTCCCTCGTCTTGATAGCAAATGTCACCCCCATCATGCGAGACTTCATGTGGATTTCCTCAACCATTGTGATAAACTTGTCATTCAGGAGGTCATTGTCCAACAGTACTTCTGAAAGAAGGTCTGCGGCGTCTTGTTCGCTTACCTGCATTGCATCTTTTACCTTGAACAATACGTGGCACGCAGCGCATCCATTGCCCTTAATCGCCGATGGATTTTTACCGACAGCCATCACTTCATTTTCTATGATTTGCTCAGCCTCAATCCGGGATTTGTCATCCAAGTTAGCCAATTAAAAGTGACTTCCATCCCAAGGGTAAAAAGCCTTCACTTGTTGCCTATTTCGCGTTAGATAATCAAGCGCAACCCTGTGGCTTGTTCAAGTTGCAAACTTGCTCAAAAAAAAAGGAGGCGAGAGTTACTGCAACTCTTCGATGCTTCCTGGCCTTATCCCGTGCGATATGCCGACATAGTGCAGGTCGTACTGGCTTTCCCTGCCTTCCATTGTACCTTGGATGGACCAGAGATTTCCGATTCGGGTGTGCATTGCAAAGTAGCCATTCAGATTGACATCGAATGTTTCTTCGCCTTGCGCGACCTTTCCTGATGCTCTGAATGTCAGCTTATCGTCTGATAGGACAACACTCCAAGATTCTGGTACTATTGTGTAGTAGACCCTTTCTCCATCAATCGAGATCCCTATGAGTCCACGCTTTACCTCGTATTCAGTTTCGCTTCCGTTGACTTTCTGAAGCAGGAACCTAAAGCCGGATCTATAGTTCTCACCTGATTCTTGGTCGGTTGCGACGCCCGCTCCTTTGACGCCATGGAATCCTAGCCGGTGTTCGCGAGTTTCATCTACTCTATCTATCGTGCGGTCGATTCTCTCCTTGCGTTCTATTTCTTGGGCAGAAGCAATGCCAGGCTGAAATGCTATTGCCGCAAGTATTGATGCGGCCAGCATCAGACTGGTCAAGGCAACTGCGCCTTTCTTGTTTGAAATGGTTTTGTTGTTTGACATCGATGCTGTATGCGCAAGAATTTAAAAGGCACTTGCGGGTCTTTGTGAATTAACAGCGTTAGTTAACAATGTGTACCGATCGGATTGTTCCCGATCAAAGTAATATTTTCCACGAAACAGGAACTAGGAGATCCTTGCAATTGGGCCATTTACCACCGATGATATCACGACAGTTGCAGGATATGTCTGACTCCGAAATCTTGTGGCGCGACGATCATTACCCTAGGTCGTTTCGTCGCCGAGTTCCTTGTCTATCTTGTCCTTTAGCGACATGAATCTACTGAACCTCTTATTCCAAGACGCAAAGAACCTTCGCTCCTTGATTCCTAGGGCGAGCCAGAGAGACGCCAAGATTACCGTTATGGTGACGAAAATGATGAGAATGGCCCCGACTTGAGGAACCCGGTCAAGTAGGAAGAACAGAAACCGGGGATTTAATGTAAACACAGCGGCGACAATAAGGGCAAGGGGAGCGATAATGAAGGACGAAATGATCATGAACGTGAACGTGCTCCTTGTCGTATTGAGGTGAAAGATAAGATCGTCCAGTACCTCGGAGATACTCTCTCGTCGCTCAGGATTACCTTCAGCCATGCTTGCATCTCTCCTTTGAATCAATGCGGATAAATTGTTTAGTTAACTTTGTTAGTGGGTTCATTTTTTCGCGGGCTCCTTCCTCGGAAACATCTCTTCGTATGGTTCGAGGATCTGTCTGCAAAACTGCCTCCCTTTCTCAGTTACACTGTACTTGATTATCCTCTTGTTTCCCCACGGTTCCTCGATCTTTGTTATGATCCCCTTTGCTTCCATGTCATCCAAGATGTCTTTGTGCTTTACGAGGTTGAGGCCGCAGTAGCTGAGCAACGAGGTCTGATTCAGTTCGCCATACTCGGTAAGCTTGAGGATGATGTCCTTTCGGATAAAGATACGATCTCGGTATTCATGAGAAGACAATAACGGGGAGTCCTCTTTCCACTACCATGCTCTCGCTCCAGCGCGAAAAATCTGCCAAGCAGGCACCTGTACTGATCACGGACAGTCATTTAAAGAAGTTATGCTGTGTCCACAGAAATACAACATCGCGCAGGGTTGGAAAAGGTAGGAGATCCGGTTGCCTCGTCGTTTGGGATGGGATGGTGAATTCTCATAATCAGGCTCGTGCCGGACCCCGATTAAGGCAGGATTGCCCGGAAAGGGAATTATAGATTTGTAGGTCATTCCTTCAAACATACTCGACAGTTGTTTGTTCTCATAAAACGCCCTGCCAGAAAGTGGCTCATGCACTGATCCGTTGGCAGGGCCGTGACGGTAAAGGGATTACGGTTCAAGACAGTTTTGGCTTTTGGTCTTGTTCCGCGGGGTTGGTCTGGTCTTACGACCTAAATTATCCAAAGACTCTCAGAGATAAAAGGCTCATTGATCATTGGTCTATCATCAGGTTCCAGGTTTCAGTGAACGGACCTACATGAAAAGCCCAGTGAACTTTGCCTTGCCAAAGATCCTGCCGCTAGCCTTGTCGCGCACAAGAACCGTTGAATCCCTGGGAACCATGCCATCAGGCTTTACTAGGTGAAGCGATCCGTAGATGCTTGCCACGACGTATTCATATCGCCAGAGAAGGTGCTTATCCTCCTCGGTCATTAAATTCTTCACAGGAATGACCTGCTCCGTCCGGCCATCTGCAAGTAGAGAATTATCCTGCCAGATGGGATAGCCCGACCATTCGTCTTCTGAATGCGGCGGTCTGTTTCGAGTGAAGAGCATTGATGGCCTGTACGCAATGATGGTACTGAAGACTACCATGCCAAGCCCTAGGAAGAAGTGCAGAGGCCGGTCGACTTGAAGCGATTCGCTTGCAGTGGGCGCTGAAACGATTCTTTGACGGCCAAGAATCGTCTGACCTTCCACCGACGTAACGTAGAGCGGTGATACAATCGCGTTATAAGCAAGAACAATTCCTATGAGAGAAATTACGACAGGAATCGGACCCTTTGGTGCCAATGAAAGCACAATGAGGCCGGCCGATACGATTGTGGCTATGTGTAAAACGATCAATAATTCTCCAGGATAGATGTGGATAACAAATGTCGACAAGAAGACGACGAACAACAGAACGAGCGCAAAAATGTTGAGCGCAATCAACTTTTTTTGATTTCTTTGGGACCATGCATGCAGCCTTTCGCGTATTGAAATTCTGTAGCCTGACTGCATGGCACTTATTATTGCACGTCAATCGCAATAAACATTTCTGCCTCCAATAGTAACGTTTTTTGATACTAGGCATCGTTACTCTATCGTGACTCGGTTTGGCTTGTTCAAGAAGAGAGAAAAGGAAGAGGAGCCGGCAGAGCAGTCTACCCTCTCGCAACCGCAAGGCGGTCCACTTGCCATTCAGGAAGCCCAAGCACTACTCCAAGAGATCGAATCCGCAAACCTCCGCGAACTCTCCACGCGACTTGGTCCAATCAAGGCATCAGCAGGGCAGTCCCTGAAGGCAATAGGGGTTCTTGCCACTAATATGGAGCAGGAAAAGATCAAACTCGAAGGACTTGAGCTAAGATTCAAATCGGTTGTGGAAAACTCTAGGAAAACTATTGTAGCAACATTGAGGCGCGAATCGTCTATTGAACTAGAACTACCAGAATCGGTCAACGACGTTAGGAAATTCAAAGAGAAATTCGAAATGCAAATGAAAAGGTTTGGAGAGGTAACTGGCTCGCACAGTAAGATACTAAACAACTTTATGAAAAAAAATGCATCGAAGATGAGAGAGGAACTCGAGACCCTAGGGGGGCTCCTCAAACAATCAAAATCAATTATTTCTGATTTCGATCAAAAGCGCGCTCCCATGGTCAAGTGTAGTGGCGTTCTAAACACACTTTCCCAAAAAGTTGCATCACTGCGAGCTGGCGAAGTTAGCATCGACACCGCCTTGAAAGAGATTTCTAGCCTCCAGGATGATCTGTCCACGATGAAGACAGAAGCTGAATTATTGAAGAGCTCGCCAGAATACCACGCGGCAGAATCGCTCGCGCAGAGGCTTGGGAATATTCAGGCGCAGCGTGATGACTTTCAGACCAAGATGCTCGAGTTATTCTCGCATGCTTCACGAGCATTTACAAAGTATTCATATGGAGTCTCCAAAGAGACAGAGTCGCGCCTAAATCTAATGTCCTCAGAACCATGGAAACTCCTAGATTTGCCTGACACGTCACAGTATTCAGCGCTTTTGGTCGAAGTCCGAAATTCCATCAGCTCGGGGAAAATCCAGCTAAAGGACTCTGACAAGATGATCCAATATATCGACCAGATTTCTCAATCCCTTCCCGATTTTCAGACAAGAGCAGTGCAATTCCGGCAAGAATTAGACCTACTAATGCGTCAGGATACCTCCCCGTTCGATCTTGCAAGACAACTCGAGCAAAAAATGACCGATGCGACAGAGCGACTCTCGAGATACAAAGACAACTTGGACTTGCTGAAGCGGCAGAATGAAGAAAGGAGAGCTGAAATCAACACTCTTTTGACTGAGGCTTCAGACCTGATATCTTCACTGTCTGGGAAAAAGTATTCGGTGAATATCTAGTCTGCATACACAGGGTCGATGACTTGCTGGAAGGTCGCGTACGGATGTGCACCCCGTATCAGTTTTGGAGTTTCGCCATCGACAAGAACGATAAAACTGGGAGTCGCGCTAAGGCCCGCTGCCACGGCGAGGTTATAGTTTTGCCTTACCAAGCCAGCGTGCCTTCCAGAATCAAGGCAATCTGAGAACTCTTGCGCATCCAAGCCAATGTTGGACGCGAATTGCCTCAGACTCTCCTTTGTAACCCATCCGGTGTTCTCACCTTCCCATTTAGTGTAGAGTTCGTCATGATATTCCCAGTATTTGCCCTGGTCTGCCGCGCAGTATGAAGCTTCAGCGGCAAGTGAAGAAGCTCTATCGGATTGGTCGTTTATGGGAAAGTCCTTGAAAAGGAACCTCACCTTCCCCGTATCAACAAAGTCCGCTACCACCGAATCCTTTGTGGACTCGTGCCACCTGTGGCACCAGGTGCATTGGTAATCACCAAACTCCACTATTGTGACCTTGGCGTCAGGACTTCCCAGTGCAGGAGCACTGGCAATCGTTACGGTCTTTAGCTGTGAGATAATTTCCTGATTCTTGCTGGCATTTGGGTCCCGGTTGGCATCGCCAGATTTCGATTCCGTAGCATTAGTCGGAGTAGATGTAAGCAGAAACACTGCACCGCCGGCGACAACAACTCCGGCGACAACCGCAGCTATGATGAGCTTCTTGCTATTTGACATAACGCGTTATTATCTCCAGACAATTGAGACTATTCCAAGGCCCGTAATGCAGAGCCCGCCGTAGGCAACAAAATCAACACCAAGAATCGCTCCAAGGACCGTAATGCCGATGCCGGCTGCAATAGTTATGGCCTCTCCGATCCTCCGTTGAGTTCTCAGAAAGCGCCTTGGCCGCTTTTTCATCATCGCACGAACAGAACCAGGAAAGGTATTATAAAACTACCTAAATATCGCGCCTTGGATTCCCGCAAGATAGCTAATCTCCAATTGAACAGAGCAAACCGCTACACAGGCTTTGGAATTATTACAGCGTCTTCGGCTTTAAAGTTTTCAAGAAGTGATTTTTGTATCAGCGTCAGGGTCTGATGCGCCTTGTCAAGGGTCATATTCCGGTCAAGTTCCACGTGCACCTGTGCGGAAAACTCGCGGCCAATCGGACGCAAAAGTATCTTTTCTACGCGGACATTGAACTTGTTCTCGATGTGGTTAGTAATTCTCTGCTGCAATTCAGGATTTCGGACTGCGTCAATCAGGACCAGTGTCGATTCCCTAATGGCCGTATAGGCCATGAAAAAGATGTATCCTGCGATCAAGATACCGCCTATTGAATCCATGTAAGGAATTCCAAAGTATCCTGCGAGAATACTTCCAAAACCCACGAAGGACGCAGTGCCGTCCTTTATGGAGTTTTTTGCGTCGAGGTTCAGCGACACCAGGTCGGTTTTTCGCGCAACATTTCTTACCTTAAACGCCCTGTGCAGTGAAATAGAGCCGGCAGCGACTAGGGTAACCATGGTTATCTCTGGATTAGTAATTTCGACGGGATGGAGTATTCGCTCGTATGCATTGTAGACGATGAATCCGCCGAGGATAACTATTACAACCGCGGCCACAAAAGCCGCAAAGCTTTCTATTTTTGCATAGCCAAAATGAAAAACCGTACTTCGCGGTTTTTGAAGCATCTTGATTCCAAACCAGACAATGAATGAGACAAGTGCATCGGCCATTGAATCGAGTCCGTCTGCAAAAAGCGTGAGGCTTCCACTAAACGTAGAGATTGCGATCTCTGCTATCCCTATCCCGACGAGCGTCCAGATAGAGATCCATGACGCCCTCCTAGCCTCCTGATAAACCAAAGACTTGTCCAAAAAGTGGTTACTTCAGAGATCTCGGCTAGCGTAATTATACTTTTGTTAGAGATGCATGTATTGGGTTGCCCAGAAAATATAAGCAGGATATCAAATCCTCAGATTATTGCAAGGAACAACAGAGGTTATCACCCACCGGCCCAGCATAATTGAGAGTATTAGAAGTTTTCAGGCCCGCACGAAAAAGGTTTGGAACGCCTGTGTTGAGAAATCATTGCCGGCGTTTTCCGTCGGAAAAGTTGGAGAAGGATACTCGGCAGCTAAGGCAAGGGGTGTCAAGATATCGTACATTACCGAAATTACGGAAAATAATTTGTCATTTTGCAGAGAAATAATGCAGTTTGCCGAACTCAGGCACCTGGATGGAGTACAATGCAATTTTGCCCTGAGTGAGACAGAGTACGTTGCAGGTGTCATGGAGGAAGCCGAACTAGTCAGCCTGGTACGTACTGATATCGAAGCAATAGTGCGCCAACAACATTTGGTATTTCAGACTCTCTGGAATATCGCTGAACCAGCGGCCGAAATGATAGCGCGTTTGTCCTGACACCTATTCGCTTGGCTGCTCTGTCACAACTACTTCATTGCTCCCCTTCGACTTGGCGCTGCTCACGAACGGCCGGGATGTAATAGGGGCAAGTATGCTGGTGACAAGGCCTATGGCGATTGCTATGGAAAACAATGTAGCGTCTATGATACCTGCTGCAAAGCCGATGGTCGCTATCACCAGCTCCACCATTCCCCTTCCGTTCATAAGAAATCCAATTGCAAAACTTGTCTCCTTCGTAAAGCCCACGATTTTTGCTCCGATAAAGCCCGCCGCAACTTTCGTGACGATTGCGACAGCAAGGAGTGCCAGCAGAAGCGGAACAGAACTAAATAGCGACTGGATGTTAAAGCCGATTCCAATGAGTGCAAAAAATATTGGCGCAAAGAAACCAAAAGTTATCCCCGAAATTATGCCGTAGACTCTGCTAAAGTTCTGCTTGCCTATCATCTCCTTGTAAACAATAAGACCAGAAAAGAACGTGCCAATAATGAAATGTAGTCCTATTTCCTGCGCCACGAGTGAAATCACTATGGTTGTTATCAGTAGGATGCCAAAGGAAGCCTCTTTTGTCTGAAGTTTTTTGAAGAATGGCTCCACCCTGTTTGGCAGCCAGCCGGCTGACTTGCGGAAAAGCATGTCAAACAGAAATATGCCGCCGAGAAATGCCGCTATCTTTGCACCTGACGACGCAAGACCTGGAAAGTCCAATTGAATACCTGCTCCCCCGGCCGACACTTGGAGGATCATGGACAGCACTATCAGCGACATGATGTCGTTTATCACGGCTGCAGTGATGACGTTGTTGCCCAGCTTGCTGTTTAGGATTCCAAATTGCATGAGCACGATGGCGCTAACAGGGACCGCAGTTATCGAGAGCAGCAGGCCCATAAAGAGTGACTGGACTGCACTCAGCCCAAAAAGCAGTGAGACATAGGTTCCAGCAAGAAGGGGGGCAAAGAAAGCCAAAAGGGAAATCACAATTGCGGACTTGCCGGCCTTCCTAATTTCCCGGGGATTCATTTCAAGCCCGGTGAGGAACATCAAAAAGAATACAGCCAGATCTGAAAGAACCTGAAGATCGCTGCTTGGAGTAACGATGGCTAGTAGCGACGGGCCTATCACGACCCCGGCCAAGATTTCGCCTACAAGCGGGGGCTGTCTTATCCGTTGAAAGAGTTCTCCAAGAATTCTTGCGGCGACTAGGATGATTACAATGCTGACGAATAGTTGCTCAGTCGCCATCTCTTCGTATTTGAATGCGTTTCTTTAAAACGCTTGGTCTTGGTCCGATTTTCATTGGCGGCCTAAAATCGACATGGCTTTCCGTCATGGCGTTCATTCTAATAATGCGATTGCCGGCCGCCATTTCTTCGGAAGGGTGTTCTTATATAATTCACCTGCTCAGTAAAGAAAACCGACTCGCAGATGATTAGGGAATGATAGCTATTGGGAGATGATTTCAAAAGAATGCCGATATCAAGTAGCAAGTTATGGGAGGCCCTGACAACCACTCTTGACGTCTTTGGACCCTCCATGAAGGAAGCCACAATTCTTGAATTGCAGAAAAATGGGCTGGACCTAGAGAAGGATACGCGTGAATATTCGCTGTCGGATATTGAGGAAAAGCTGTCGTTAATCTTTGGTGAGGACGGTACGAACGTCATACTGGCTCAGATTAGCAAAAAGCTAGAACCGCCGTATTGAACTGCTCTTCTGAATGTTCTTACCTAATTCATAAAAGCCAACATTGGTCAAATTTCTAGATTGAGCGGCGAGCGATCCAAGC
>DASYRH010000067.1:0-8646 GCA_036004585.1 Nitrososphaera sp. | reverse complement strand
CCAGCTTTCATCCCTCACCGTCGAGCGCGTTCTGGCAAGCCGCCTTCGCCACTGGTGGTCTTCAGTGGATCAGAGGATTTTACCCCTACCCACTGAGTACCGCTTGCCTCTCCCGCCTCCTAGCCCTGTAGTATCTCCCGCAGCCCATCTGTTGAGCAGGTGGATTTAACGGAAGACTTGCAGGACAAGCTACGGATGCTTTAGGCCCAATAATCGTCCCGACCACTCGGGGTGCTGGTATTACCGCGGCGGCTGACACCAGACTTGCCCACCCCTTATTCTGCACCATTTTTAGAGGTACCAAAAGATGCCCTTAGCGGGCATCACTCAGAGTAACCCTGTCAAGCTTTCGCCTATTGCAGAGTTTTCGCGCCTGCTGCGCCCCATAGGGCCTGGGCCCTTGTCTCAGTGCCCATCTCCGGGCTCCTTCTCTCAAAGCCCGTACCGGTTATAGGTTTGGTGGGCCATTACCTCACCAACAGCCTGATCGGCCGCAGTCCAATCCAAGGGCCATATAGATTTCAGCCAAGATCCATTCCAGAAATCTTGGCCTATCGCGGTTTATCCTCAGTTTCCCGAGGTTATCCACGTCCCTTGGGCATGTTGACTACGTGTTACTGAGCCGTATGCCACGCCTTACGGCGTTGACTCGCATGGCTTAGTCCCACTCTGATAGCAGTCGGGTCCGGCAGGATCAACCGGAGTCAATCCTTTTCTAAATTTGTAAAGAGTACGGCCGGACAACCTGTTATTGTGCGGGTCGTAATTTGGGTGTTCGTGTGACCAATGTCAGATCCAATGTTGACATCGGATCCCCATGATATGAGCGCAACTGGAGGTCAGTGAATCACAAAATGGCGCTAAGACCAAACATCATCACTGACGCCGCCTCAAACGTTACGTTCTTCATTCCTTTGCAAGTCACTGATATAAACCTTATCAGTTTCGAGCGTGAAACGTCACAGAACACGTCAATACCGCCCAATGTCGTGTCGGATCTAGTGTTAGGCTTGTAAACGAAAAGCTTGCTAATAAAGCCTTTGACGATATTCTCTATAGCTCCACTTGCTCTACGGAAAAATATTCGGAGGAATAAGTTCTATACTTCATCATCCGATTCTATAATTCCAGGCGCAATGTTTGTCGCGTTACCTTCCTCTTCCAAATCGTCCATGTTCTTCTTTACATCTCTATTAGGTTCAGACATTGGAATTATTTCGACTATATTGGATGCAACAAATTCATCCGATCGCCTTCCGAGTCATTTGTCTTCTGCCATTACTGACGGCATAGTCTATATATCATGCAGCGTCAAGTGCAGCGGATGCAGGAAAGTCTGGATCACAAGAATGACAAGCCAAATCGGCTCGCGAGGGAAACCAGTCCATACTTGCTTCAACATGCGTACAATCCTGTTGACTGGTATCCTTGGGGAGAAGAGGCGCTTCAAAGAGCGTCTCGCGAAGACAAGCCCATCTTTCTCAGCATCGGATACAGCGCCTGTCATTGGTGCCATGTCATGGCTCATGAATCTTTTGAAGATCATGACATCGCAAAAATAATGAACGAGAATTTCATTAACATCAAGGTCGACCGTGAAGAAAGACCAGACATTGACGACATTTACCAGCGCGCGTGCCAGCTTGCATCTAGATCAGGCGGCTGGCCCCTGTCTGTTTTCCTGACTCCCAATCAAAAGCCGTTCTACGTAGGCACATACTTTCCAAAGGACGGGGGCCATTACGGCATGCCCAGTTTTCCAACTATTTTAAAGCAATTGTCAGATGCCTACAAGACCAAAAAGGCTGAAATCGAATCTGCAAGCGGGGAATTCATGGACGCGCTTTCGCAGACTGTTCATGACGTCGCGCTTCCCGGTAAAGGATCGCAGTCCATAGATCTGGAAAGATCCGTCCTCGACGAAGGCGCAGTAAGCCTTCTCCAGATGGGTGACCCTATTTATGGAGGATTTGGGCAGGCCCCCAAGTTTCCAAATCCTTCCAACCTGCTCTTTCTGTTGCGATACTTTGACATCTCTGGCGTCAGCCGATTCTCCAGCTTTGTCGCGTTTACCGCAGACAAGATGGCAGCGGGCGGCATTCATGATCAGCTCGGTGGAGGTTTTGCAAGATACTCTACGGATCAAAAGTGGCTCGTCCCACATTTCGAAAAGATGCTCTACGACAATGCGCTGCTGGTGCAGGTATACACCGAACTCTACCAGATAACCAAGGAAGAAAAATACCTGCACATAGTCCGCAAAACCCTGGACTTTGTGCTCCGGGAAATGACTCATCCCGACGGGGGGTTTTATTCCGCCCAGGACGCCGACTCTGAAGGAGAGGAGGGGAAATTCTATGTCTGGAGAAAAAAAGAGATCGCCGAAGTGCTGCAAGATCAGCTGGTTACGGATGTATTTTGCGAATATTATGGAGTAACTGAGGGTGGAAACTTTGAGGGCAAGAATATACTCAACGTCCGGGTGCCTATCCAAAACCTATCTCAGCGATTCGGGAAAAATGCCAGGGAAAATGAAAAGATAATTTCTGATGCTTCGGAAAAGCTCCTTGCAGAAAGAGAAAAGCGGGTTAGGCCCGGAAGAGACGAAAAGGTCCTTACTTCCTGGAACGGCCTCATGATCTCTGCATTTGCGAAAGGCTACTCCGTCACCGGTGATCCCAGATATCTTCAGGCGGCAAACAGCGCGGTCTCATTCATCGAAAACAAGCTGTCAGCGGGGCAAGGCAGGCTCTATCGGACATTCAAGGACGGCCACGCAAAGCTCAATGCCTACCTTGACGACTATGCTTTCTATGTTGCGGGTCTGTTAGACCTCTTTTCAGTTGATTCAAGAGCAGAGACCCTTGACAAAGCTGGGAGATACACGGACTTTATGCTGGCCCACTTTTGGGACCAAAAGCAGGGGAATCTCTATTTCACCTCGGACGATCACGAGAAACTGATCGTAAGGACAAAAAACCTGTACGACCTGGCAATCCCAAGCGGAAATTCAGTAGCCGCAATCAGTCTTGTTCGACTGTACCAGTATACGCAGACTGCCGATTATTTGAATAGGGCAGAGGGGATAATGAAGGCAGGCGCAAGAGTAGCTGCCGAAAACCCTTTTGGTTTTGGCCAGCTGCTGATTGCAATTTACTTGTATGTCAAAAAGCCGGTTGAAGTCACTGTTCTAGCAGGCAGTCGAGATTCTTCGATCGCGAAGTGGCTGAACCAGCATTTTCTGCCGGATGGGGTGAACGCGGTCGCCCTTCGGAGCGAAATTAGCCAGCTGGAAAAGTATCCGTATTTCAAAGGACGTGCAGCTGAAGGGACGGACGCCGCATTTGTTTGCCGGAACTTTACGTGTTCACTGCCCATAAAGTCAGAAGCCGAATTGGCCCGACAGCTCGGGGTTAATGCGCGGCCTTCTTGATGTCTATGGTGAGTTTGTCGCCTACCCTTGGGCTGCCTATTTTTTCATAACGCTTTTTGGGCATCGTGATCTGGATTACTATTTGTGAGTAAGTCTTTATCATGGTCTGCGGCTGCGATCTTAGAATCGCCTCAAGGATTGGCTTTATCTGTTCTTTTACTTCCTTATCCGAAATGGCTCTGTCAACAGCCTCGAGCATCATTTGCTGCTGAGTGACCGGTTCTAGCTCGACGTCCTCTGAAAGTGCAAGGGCTACGGAGGCGCCGGTGTCAGTCATCTGGTTTATCCTGTATCTTGTAGTCGACTCATCCTGCATGAAGCCACTAAGGTTAAGCGGCTAAAAAAATCAATCCCTAAACATCTCTTCTTCTTCAAGATCCTTTTCTTTTTTTGAAAGGTAAATGAGCACCCCTGCAATACCTGCAAACACCACCACATTGAGCAACAGTATTGACAAATCAGCGCGCTGCGACATTACGTATAGCCTAGTGAATGCATAGATGGCAATTGCGGCGAGAGCTGTAATACATAGTGCCTTTGCAAGCCGTATTGTCTTTCTCTTCACTAACACCAAACTGCGGAAGGCCCGTCTATAACGTTAATGGGTACATTTTAACGCCAGCTCGCTGCATGCAAGATATATGCAGTTGGTCAAGAAACTTGAAATCCAATCAAAGTCCAACATATCTGAATTTCTAAACACCCAGCCTGTCGGCCGGGTCTGCTCTATTGACTCTAAGGGATTTCCGCAGATAATCCCGATGAACTTTGCATTTAGGGACAACACAATCTACATGCATTCACATCCTTTTGGAGAAAAATTGGATAACATTAGGGCAAATCCTCAAGTTGGCTTTGAGGTGGACCAACACATCTGTTTTCTCCCTTCATATTATTTTCATCCTACAGATGCTTCGCAGGCAGACACTCTCTATGTCAGCGTCGTTATCAAAGGTATGGCGGAGATAGTGCAGGACAACGAGGAGAAGGCAAGAGCACTAAATTATTTGATGGAAAAATACCAGAAGGAAGGAAAGTACGAGGCTCTGGACGCCGAAATGCCAGTCGTCCGCGAAGTTGCGATAATCAAAGTAGTCCCGGTCGACATGCACGGCAAGTACAAGATTGGGCAGCACTGGGCAAAACCCTACAGGCTAAAGATGGCTGAAAAGATAATAGAGCGCGAAGGGGCAGTAGCCGCAAGCAGCATCCTTGAGATCATGGGAATCGAGATTCAAGACGGCAAGCCTGTGATAATAAAAGATCCTGTGCTCTAGTATGAAGTGTGCGATACATACAGATTTTTTTGACGACTCTTGCGAAGCCTGCAAACAGGAATATCTGGACATGAAAGGCGTTGGGCAAAATGCACAAAGCAATGGAGGGGCCGGAAAGAAATACAAAGAGCTGACCGAGGAACGTGCAAAGAAATTGTACGAAGACCTGATGCTTCAATACCTCAAGAATGGTGTTTCCGAAACCGAGGCAGACAGGAAAGCAAAGGCGATATTAAGAAAACAGTGCGCGATTCGCGGGATTGATTTCTGGCCCTGGCTTTGACTATTTTTTCTTTACAGAGTTTGGAAATATCATCTGGCCGACATCTCTGTACATCTTCAAATACTGTTTGCCCTTGTCTGTAGTCCGATACTTTTGCTCTGCAGCATTATGCTCCAAAAGTTCCTTCTCTACGAGGACCCCCAGATATTCCTTGAGTTGAGGAAATGAAAGGAATGCCTTGTACATTATCTTGGTCTTGATTGCGCCTTCAAGGGATATCTCTAAAATAGCGGCGGCAATATCTGTCCTGCTTCGATATTTCACTGTAATACGAATCTCCATTGTCCCTTAAATAGTTCTCGAATATTGATTCAGTAAACAGTTCCTGCTACCCTCAATTGGCCTTGTGGGAGCCTACCATAGCGTAGATTTTTTCAAGATGCCCAGCAAGGTCGCCAAGTACTTCGATCTTTCTTTTGGGGTAATTAGCAAAGCGCATGACTGAATCGATGAAATCTGGAATTGGCATTAGGCCTTCGCCCTGCACTCCTACTCCCTCGTGAGTCAAAAGATACGCTTTAACGACTGCGCCGGTCTGAACGCCGATGAGATAATAACTCTTGTCCGCGGGGATCGAGGATGAGGCCTTTTGGTAAAGAGATTTTATCTTCTCCGTTTCTATCGCAATCTCTTTCTCGAGCTCACGCATTGCAGCTTCAAGCCTTCTAATGCCTTCTGACACGCTGCATCTTGATAGAGCTAATATGTAATAACATAGTCCGCAGAAAACGAAGGATTGTTACAGAAAAATCGAATAGCAATTTACTGAAGCAGAGTTAAATAGACAATTCATAATCGAGCAGTGATGACAGGATTGATACTGGAACCATTTGACCACTTCAGTGTAGCATACGATATTATTTCGCTCATTAGCGAAAAGTCACTTTCAGCGCCGGAACTGGCATCGATTCTTCATTTATCCACTTCAATAGTCGACAAAATGATATCGTTAATGCTAAAGGAACGGTTGTTGAAGACTGGAAGTTCACGCCGCGAATTTCGGCTGACTTCACAGGCATTCAGCTTTTTACAAGAATTTGCGGGGATTAGAAAATTCGTGGGGTAACAGAAGTTTACTGAACGTCTACTTTTTCCTTCTGTATCTCGTTGTTCTTGGTTTCTTGCTCTTCTAGTTTTTTCAGTTCATTTTGAAGGAAGGATTTGTACTTGCCTCGTTCCTCTTTAGTCATGGAATCAAGATTAGAACTGAGCGCCGTTCCGACTGTGACAACTCTGTCGATTACATCCATCGCGACAAACTTTCCTACGTTGCCAACCCTCAGCATAACTTCAATCTGCTTCTGGATTACATTGCTAAATGACTCCAGATCTGATGTGATTTCAACTCCCTTCTTTGTAACATGGTATCTGCCTTCCTTATCCTCGGTCACCAGGCCGTCGCCAACAAGCCTGCCAAGAAGCGGGTAAATGAGACCCGGCGATGGCTTCCATTTCCCTTCACTCTGAAGTGTGGCTTTGTCAATGATCTCTTTTCCAGTCATTGGCTGCACTTTCAAAAGTGAGAGGATGTATTGTCTAGAGAAACCCCTTGGTATGGCACTTCCAACATGGCTTAACCATTCTGATATCATATCACTAGTAATATCGCTAGCGACTTAAAAGTATTTCGGGAACCGAAGTTCTGGTGGGAAAACGACTGATATCCTATTGTGGTGGAAATCGACTGATGGCTTCAAGGCAGAAACAAGTCGGTACGGATTGTCTCACCGCTCGTAACATCAACTAGATAGTTATATCCTCTTGAACTGTATGAGTCTCCATAGCTATCAAATGTCTCGATCTTCACACTCCAAAAGTATCTGTCATGGATCTCAGCTGGGATCGTCAGTCCAGAGTATGACACATACCACATATCATCATAAGATTTTTCATCAGTAACGAAAGCTGTTCCATCACTCGTCACATGCAGCACTTCAGCCGATGCTCTCTCGTATGGCAGTAATGATGCATCTCTATCAGGTTCTTTTTCTACCCGACTTAGAGCCGCAGCAATCGCTTCATCTTTTGATATCTCGACAAGTTTCGTAGTTGGTGTCAATCGTTGATAAATTAGAAGTGAAGCAGCAATTAGACCTACTCCAAAGAGGATAATGGTAGCGATTTTTATTCTTGATGCCTTCAAACGGGGTGAACCGTTTGCAGCGGTGGACAAGGATACTTTCGTGAGTACGCACGGGCTTAATTAGTTTCTTTCGAGCAGTCTGAAGATGAGACACTACCTTATTCCTGAACCATTACGTTTCTTCATGTCTTTCCAACCCTTGAGGAGAAAGACTCCTGTGAAGGTCATAATGGGGATGTAAAAGAAGTAGAATGCATAAATCGACAGGGGATATCCGCCATATTCACTAATTGACCTGACTAGCCAAGTTGCGTGTGTATATGACTGGATGACGTGTTGGCCATCCCAAACATAGCTAATATAGAGTGCATCCATGACAACATACGTAGCAACCGCAGCAATAGTCACACCGATCCCTACCATCCACCTTTTCAAAAATAACAAAGCCGCTCCGACTGCGCTCGCAAGGATAGGTACTATTACGGATATGAATAGTATGTCGAATTGCAGACGGGTATTCTCTGAAGCTAAGCCACCTTCAAAATACAGTTGCAATAATATACTCGGCAACAGCAGAAACCCACGGATGAAACCTACTACAGTGATTACGCTAAAGATACTAACTGCAATCCCCGCCACGGTCAACCAGACATAGGGTTTGACCCATCTATTGGTGCTAATTATCGGTTTCGAAGGTTCTGCACTCATGGGTTTCTCACTTGTAATTATCGTGTGGCGAGATAAAAACAGACGGGTGTCTAATTCGATACCTCAGCTGCTGAATTACCTGCCGCCAGACGAATCAGGGATTCCACCTTATTCTCAGATAACCGTAAACTTATACCAGCTTGCTCCGCCGGTGTCTTGCCTAATTTTGAATGCTCTCTGCAATAGTTGTAATAGATACGCATGGCTTCGATTATCTTTTGAGAAGATTCCTTAGAGTGCATCCCTCGCATTACCTTCTCTCTGTCCCGCATAGTGCCATTGAGCCTCTAGAACCATAAATTCAGACATCGCTCGCCCGCGGAAATATTGCATGTGGTTCTCGACATGTTTCTCTTGCTTCTGCAACTGTGTAGTCATCCCAGAGTCAAGTCATGTTTTTCTTGCTTGGTGAAAAGTGCAAAGGCGTCCTCGAGGTTACAGCAGTAGCATCTATAATTGATGCAGTCTAGTGTACTGTGGGACCTGCAATCAGGGCAATCGCACTTTTCATATGTCGAGCGTTCCACTTGTAGTTCTCAAATTCATATATGTGACATGATATTTAGAAGGTGGCTGCAAACCATACGCGCTAACTGCGTCATTTTCGCTGACACTCTTGTCCGTTTCGGTTCCATGAAAATCAAGTCAGGATACTTCACTCGCTATGCTTCGCTACCTTCATACCCTCCAGAGTGATCCTGTACTTCTTCAGCCCAACAGAGTATTCGAGCAGGCCATCTCCAACAAGCCTAGAAAGGTAGTAACTGGCTTCAGCATCTGAGAGAAATGCCTTGCTCATGATCGTGAGCTTATCAACATCCTTGCCGATACATGACTTAAGCAACGAGACAACTATTTCATT
>DASYRH010000066.1:0-4242 GCA_036004585.1 Nitrososphaera sp. | reverse complement strand
ATCAATTCCAGAAGTTTCTTGTTGCCCAGCTAACATAGGGACAGACAGCAATTGGTAATTTTAAAAGTCTGTGCATAAACAATTCAGAATGATCGAGAAGTAGTAATTACTAGCCGATCGGTATTTCAATCATGATATAGTATTTTTTCCGCAAAGATTATGCCTTAATTGTCTGTTGGCGGCTGCGGTTTCCTGACATAGCGGAATTTGTCGAGCTTTACGAGCTGGTGGTAGGAACCGAATAGTGATGCGTCTACTGTGTCGAGTTTTGAATCCTGCTCGTCACTGTCGTCCTTGTATTCCCTGATTATTCTGTATGTCGTCGACCTCTGACAGGGTATTCTTCCGGCAGATCGAATCAGCTGGCGGATTTCGTACGGCCTCATTAGCTGGCCATGCTGCGACCCTGCTGCCGTCGAGATGCTTTCATTTATCAGGGTGCCGCCAAAGTCGTTTGCGCCAGCCCCAAGCAAAAGCTGCGACATTCTGGGTCCCTCTTTGACCCACGACACCTGAATGTTGGGAATGTGGTTGTTTAGCATTATTCGCGATACTGCATGCATTTTGACTACCTCTAATCCGTCGGCTCCAGCTCGTATGTCGGATACCGTGTGGTGATTGAACATCGGAGCTTCCGTATGCACAAAACTCAGCGGAACAAATTCAGTAAAGCCGTGGGTTTCTCTCTGTATATCACGAAGAAGAGCAACATGATCTGCCTTATGTCTTGAAGTTTCCCGGTGACCGTACATTATGGTTGACGTGGTTGGAATTTCGGCTCTGTGAGCGAGCTTGATTATCCTTATCCAGTCCTCAACAGAAATCCTTCCTGGAGATATTGCGTCGCGCATTTTTTGATCCAGAATTTCTGCGGCAGTCCCCGGCAGGCTTCCGACGCCAGCTTCTTTCAACATCCCTATATACTGGTCAACGGGAGTTTCGGATCTTACCGCGCCATACAATACCTCTTCAGGGGAAAAGGCGTGAATGTGTATTTCAGGAAGTTCCCTTTTCACCGCTTTGCAGATGTCTATGTACAAATTGCCGTCCATTTTTGGCGGCAGTCCTGCCTGTATGCACACCTCGGTTGCGCCGAGGCTCGAGGCCTCTTTGGCGCGTCTCACAATTTCCTCGGTCGGCAGAAAATAGCCCTCTTCCTCCCGGAAATCTCTGGAAAAGGCGCAAAAGCCGCACTGCTTGATGCAGACGTTTGTAAAGTTGATGTTCCTATTAATGACATAAGTCACAGCGTCGCCGACAGTTCTTCTGCGAAGCTCGTCCGCAACTATTACGGTGAGATGCATCTCTAATCCTGTGCAGTCAAATAGCTCCACCGCTTCGTCTGCCGAGATGTCCTTGCCGTCAAGAGCCCTGTCAAGTGCAGCGGCAACGATTGGATCTGCGCGCTTTAACAGAGAATCATTCATCAGAATAGCCCTCCTTTACAAGGCCGTATTGGTCAGCCAGCAAGTTTATGGCGTTCTGGAGGCGATCCGATGTAATAAATCCACCTTTGAGGAATTCAGGATATGTAGGAAGGCGAGCACGAAGTTTTTTTCCTTTTTCTTCCGTTACTCTATTTACCTTGGAAATATCTGGCCATGGAAATTCGGGATTTACGTAGTCGATTGTCACAGGCGATATCCCTCCCCAGTCGTTTATTCCAGCATCAATATATTCACCAAATATCTCTGGCGTAAGGTTTGGAGGAACTTGGATGTTCATCTCTGGCATTATGATCCTTGCCAGCGCGACAGCTCGCAGAAAATAGTCCGAAGAGGGGGGCTCGGAAAGCGCCATTTCTGTATCGGGCTTTGGAGCAAAATTCTGCATGATCAACTCTTGGATGTGTCCATATTTCCGGTGGATTTCCTTGATCGCATAAAGTGAATCAACGAGTTCGTCTGAGGTTTCGCCAATGCCCACTAGGAGGCCAGTAGTCATTGGGATTTTCAGCTCGCCCGCACTTTCCAGTGTCTTTAACCTTACCTTGGGATTCTTGCTCGGCGCCCGTTCATGGGGCATCCCTTTTCCCATCAGCCTGTCACTTATGGACTCGAGCATGACTCCAAGGCTGGCGTTGTTGTCCTTTAGAAGCGACATCTCTTTTTTTGTCATGCTCCCTGCATTTGTATGTGGCAAAAGTCCAGTCTTTTCAAGAACCAGATCACACATTTCCGAGATATACTCGACAGTTGAGGTGTGGCCAAGGGAGTGCAGCCAGTCCGACGCTTCAGTATATTTTTGTTCTGGACGCTCGCCAGTTACAAACAGTGCTTCCGTGCAATGCAGCCTTTTGCCCGCTTCAGCAATTGCAAGGACCTGCGGGGGATTCATGAGCGACACCATGGAATCACCAGGAACTTTTTTGTATGTGCAGTATGAACAGGTGTCCCGGCAAAGATTTACGAGATTAATGAAAACCTTCCTCGAGTACGTGATTATCTGTCCCGGCTTTGTTTGATCCCTTATTTTGCCTGCTAGATGCACTAGGTCAGCGGTATTGTATTCCGCGACGAGTTCTTGGGCCTTGGATCTCTCAATTGACTCTTCGAGCGCATAATCCTGCAATCCGGCAGAGTCTGCAATCAACTTGACAGGGGTCTGATGTTGGCCTATACTAATAAAGGATTTTGCCACTATGGCGACTCCTGTAGACTTGGGCGCGCGGCAAGTGTAGCCGTAATATCTTGCAATTTCCCGTCGCGCAGAACAGTCAGTTTGAGCTCATCGCCTACCGTCTTTTCCCTTTGGAGGTAAACCAAGATATCGTCGATCTTTCTTACCTGCCTGTCGTCGATGCTGACGATCACATCTCCACCAAGCTCGATTGGCCGCCCATCCACTGTTGTCTGTTGGTCCCCACCTCTTATCCCCGCATGTTCTGCAGGACTTCCCGCTACTACGTCGACAACCAGAAAACCGCGTGGCTCGTCAAGCCCCAGTGCATCAGCAATACCTGGCGTCATGTCAGTGCCAGATACTCCGAGCCAAGGGTGGGTGAATGCGCCACTTGTAATCAATGCAGGCACAACCTTGGCCATCGTGTTTGACGGAATTGCAAATCCTACTCCCGCAAACTGGCCAGTGGTTGAAAAGATCGCTGAATTAATGCCTATTACTTCGCCGCGCATGTTCAGCAACGGACCTCCAGAATTGCCTGGGTTGATCGGAGCATCAGTCTGGATGACGTCGGGTATCGAGAATGAGCCGACATCCTGCGACGGGATCAGCCGGCCGAGACCACTAACAATTCCGGCGCTCATTGAGCCGGAAAGGCCAAATGGATTTCCTATTGCTGCGACTTGCTCGCCTACCCTTATTTTGCTAGAATCTGCCAATGGCAGAGGGACAAGCTTGTCGGCGGGCGCACCTTCCACATATAGGACCGCAAGGTCAGTAAAAGGATCAGAACCAATGAGGCTGGCCCTATAGACAGTCCCATCAAGAAAAGTGACGTCAAGTCTCCCCCCGCCGTTAACCACATGATAATTTGTGATAATGTGCCCGTTGTTGTCATAAACAAAACCAGAGCCCAGCCGCGATTCCATCGGGTTAGTTTCAGAGCTGTCTGTTATTTGCACTACAGATGTTTCGACTTTTGCAAAAAGATCGGGCAGTGAAAGCTCATTGTTTGACGCCTCGACGGTGCTCACTTGACCTAATTTGAACGCGTCGTCGCTGACGCTGTCTCTGTCATTTGTGCCTGTCAGCACAGGTTGACCAAAGTCTAAGGGCAGCGAAATATTGTTGCCTAGCCGGATGTCCGCGAACTGAGAGATTGCAAAAAACACGGCAACAGCAGCTACCGTGATAGAAACCGCAAGGATGGCTCTATTCAAATGCATTATACAGATGTGCTACTCTTCTAATAATCCTTACGCGAAATCAACTGCTCACATATGGAGCGTTAAGGATCTCTGGCCCTTCTAGAAATTCTGCTATTCTCTGATAGTACTGAAGGAATTCCCTTCCTCTCTCCGTAGTCCTGTAGACAATGCCATCCCTTGAAACATCCTGGACAACGAGCCTCTTTTCGATCAGATCACCAAGATAGAGATGCGCTTGTTCATAACTCAGGTTAGCCTTGTACATGATGTGTGTCTTCTTGATGCCTGCAGTAGCAAGCGTGAGAACGTCAGCCATTATCTGAATCTTGCTTCTGTTGTTTTTGCGTTCTGACATCTAGCAATGTGAGGATGCAGAGGTAAATTAGGTAGACGGCGGAATCCCCCAATTGGA
>DASYRH010000065.1:0-17336 GCA_036004585.1 Nitrososphaera sp. | reverse complement strand
AATGCCCCGCCACTTCCTCGAGCCTTACGAGAGCGCCCTCATTCTTCCTCACTTTTGCATAACTAGAGTTGCGCCTCACACTCTGGATGAACATCATTACCTGGTCCTCAGTCACCCCATGCTTCATATCATAATCAATTTGCCTGCAGACGTTTGCAAAACTGCCATACTTCTTGTGCTGCTTTTTCTCCCACGACGTCGCGTCGAGACCAAGCCCGCCCACGTATTTTACTATCGTCTTTTCCATGTGTTCAATGTGCCACTGTCTCATTGGAAAACTATTCTGGAGCAAAATATTCATGTAGTATGCAAAGCCGAGATATAATAATCTACTCTGCGCCAGTATCTCCGATCCTCAATCGGTAAGCCTGACGCCATAGCCACAAGAATACAAAGGATGACCGTACTCGCGATTTGCAACGCGATCGATTGGAAAAATACAAAGCTCATGTTGGCGGTAACGTGGAAAAAAGTAAATCTGTAATCTTCTGATCAATTCTGATCGCGCCTGTCGCTTTAGCTATTGTTAAATACAAGACTCCTTAATCTAAGCTTCGTGGCAGCAAAGAAGAAAGCCAAAAGCAAGAAGAAACCGTCAAAGAAGTAAGTTACCGCAGTAAGGTTCGTCCGGCGGACTTACTTCAATGCTCTATTTTCTTTTTCATATTTCATAACAACCAACTTTGGTCAATTTCACAATCACTGATCATTGATACTTTTGTACGGTTACGTGACCCTAAAAGACGGACCGTTACCTGACTTAGGCAGTAGTGACTGGAACAATGAATGATCATGTTTGTATCGGTTATTACTTGCACGCCGTTAAATGACCTATAAACAGAAAATCCCCTACATTGCCATCCGATGCCGACATCTACGAATCTCTAGATTCTGCCTTATGGGACCTTGGAGCGCCAACCCGCGACCTCGTTATTTCCGCCATTGAATCAAAGGGCGTGCTGTTCAGACCTCAGGCCGTTGACATAAAGTCCGTGGATCGAGTCCTTATCGAGCTATTCGGTGTCGGTTCTAACGCCATAATAGATACTGCATTCCACAGGCTCAACTCAAGACTAGTAATCGGGTTTGATGAGAGCCGGGTTTCTGATCCCGTTGAAAAGATCAGGATTTGGCTTGAAGTAAACAGCAATCGGGAGAAAACCGTCGGATAGTGGACATGGAAGTTTCTAGACCGACGACCCTAGGCTCCGATTGGATGCGAAGGGCTATCGCATTTGGCGTAGCCATGACCTACGTGACCATCACTATCTCGATACTCCTCTATCCCAGTAACAATCTGCTAAACAGCCCAGCGTCGATTACAGTCACAGCGGGAATCGCGACTGCAGCTGCGGCAGTAGTTGTTTTCAGGCAAAAAACCGGCGGACTCTACGGCAAGACATACATTGCTCTGGCCCTCGGTCTTGCCTGTTGGTTTGTCGGTGAGATTATCTATACTTATGATAGCGTTATTCTAGGATCTCCGCCCACGACTCTTTCGCTTGCTGAGGTGCCCTGGCTTTCTCTCTATGCATTCTTTGGCTACTATGTCTTCAAGACGTACCAGTTCTTTGGGTATGCAGTAAAGCGGTCTCACACAAGTACTGTTCTTGCAGGAGTTTCGGTTCTGATGGCAATAACTACATCTGCAATTCTCAATTCCCTTGGGACTGCCGTAGAGGATGAGCCTCTTTTGATAGTAAGGATCCTGTACCCAATAGGCGACGCGGTATTAATCGCGCCATCGGTACTTTTGCTGCTGACACTCCGGCATGGTCTTTTAACTTATACTCCATGGCTTTTCGTTTCCATCGGACTTATACTAATTGCAGCAGCAGACATTGCATTTTCGAATGAGTCATTAATTCAGATTGCTGACTTGGGAGTCGTAACGATTCCGCTTTACAACGCCGGAAACTTGGCGTTTGCAGGCGCCCTCCTCTGGTATAACAGATTTGGTATCTATGATAAAGGCAAGGCCCTGAACGCATTTCGCGAAGGAAACAGATAAGCCGGGTCTACATCAGAATTATTAACAGCTCTGACAAAGTCTAATTATGATTCTAGATGTTGATAGGATCTCGATTACTCTGCTCATGGACAACTATACCGACAGGCTCCTTACCAGCTCAAGAGTCGCAAAGCGCCCACCGATGGTGGGTAATGAAGAGATCTTGCCAGCGCCTTTAGCAGAGCACGGATTTTCAGCCCTAGTAGAAATTCAGCATGGTGAGAGTCGATGGAGATTTCTGTTTGACACCGGAGTCAGCAAAATGGGTATGCTTGCCAACGCGGACCTATTAGGAGTCAGTCTCGACGTCGAGGCAATAATCCTGAGTCACGGTCACTTTGATCATATTACAGGGCTGGCAAGCACTCTTGGGAGGATTGGCTCTCCGACAAGGGTGATTGTCCACCCAGACGCGTTTCAAAGGCGCTGGCTTTTTCTCCCAGATGGCACTAGAGCGATGATGCCGCACATGGATGAAGAAGAATTGAAAAGGCAAGGTGCAGCCATTGAAAAGACCTCTGGAGTTACTGCGCTTCCGTCCAATGATAGCCCCTCTTTGCTGGTCACTGGAGAGATTCCGCGCAAGACCCCATATGAGATAGGTTTTCCGCTGCAGCAAGCAGAAACCAAAGAAGGCCTAGTCCACGATCCGCTCGTCAGGGATGACCAGGCTCTAGTTGCTAACCTAAAAGGCAAGGGTCTCGTTGTCATAAGCGGCTGCGGCCATGCCGGAATAATAAACACCCTACATTATGCGATGGAACTGTCCGGCACGGATAAGATACATGCAGTGGTTGGAGGATTTCATTTGACTGGCACAACATATGAAGCCGCGATAGAGCCTACCCTAAAGGCAATGGGTGATCTCGATCCGCGTTACATTGTTCCATGTCACTGCACCGGATGGAAGGCAGTAAACAGAATCATCCAGCTATTTCCAGAAAAATTCATCCAGCCCAGCGTCGGAACCACGCTGGACTTTTATACGGATTAGTGCGGTATGCTCGCAATGAGCAATACTGCGGTTGAATACTATAATAGGAAATATGGCGACGACAAGTCGGGCGCGTTCATTCATCTTGTAAGAGAAATTGGCGAAATAGCATTTGCTATGGAGAAGAACAATGTAGAGCACGCGAAAATGGAGATAACTGAATCTGCAGCACTACTCTATTTCCTTGCATCAAAATACGGCTTAGATCTTGATACCGGAATGGAGACTTTGTATTACAAAAAACTGACAGCATTAAAACAGTCCTCAACATGATTACACTGCGAGGAGATCTCGATTCAATAACCAAGATCCTCGAAGAAGTTTTTGAAACTGTGCCATTCAAGCGCGACTATGATTTCACTTTTGGAAAAATTGCAACGATAATTGGGAGGTATGGTATCATAGAGAATCCTCGAAACCTTCGCTTCAGGTTCATACTCTGCATGCAAGAGTTCTTTGACGGCATCCCACAGGATAAGTGGAGGGTCAATGATTCGGCGTTTGTAAAGCAATCAGAGGACTTTGCCATCGCCAAATTCAGAGGATGGCTGACAGAACAGGTTACTTGACCTTGTTCTTTGAGACCCACTGCTCATAACTTTGCAAAAGCGAATCCACGTCGTCGCCCTTCTCAGAATAGGTGATAATTACCGCAAACTTGCCTTTGCTGTCGTGCCCCCTTGCAAAGTAGCCCCAGAAATTGTCCGGCAGCCGCTCAAAGTTAGATGCGCTTCTTGTCACGCCGAGCAGGTTCTTAACAACGGTATCGACTACTCTAATGGCATCCTCTGGTTCAATCATGCCATTCTGGATTGTGCTAACGCTTAAAATTACTACCTGTTACTGGACTCTCTCTATCAACTCGAATGCCTTGTTCATGGTGGGAGGCTCGGCGTTTTCGTCCCTTACGAAAAGCGACGCACAGCAGTTTGCAAAAAGCAACCTTTCCTGTGGGTCAAGCCCAGCGAGGTATCCTAGCATGTCCGCGGCGTCCCATGAATCTCCTGCGCCAGTAAGCGTTCTGCTCTCGACCTTGACATTGTGGACGAAAACGCTTTCTCTACCGTTAGACCAAGCGGATCCTGATCTTGTATGCAAGTCCACGCTAATGCCCACTTTCTCAGCTACTCCCTTTGCAGCGTTTCTAATCTCCACCGGCCCAAAAGTAGGGCCAAGTAGTCTGTCAAGCTTTAACGCGTCAGCGAGCGAGTTGCATTCGTTTTCATTGATGCCAACTGAATCAGTGATGCTTGCGAGTTTGGAAAGAGCGCTCGAAAACTCTAGCTTTCTTGTTTCGACGTCTGCAGGATCGATAAAATGAAAGGCGCTTGGCGAGTTTCTGAATGCAAACTCTGCAAGTTCAGTCCCTTGTGAATTGCTTGCCCAGTTGGTAATCATGACGCCATCTGCGTTCTTGAGAATTCCCCTGTCTTCCGAGGAGCCCAGCCTGTCTGGGCCAAAGTTGGCGTTGTCACCTATATCACTCACCATTACGTTTACTCTGGAATCGTTGTGTGGAAATTCGAACGCAGTCGTACGCCCGCTCTTGCCAGCTGCTATTCTGAGATTGACTTTGTCGCCAAACTGCGAAAAAGCCTGCCTTATCATGGCACTGCCAATCTCGTCTGCAACTGTAAACAGGGTAACTTTTACTCCCAACTTTGCGAGGCAGTATGCGACATTGACAGCGTTGCCTCCTTTCACGTCAGACGTAGGCACGCCCCGGACACTGCCGCCGCCTCTTGCCGCCTTTTCTGTAAGAGAGTCGAAAAGCATTTCCTTGGACTCTAGGCGGACGATGCGGTCAACGAAAAAGTCCGGCATGACGACGATTGAGCCAACGATATTTACTTGCCTGAGCTTTTCGACTATGCCCACAAAATTTTCGAAAGGCGGAGAAGTATAAGGGTATTTGCGTAAAGAAAGAAGGTGGAGTAGGTTACTCCATGTCCATGCCGCCGCCCATTCCGCCCATGCCACCCATACCTCCCATTCCGCCTGGAGGACCAGATGGTCCTTTAGACTTGTTTGAGGCGATGACGTCGTCGATCCTGAGCAGCATCGACACGACTTCTGTAGCAGACTTGATTATCTGCTGCTTTACCACAAGTGGCTCCAGGACATTTAGCTTGTACATGTCGGTGACAGTTGTGTTTCTTACGTCAACTCCTGTCCACTTGGCGCCCTTGCTCTGTTTTGCACGAAGCTCGGTCATTGTGTCGATTGGATCCATGCCTGCATTTTCAGCCAAATTGAGCGGTATCTGGTCTAGTGCTTCTGCGAATTTTTGCACCGCGAGCTGCGCCCGGCCTTCTTGGGTGCTTGCCCACTGCCTGAGCTCTGAAGAGATGTATGCTTCTGGGGCTCCGCCGCCTGCAACAATGTTAGGATGCTCAAGCACATCCTTCATTACCATCAGTGCATCGTGAAGTGACCTGTCGGCCTCGTCGACCACTCGCTGGGAGCCGCCCCTGATGAGAATTGTGACAGCCTTTGGATTCTTGCTGCCTTCAATGAATACCCATTTGTCAGTCTCTACCTTGCGCTCTTCAACCAGGTCTGCCGCGCCCAGGTCTTTTGCGGTCAAGTCGTCCAGGTTGTTGACTATTCTAGCGCCTGTAGCTCTAGCCATTTTGGTCATGTCTGATTCTTTGACTCTTCTAACAGCCAGAATTCCTGACTTCGCCAGATAATGCTGGGCAATGTCGTCGATGCCTTTCTGGCACAAGACGACGTTTGCGCCTGCGGATTTTATCTTTTCAACCATAGACTTTAGCATCCTGTTTTCTTCCTCCAAGAACATCTGCATCTGCTGCGGGTCTGAAATGCGGATCTCTGCACTCATTTCGGTTTTCTCGATCTCAAGTGCCGAATTGATAAGTGCAATCTTGGCGGTGTCTACCCTCTTTGGCATTCCAGAATGAACGACTTCCTTGTCAAGGACAATCCCCTTGATAAGCTTGGTATCATGCATTGAGCCGCCGGCTTTCTTTTCAACTTTGATGTCATCAAGGTCAACCTTGAGGCCGCCGTCAGTTTTCTCTGCAATTTGCTTTGTTGCCTCTACTACAATCTGAGCCAAGACCGGGCTGTCGTCTGAAATCAGCTTTGAATCCATGCTAGTCCTTGTGATCTTTATCAAGAGATCTTTGTCGTTGACATCCAGCTTGATTGCTATCTTGTCCAAAAGCTTTAGCGCTTGATCGGCCGCGGCGTTATAGCCATCTACGATCACCGACGGGTGCACATCCTTGTTTATCAGCTCTTCCGCCTTTTCTAGCAGCGCGCCCGCAAACACGACAGACGAAGTCGTCCCATCGCCGACCTCTGCGTCAACAGATTTGGCCACCTCGACCATCATCTTTGCAGCAGGGTGCTGAACATCTATTTCCTTCAGTATAGTTGCCCCGTCATTTGTTATTGTCACGTCTCCAAGCGAATCGACAAGCATCTTGTCCATCCCTCTTGGTCCAAGAGAGCTCTTAACTATCTCTGCAATCAGCTTTGCGGCAGTGATGTTGTTCTTCTGGGCATCGCGGCCTTTGGTCTCTTTTGTTCCTTCCCTTAAGATTATTACTGGCATTCCGCCAGCGGTTGTTTGAATCGACATACCAACTCACCTATAGAATAAATACACAATCTCGCACCGTCTTTTATAGATTATTACGCCGTCCCCTTCGAGAGCCTTCTTATCTTCTCGTCAAAATTGGCCCTGAAGCGGGGGACGTTGATCATGAACCTCTCGTGCCTGCCCTCGCCTATTTTCTCCAGCTTATCAAATGCCTCCACATCAAACGTGACACGCCTCCCTTCAAATGAGACTACCTTTGCCTTCAACGACACTTGCGCGCCGACAGGCGTCGCGGCGAGGTGCTTAACATTGACTATGGTTCCAACAGAATCCCACTGGCTATCAGGAATCACCTGCTCCTTGAGCAAGAGCCTACACGTCTCCTCCATCTCTCCGATCATTGAAGGCGTAGAAAGCACGTTCTCGCCCTCCCATAGAAAACTAGTCGTCTGGTTCGAATCAACAGTAATTGTGCGATCCTTTGTAGCGCCAATCTTTACCGGAAAATCCATGGCAATTATCAATACGCTTCGGAAATTAAGACTTGTGTCTCCTAAAGTCTACCTTCTTTTCGGCCTCCTCCCTGGCATGGTGCAGCCTGTCCTTTTCGTGGAGAAACAGCTTGCCGCATGAACTACATTTTACTACGTGCCGCTTATGGGTGTCCCGGGCGTGCCTGACCATTTCGTCATTGCTCGAAAACTTTTCATGGCAATCTTCGCATTCGTTCTTTTCATGACGCAAGAAGCCCATGGCATTGCTAAAGTAGCTGCGTGGCTATAAACATCATTGAGAAAAAGAAAAGGCTGGCGCTTATTATCTATTTTCTGCGCCTTAGGCCTGAAGCAAGTGCATAGGCCAGACCGACGACCAGACCAAAAGTCAATGGAATCCACACAGGAAATGCAGCTGGATCTATGCTCTGCTTTAACAGGAATTCGAACATACTGTCTGAAGGGTCTGCACGGTAGTATATTAGATTTTCTGATTTGATCCAGCTGGGGCTACTCAGATATACATTAAATTACCCTTGACAGAAATCGACTTTCTATATGAAGATGAAGAAGGAGATGCGCAAGTTCTGTCCACGGTGCAAGACTCACACCATCCAGTCGGTCGGCCTTTATAAGAAGGGCAAGGACAGGGCTGTGGCAGAGGGTGCGAGGAGGCACGCCGAGGACAAGAAGGGTTACGGCGGGCAGAAATTTCCCGAATTGAAAAGGACTGCCAAGACCACAAAGAAAATGACATTACGCTATACTTGTAAAACCTGCCAGTTCAAGACTATGAAGCAAGGCATGAGGATCCGCAAGCTGGAGATCTGATAGAAATGAGGCGAGAAAAAATAATGATCCCAAAGCCGAAAAGCTCATTCCTATCTGTCCAGTGTCCAAAGTGCGGCGAAAAGGCGGTTGTATACTCTCACACCACAGCAGATATCGCCTGCAAATCCTGCGGCGAAAAGCTGGCGGAAAAGTCAGGTAGCAAGGCTTTGATTCTGGGCGATGTTCTAAGCGCGCTGGACCAGTAGTTTCTCTGCCAGCTCCAGCTCTTTTTTTGTATTCACGTTAAGTGCAATTTCTGTCCGGTCCATGATGACGTATTCTTCCTCTACAACGCCGGCCAATTGACTTAAAGTATCAAAGATGCTTATCCCCGACTGGCAATAGTCAACTCCGCCATGTCTGAACTCAACGCTAGGTGTGATCCCTATGCGGTCCACGAATTCTTTTGTCAGAATTATGGAGAGCAAGGGCTTGGTCTGTTCTTTTGAAGCGATCTCGTCAATGACTTGACCGCTTACTAGAGGCATGTCGGCTGAAATCACCAGCACTCTGTTTGGCCGCAGGTCGTCTAGCACCGTCGATAGATCCTGAGAATACCCAGCGCCCGATGTCTCAACGACCTGTACCCCAATAGACCTAACGAATTCCCCCGTAGCTGGAGCGATCGGCGAGACTGCTGCCACTATCCTCTCAAACCTCTGAGAATTGCGGAGAGCGCCAACAACTCGTGCGACAAGAGGAGATCCCCCTAGACTGACAAGCGGCTTTTCGATATCGCCTCCCATCCTAGTCCCCGAACCGCCGCACATTATGACAGCTATCAAATTACCACCGACGCGAGCACTATGAGTGACGCCAGCCGAGTAACTTCGTTGGTGGCTCCTAGAACATCCCCTGAAATGCCGCCAAAGCTTTTGCCTGAAACGTACTTCATAATGGCTGCTATGCCCAACGAGACACCAAGCGCGACTAAGCCCGCATAGCCGCCAGCGAACCAGACTACGACTATCATTATTCCCGAGGCGGCAAGGACTTTGCGCCTGTCCTTCATCGCGGCAGTAAAGGGCGAACTGAATCCTTCCCATGCAGACACTCCTCTATGTGCAAGCAAGACCATCAGGTACTTGGCAATCACTTCCGCAGTAATGATGGCGAGAAGGATTCCATAGCCTTGGAGGCTACCGACCTGGAAGACGATTATCATTCCAGCAAAATACAGGACAAGAGCGGCCACTCCGGCAGAGCCCACTGCCGGATCGCTCATCGCCTTTCGCTTGGACTCCTTGTCACCCTTTGCCATCAATCCGTCGGCAAAATCCGCCAGCGCGTCGGTGTGGTGGACCCCAGTAATGATCACAAAGGCGCCAGCAACAAGTAGCCCAATGATCAGTGGGTGAAGATATGGCGAGATTCCAAAACCCATCGCACCGACGATAGCACCGATAACGATGCCAGCCACTGGGAAAAGGTACATGTTACTGGCGACATATCTGATGTCGTGGTCCTTGCCCGCTGGGAGAATCGTGAGAAATCCGAGTACAGACTGAAGGGGTCTAAGAAATGCCAAATAGGAGGCTCCACCAGCCGGCGAGATACAGCACCCACATTAAGGGAAGTGATACAATGAGGCTAAAGAGCAAAGTAGTAAGCTTCATGATAGCAATAGCCACCCGGCACTTTTCAAGGCTAGTAGGCTCTTGCTCGTCGCCAAGTGAATAGTGGCCAATCTTTTCTAGGCGAATCCGCAGAGCGCCGGCCATAGTAGCCATAGGGTATCCGGCATTCGGGCTGAATGTCTTTGTATGATCACGCTGCAACATCCGGAGGGAATTCGTCCAGTCGGCGCCAATGATCTTTGCAGAAATAATCATAAGAAGCGCGGTCAACCTTGCGGGAACGTAATTCGCCGAAGTGTCAAGCCGGGCAGACATCCACCCGATGTTTCTAAAGAAATCATCATTGTATCCGACCATCGAATCAAGAGTGTTTATTGTGCGGTATGCCACTGCGCCTGCGGGTCCAAAAAGAGAATAATAGAATATTGGGCTAGTGATCCCGTCAACCGTGCTTTCGCTAATGCATTCGATGGTGGCGGAAAGTATGTGCTGCTCTGACAAATCGTTTGTGTTTCTTCTTACTATCGTTGAAAGATTGTTGCGAGCGCCTTCTAAATCGCCTGCCTCTACACACCTCATGATCGCCTGGGCGTGTCTTTCCATCCCTCTTACTGCGATCGTAAGCTTTAGCACTACTGCCGAAACTATTACGAACGCGAGAATTCCTGCAACGTATTCACTAGCGTAGACCAGGAAATATGTTCCAAACCCTGTTGCCGCCACAATCGCGATTGCAAAGATCGCGCCTTTCGTTTTCTCGACATTGCTGGTGCGTGATTTGAGATATGGGATAACTAATCCAATTGCTTTTCCGAGCCAGGCGACTGGATGATATCTATTCCTGGGATCGCCAAGGACATAGTCTAGCCCAATCCCGGCAGCCAATGCCACGATCAACGCTATCATAACCCCGCAACCTCTGTTAACCTATCGATATCAACGCTTTCCTTTATTGCCTTTGCGACAAGGTCTATCTGCCAGTCCCATGACTCACGCGGCAAGTCATCTGCATTGTCTTGACGCCGGCCGCCGACGAGCGAGTCCTCCTCAGGCAAATCAAATTCTATCTTTGGCACGACCCCGAGGACGCGTTTTTTGGTAATCTTCTGAATCTCCTTTATGGCCGGTGCGAGGATGCTGATGTCCCCCCTGAACTTGTTTATCAGGAATCCTCGAACCAGCTTCCGCTGCGATGGCTTTAGCAGAATCATGGTGCCGACAATGCTCGCAAAACAGCCGCCCCTTTCAATGTCTGCTACGATCATCACTGGAGCTTTGATTTTTTCTGCCAGCAGCATGTTGGCAATATCATATTTTGCGATGTTGATCTCTGCGGGGGATCCTGCGCCTTCGATAATAACAACGTCATTTTCCTTTCTCAGGCTATCAAGCGCTTCAAGCGCAGTCGGAAACCCCTGCCGCATGACAAATTTTTCATAATACTCCTTTGCGTGCATCTCTGCGTAAAACCTGCCGTTGAGATACACTGTGCTTCTGTACTCTCCAAGCGGCTTGAGCAGAATTGGGTTCATCCTAGGGTCCGGTTCTTGCCGAGCCGACATTGCTTGGATGGCTTGAACCCTAGCGATTTTGGCGCCATTGGAGGTCGTGAAAAAGTGCGACGACATGTTTTGCGCCTTGAAAGGAGAGACCTCGTATCCGGCATCGGAAAGAATGCGGCATAGCCCTATCACGATCGTGCTCTTGCCTGCACCTGACGAGGTCCCCTGAATCATCAGGACCCGTGCACGCCTAGCCAGAATTAAAAACCTCCAGTGCCTTGACAAGCCGCAGATCCTCGCTGCGAGTTTTGACGGCAATCCTTACATGATGTCTATCCATCCCGGTAAAAGTGCTGCAATCGCGCACAAGGACGCCCGTTTTCCTTAACAGTGAATCTCTGAATGTTGTCGAGTCTTTGTCGCGCAGGTCCAGCATGAAATAGTTGACATCAGAGTACATTGGAACAAATGACTTTGTTCTGGACAGCCTCTCAAAGAGGAACTTGCGCTCTCTTGCGATGATTCGCCGCGCGCGCGCTAGATATTTGGAATCAGAAAGCGCGGCTACACCGGCAGCTTGTGCCAAGCCATTGACATTCCATGGGATCCTCCGCATTTTCAGTTTCTCCACACTGGAAGGCTTGCAACAGGCATAACCCACGCGCAGTCCAGCAAGGCCGAATGACTTTGTGAGTGAACGCAGAATTATCAGGTTGTCAAATTCTTCCAATTTCGCAACAAGGCTATTCCTGTCTGTATTATCTACGAGCTCGATAAAGCATTCGTCCAAAAGTACTACTGTTTGTTTGTCTACGTTGGTTATGATCCTCTCTATCTCGCTCGTGGCAAGTAGTCCTGTTGGGTTGTTAGGGTTGCATAGGTAAAGCGCGTCTGCTCCCCTTGCTTGCCTGATAATCGAATCAGAGTCTAGCATGAATTGGCGCATCTGAGCAAACCTCACGGTCGCACCTGCCAGCTGGGACGCGAGCTCGTATTCGCAGAAAGTGGGCGCCGGGATCACTACTGCCTTTCCTGCAAATGCCTGCGCGAACCAGTAAATGATTTCAACGGCCCCGTTGGCCACGACAATCCAGCTTGGGTCAAGCGCTAGGTACTCTGACAAGCTTTTTCTAAGTTCGGTGCACTCGGGATCAGGATATCTCGAGGAAAGTTCCTTGGCGTGCTTTACGATGGCCCTTAACGCACCTGGTGGTGTCCCCAGGGGGTTGACGCTGGAGCTGCAATCAACTTTGACCAGCTTGTGGTTTACCGAATACATTCCACCATGGGTGCAGGCGCTTGTGCCACTGCTAGCTGTCCCCTGCCCCATCCCAGTCCCCCTTCGTGCATGGTCTATTTAGAATGTTTTTCTGGGGCTTATTATGCACAAATTACCGTTACATCAAGAATGCTTGGCGTGAGGGAGTCCCACAATGGCATGCATTGATTGTGCAAAAGCTATACTGCGACAAGAGTCGTGATTGTTGCGCCGGTAATGAGTTAACATATTATAACATGTTATAACATATCCGCCCCCTCCCCCTTTAGTGCTACTCATGTTATAAGCAACTTTGCAGAGCTCGCCTCATGGCTAATTCTGGACAGAGCATCCAGTTTTTCTGCTCAAAATGCAACACTCTGATAAGAGAAACGGCGTACATGGACAGATCGTCAAACGTATCTGAGGACTGCCCTGCATGCGGCAGCCTGCTTTCAGATACCATGCAGACCACTGCAAAAAAACGTGCCAGTCCTGCTGCCCACTTGCAGCCTTTACAGACGGCTTATGAGATCAAAGCCGCACTCAAATTTGGCATGAAAGGCATAGATTCCTTTCTTGCCCTGCACTTGGGAGACAGGCTGTGCATCGCAGGCAACAACGCAAACCTGTTTGTAGCAAGGCTGTGCATCCAAGCGCTGATGCCAATACGCCAAGGCGGGATCGACGCGCAATCAATAATATTCATAGATGCAGGCAACAATTCTGACATCTACCAGTGCGTCAGCTTTGCACGCCAGCTAGGCCTTGAAGTCCAGAAGGTCTTGAGTGGAATAGTCGTAAGCAGGGCATTTACCATCCACCAGCTGGCTGGAGTGATAGCACACGAGCTGCCGCAAGCCATTCGGCAATTTAATTCCAAGTTGGTTGTGATCTCTGATCTGCTCAAAATGTTCACACAGGATCCGCAGATCAGCAAGGGTGAGGCTGGATACCTGATAAATGAAATCATGGCATCGCTTAACAAAATAACCGATGTCATGATGCTTCTGTCTATACAGGACGAGTCGCCTTACAACGTCCAGATCCTAAAGGCATTTGGCAAGCGCATAGAGATTGCAAAGAAAGGCGGCGAGCTTTGCATCATGCTCTGCAATCACAACAGATCAAAGCAAGCGCTTGTGCCAGAGAAGGAACTGCGCGTAATTTCTTGCTAGCGGTGATCCGCATGGGAAGGACAATGCCGTCATTTCGGCTGGCTCTGGCCGAAGAAGAAAGAGAATGGAAGCCATTTCGCAATTCCCTCAACAGACACGACAGAAAAGAATTTGACAGCATGTTCGCCGACGCCCGACTTTACATTTCAGCATGCTCGTACGCTGCCAAGCCTGTAAGGATACAGCCAATCATGCTTGCATTCGTATTTCACCACTACAAGCAGCTGGCTAGGATCGCCGGACAGCTTCAACTAGTGACATAGCATGGGACTATTTCCAGAAGAAGACGTGCTTGCAAAAGAGATGGAGTCATGGCGCGGCTTTGCAGAGAGCCTGAGGTCCGAGGACAGGGAGCTATTCAAGGCAATGTTAAACGACTGCCACAGATATGCGCAGGCTATTAACGCAAAAGGAGAGCCTTTTCCTGCCGAATCGCTCCTAATGGCGTTGATATTTTCGCAGCACAAGACGATAGGCTGCCTCGTCTCATTGCTCAAAAAAGGCGCAAAGCATTGACAGCCGCGGGCTGGCTGCTCGACACATATCCACAGCGTGATGGCATGGCCTGTTGGGTACGGCAGCGCGACGGAAGCGCTGTAAAGCTAAAAGACAAGAGCTGGGCGCCTTCAATCTATGTTGCAGCGGATGACAGCGGCGATCTGCGCGCAGTCCTCCATGACAGGAACTTGTCGGAGCATATCTGTGGACACCAGTTTGTCAGCAGGCAGGAAAGGTTAACCGACCAGACCAAATCTGTCGTGCTCAAGTTGAGGCTAAATGATTCTGCAAAAATGCCATCGGTTGCAAGGCGCATTGAAAGACTGGGCGGCAGGTTCGGAAAGCTGCGCCTCTATAACGTAGACCTGCTCCCTGCCCAGTCATACTTTTACGAGCACAACCTCTTTCCACTTGCGTATTGCAAAATACGCTCCAAAAGTATGCAACTGGAATGGAACATCAAGGACGACGTATGGTCTACAGACTACGCCCTGCCTGAATTCAAGACCATACATTTGGATGTCAGAATAAAAAAAGACGCAGGCACTCTACCAAAGTTCTCCGATCCGCTGGCTTGTGTCATTATACGCAAGGGAGGTGAGACCTGGGAAATAGCCTGCACTTCTGAGGCTGACATATTTGCGGGGCTGGAATCGAGAGTCGCCAAGATAGACCCTGACTTTGTTTTCACAGACGGCGGCGACTCGTTTCTCTTCCCCTATCTGATAAACAGGGCAGAGCAGAACGGCGTAGGATTTTCGCTGAGCAGGGACCGCTCAATGCCCCTGGTCAGGCCAGCAAAAGAAGGGACATCGTATTTTTCATACGGCAGGATCCACTTCAAGCCCTCCGCGATAAGGCTCCATGGCCGCGTGCACCTCGACACGCAGAATTCATTTATCTGGGACGAAGCGGGACTTGACGGCCTCTATGAGGTTGCGCGCATATGCAGGATGCCGCTGCATACCGCGTCACGTGCATCAATTGGAAAATGTATGAGCAGCCTCCAGTTTTACCACGCGACAAAGAACGGCGTCCTGATACCTTGGAAGCCGGTGGCATCAGAGCACTTCAAGACGTACCAGGAGCTGCTTGTGGCAGACAGGGGCGGGTTCATATTCGAGCCAGAAATAGGCTTGCATGAACAAGTCGCCGAGTTTGACTTTGCGTCACTATATCCAAACATCATGATGAAAAGGAATCTTTCTGCCGAGACCGTGGGATGCAGCTGCTGCCCTGATTCAAAAGAAAAGGTGCCAGAGCTGGGGTACAACATATGCGAAAAAAACTGGGAATAGTACCAAAGGCGCTTAGGATACTTGTAGAAAAAAGAGATCAATACAAAGGGCTCAAAAGAGAAACTTCCGATCCGCGTCTGAAAAAGATCTATGACGCCCGGCAGAGCTCGCTCAAATGGATCCTCGTAACTTCATTTGGGTACCTGGGTTTCAACAACGCCAAGTTCGGCCGGATAGATGCGCACATCGCCGTCTGCGCATTTGACAGGCATGTCTTTTTGCAGGCGTCAAGGATAGCCGAAAGGCTGGGGTTCAGGGTCTTGCATGGCATCGTTGACTCGCTCTGGATGCAAAAGAGGGGCGCCACGGCTAGCGACTATGCGGGTCTGAAGAACGCCATAGAGCGGGGGACGGGCTTTGAGGTAAGCTTTGAGGGCGTCTACAAGTGGATTGCCTTTGTCCACTCGCGGGAAAGCAGCAAGGTCCCCGTGGCAAACCGGTATTTCGGAGCGTTTGGGGACGGCAGCCTAAAGATTAGAGGGATAGAGGCGAGGCGGCATGATACTCCGACGCTATTTTCACGGTTTCAAGTGCAGGCCCTAAAGATAATGGCGGAGGGCAACACTGTCGCAGAAGTCCGGGCGCGGATGCCAAAGGTCAGGGATCTCTATGACAAATATGCCAAAATGCTGGCTGATCGCAGGGTCCCGATTGAAGAGCTGGTCTTTACGAAACAGGTTTCAAAAGATACTGATCAGCATCAGGACAGGAAAACAATTGAAAACGACGCGCTCGGGCGCCTTGCATCGGAAGGCAGACCTCTAAAGGCAGGCCAGGTCATACGATACATCATAGCTGACTACAGGCGCGCAAGAAAGGCCGTCCCTATAGAGCTCGTTGAAGAAAAGACAGCCTATGATCCTGCACGGTATGTGGAACTGCTTGCCGGGGTCTGCAATTCTGTCACCGAGCCTTTTGGCTATACACTGGATCCGGATCCGGCACAGGCCAGGCTAGCCTAGCTTATAGTCTTTTGAAACAGAGAAGCAAGCTTTCTCGGGATTCTAGTCGCTTTGAACAACACAAGCCGGCGACGCTCCAGAAGGTAGATCATCCTTGAAGGAAACTCTAAGAGTTCAACACCAATAGGCGAGGGAAGTAACACGCCATAATGCAAAAAGCCGCTCAGGCTGACTTCGCCTATCAAAAGTGATGCCGCGGGGATGCCCTGAATGCCCAACCTTATCAAGACTGGACAGACCACGCTGTTCAGTGCATCGTCCTTGATGTGCGATACAGTTTGAATCAAAGACATTGGGCGAAGCTGGACACGGGTAATAATCGCAAGTTAAAAGAAGAGTTGACAATTGATCTATCGGCAGCCTCTAGCACTAATCATAGTGATCAGATGATCAGGAGCTGCACTCTATCGAGCCTCAGAACCGATGCGAAGGATAACATCAATAACGATTACCAGTTCTGCGATATGATAACATTAACGGGAGCCGTAATTATGCGCAGGACAGCAAATTCTTTTCATGGCAGTTCACGCGTTCATTGATATAATAAAAGACGGAGAAGACCCTACGAATATATTTCACACAACTCAGGACGCTTGAGAAAAACAAGTCTGCCATACGAATCGATACCGTTGTAAGGACTTGGTTAGTAATAGATTGCTACCATCTTTAAATGAGCCGTGAAACAAGAATCATCGATGAGTGCAAGATGTATTCTGTTTTCTATAGGCGGAGGGGCGAGAAATTATGTCTAATGCAATGTTTTCCGAAAGAGAGAAACAGTATCTCGGATCACAGCGGCTCGCACGGATAGCTACTGCGTCATTGACTGACGGTTCCATACAACCCGATGTTGCTCCCGTTGGTTTTGATTTTGATGGTGAGTACTTTTACGTTGGTGGAATGAATCTGCTCAAATCTACAAAGTATAAGAACGTCCAGAAAAATAGCATGGTCGCAATAGTCATTGATGATTTGAAATCTGTAAACCCGTGGGAACCGCGCGGACTAAGAATTTACGGAATCGCTGACGTTGTTACTCGCCAAGGCGGATATATGGCTCAAACTGATCATCCGTTTGCCACGTACATCCGGATAAAGCCTCTAAAGAAGTGGAGCTGGGGCATTGAAGAACCAGTATTTCTGCAAGGCAGATTCAACGTCA
>DASYRH010000064.1:0-8031 GCA_036004585.1 Nitrososphaera sp. | reverse complement strand
ACCGTCAGAAAAGAAATCAAGGCTCCCCCACCTCCGGCCGGAACTCCGGGACCTTTTGCCCTAGCCGACATTGAGGCTCTGAAACAGTCATTTATTCAAGCTGGATTCAATGACGTTAGGGTCCAAACAATTTACGTTACGATTACTTTTGAATCTGCTGGGAGCTACACAAAGTTCCAACAGCAGGTAACTGCCCCTATTCAGGCCATGTTATCTAGTCAAACTGATGAGAAAAAGAAGCAAGTCTGGGAGGCAGTTACAGATGCGGTTGGCCAATATGCCGATTCCCATGGTAGAGTGAATTTGGATAATGAAGTGATCTGTGTCGTCGGTAGATCCTAATATTTTTCTTTGCTAATAGCTGCGATCCACGTATTTTACGGACTGGGCCCAATCCATCAAAGGTCTGGAAATGCAAGGCACATCACATTCATAGAATTTACACGACTGATTGCAAAAATTGGAAAGCTAGGTATCATGCTATCCCTCCACAGTAAAGTATGAAACACCCTTGGACCCACTTCTGTCACTTATTCATCTCGTTGAAACAATGACTTTTGATTACCGCTTCGTGCTAAGCATCCTTAGTCTTGTTACTGCAACGATACCTACTATCGCCGACATAGCCATTAGCAGTGGTAGCGGAAACTCGGGTATTACCTGCAGGTCGTATGCCTCCTGTATATTTTGATGCACGTCAGTATGGACTATTACTTCGACGTCGTCAAGTGTTGCCTTGTTATCGATTGCCTGCTTTAATTTCTGCAGCCCAGCTTCCAGTGCCGTTACAGCATCTGTTGCATTTGCATCGGCCAATACCTTGAGCTTGGTATCGAAGAGCTCTACTGCTCTGGCCGCTAGTGCCTGAGCACTTTCATAGTCAATAATATTCACTAATGTAGTGTGGTTCTCTTCGGATGATGCCATGCCTTCCATAGAACTTGTCTGTGTTGATTCGTTACCGCTTGTTTCAGTCAGATTCATGGAATCATCTTCCTCGTGTCCTTCTTCAGCACCGTATGCCCCACTATAGCTCTCCAGTATTTCGTCAACGAGATCTGCAAGCATCGTTCCCTGTACAGTTGAATTGGTGAGCTGTGTCCTTTCTATTCGGACAGTTACCGTTTCACCGAGCAGGTCGTTAATCTCAGCGACCTGTTCATTCACACCTGCTGCTGTTGCATTGCCGCTTTCAAGCGCCTCGTGAAGCTCTTCCAAAGAAGCAGGAAGTTCAGTTCCAAGCCGGTTGTTTCGTTCAGTTATCTCCTTTACAATGTCATCTGTAAGGTGCTCGGCCGCGTGCTCCGCATGTTCTGCAGATAGAGTGGCATTTGTCGCGAAGTCAATCTCTGCCAGCATCAGATGGACCTTTATCACTTCGACCGTAGCAAGAAACTTAGCGGTTTGGTCGCCGGAAAAAGTGTGCGCATAAACATTTCGCGCGTTTGTTATTGAGATTCCAAGTAGTAATGTTGCAACAAGCAGCACCGCAATACCAGCGCTATTCATGCCTGTATTCTTAAACAAGACCCTATTAGACTTTGTAGTACAAACTTCGAATGCGCGGAACGCAAAGCATTTTGGGATTGTGAATCACTTTGATACTAATTCTGGTACCTTTAATTATCCAAGGCTTGTCTAGTTATGCGAACCAAGAAGAGAAGAATTTACACGGCAGCGCAAGTCCCCTGCGTTGGCTTGCGCCAGCCGAGGTTGAAGACTTTATCGAATACCGAATAATCGACCCGATTAAAAACTAGGATGATGCCATCGACTAGTACATTGTTTCATCCGATTAGTTATTGTTTGGACTCAAGATCTCTTTTTGTTCAAGGATCATAGCATCGCGATTAAATTGTCGTTCATTTATTCCGCAGCGAAGAATCGCAAGGAATGCCTCGCGCTTTAAAGTTTCAGTCACTTGAGACATGCCTCGGAAAAACAAGTGATAGAGCCAGAGTAAAAATCACTGCCTGCAGTAAATTGAGGCAGCCCGGGTAGTGCACAATTGAGACAGGTGGGCGTCAAAGCAATTTCTTTCTATCTCTTGAATGAATCTACTAGTATTTTGTGATGTGCGTTTTTGTCAGATGATAAATCTCGTCGTCCTCTACACCAGAGTTATTTGCACGTCTCACGTCAGAACGGGAAGGATATGACCCCACTGTTCAGCCCTGCCCGCACCAGAATTGTGAGCCAGGTCTTGGACTGCCCGTGTTTAGATTGCAAACATGAGTTCTTTGAAGAGTGCATCCACTACTACTGTCCGTGTTGCGCTCTTGAAGACGCCTATTTCGTGCTCACCGGAGACGAACTCAGGGATACGTAGATTGGCACTCGGAATTGCAATGGCTTCTACTCCTGCAACAGGAATGGGGTTGGGAATCCACATTTTCTTGATGTGGCTAACCCGTGTGCCTGCCTAAGACTTCAGCCCTCTTTCCCCAGTCAAGTGAATTGCCGTAGGAGTGTTTTCTGGCTATATTCTGAATGATTCCGGCTAGCACAGAAAGTATTTCATCGTTAGGCATCAGCGTATTGTAAAGCATTGTTTCGACCGTAAGACCTTGAAACAGGTCTTTCTGCGGTCTTGTTAATTGAAGTGCTTCAAATCCTTTGAATAATTCCTTTATCCAACTATCGACCTTCGGACCCAAGAAATCCAGGGCTTTGCCAAAATTTTCGTCTAGGTAATTGTCTGAAGACATGTGCAGGTGATAGCGACCATTTCGTTATAAGTTTTGTAACTCCTGCGAAACTTCATTTTCTTGCCCGCCGCACCCATCGCTGAATGCGGGCCAATCGCTCATGCTGTCATTATTTTCGTATCGCCTCAAGAACTCATCTTTGATTCTCCGCACAAGACCATGCAGTTCATAATTATCATTAAGTTCGTTCAGCCTGATCGTTGATAGGCCAAGTGATTCCAGCTCTCCCATCAAGTAATTCTGATCTGAGCCATCTCTGTGTTGAGATTGCATTTCCGAGTTCCTTCCTAGGATTGCGCGTACTCCATCGGGGCTGTTTTTGCGCCTCTATGTGTTTGCCCGATTTTTGGCCGAGCGCTTGACGCCTGAATGCTGCGGACTCGAGAACTATTTTGCTCAACTTTTATCGGTCGCCTTCCAATGCGGTCTTCGATATAGTCAGAAAAGCATCGGGGACACATTGCATTTCTGTTCACTTCGGCAACGTGTCTAGCTTTCAGCCCGCACATTGCACAGAGGATGGTCATTATCTTGGACCTCTTAGTCAACGTTTCGATTTTACTCATGAGAATAATTTCAATCTCATCGCATTTATCGTCAAGTTTGTAGGGTTCCGCTACGTATCATGTGCCTCTAGAATTTTGCTCCCCATTTAGATCTCTGACAACTAGAGTCCGTAGCTGAATTACGCGGAAAATTCCGTTCCGCGTGTCTGCCTGCGGTAAACCAGATATTTTTCGAAACCCGATTTGATCACGATTGCAGTCAACAGACCGTAAAAGATGTTGAACGCTATTGCACCATAGACTACCCTGTCCAACATTGACAGCAGTTGGAAGAATGTCGTGGAAGATAGCTGACCCGTAGGTACTTGCTGCCCGATATAGACGTCTCGGGTTTCAAACGAATTGAGATAGGGCACTACAATTATGTACGTTATCGGCAGGTATACCGCTATCCAGAGGCCAACACCAAAAGCAATCCCGTAAATGGGGGCGTACTTTTGTATAAACGCGCCTGCCCTCCCTGTTACGCTGGCGGTGCTGGTCCTGAAGATCATGAAGGGCACAGACATGATGAGTCCGATTAGGCTCCCAGTCAGAAGGTGCATCGGTAGGCCCAGACCGACGGCGCCCTGAAAATTGCCACTGTATGAATTTGTTATCGAGGCAGAAAGCACATAATAAAAAGTGCCAACTGGAAGCGAGCTTGTTCTTTCTACCAACAATATCAGGCCAGAAATTGCGAGTGAAGATACTAACCCAGCTGCCAATCCAAAGACAGTAATCTTGAGGCTGCGGCTCGAAGTTACCCCGGACTGCTCTGCCCTTGACGTGCGGGGCATCGCCGGTGTTTGGAACAACCTAATCCTGGCTAGCGAGCTGACAATGAACCCAAACATTGCTCCCCACATAAGATGAAACACGATTGCACTCAGCGCTATCCCTCTAAATGATTGGCTGACGTCTCCAATGCTGTTGCCTAGGGCCCCGCGGTCGCTCTGCTGCGATCCGGATAATACCTCGGCAATCCTGTCTTCGGAGGGCTGGACAAGGGCTGCCGTCACCGGCAGAAACAGGACAAGCCACACTAGCATACCCGTACCTATTCCCATCAGGATTGCCCTGTAAGGATCCAAGATGTTTGCCATCGAGCTCTTGCGCATGGATTCGATCTTGACTGCCAGCACGCCTATGACAGAGCCGAGTATGGTTCCGGTGGCAAGATGCATTCCGAATCCTAGATAAGGAGCCATTATTGCATCGTTTGATCCCAGGCTAATCCCCATTATGGAATAAAACGTGCTGATGGGCAGGCCCAGTTCAAACTCTGAGGCAGCAATTGCAGTAGAAATAGACCAAGTAGCTATAAACCCTGCAATCGCGCCGTACTTCATCGCGCGGACAGACGTAACGGAATTAGAGAATCTATCAGACATGCTCCGCTTATAGTCCGCAGTCTCCATAACCAATTATAGCAGATGCAATATTTTACCTTTTTGCTGACATTCTAGTATAGAATTTTACCTCTTTTGCCGTATCCATAGAAATCCAACATAGAAAGTAGGAAATGAGTACGATTTTTACATAACTGCGGTTGAGGGCAACATTCTTCGGGCCTTCAATGGCCAAGATCATGTCTGGCCAACATAGATCGATTCAGATTCGTTGAGTATCACTTGATAGAGGTCATTGTTCAAATCTTGCCTGTAATAGTCGAGCATATCAGGGTCGTATTTCCGGACTACTTCTATTTTCTCGCCCTTTTTGACTCGCTGCATGATGACGTCGCGGTGTGCGTAGCCCGTTACAAACTTGTATCCGCGCCTAGAAGCCTCGCTCAAGAATCTAAGTCTGAGCAGGTGACCGCCACTGGCACCCCAAAAGCCTTTCATTACGCCTATTCCTTCAAGATAGACACTGTTGTTTCCTCCTCTGTTGCGGTCAGCAGTCCCGCGCCTGAGTTCGGCTCTCTCCAAAGGATATCCCTTTGCGTAACCAACTATCTGAGGCACGGTTTCGCTCTTGTCTATCCTCAGTGTGACCAATATAGTATTTTCATCTGAAAGCGAGCGCCAAAACTCGTCCTCCGCCACTCGAATTGGAAGTGCCTGGTCCCTGAATATCTTTGAGACGGCATTCCTAACACCATCCGTAATGACTTCAGTCGCCCTATCTTGAACTTGAATCCCATCCATCGTCTGGACCACGGTCGTCAGCTTTAGCTCGTCGGAGATAAGGCCCTTCAGCTCGAGCTCCTCCTCCCATGCTTTGCTGAATGTTTCTACGTTCCTATGAAATGTTCGTTTGTAATGCTCGGGGACTCCTGACATTACTTTTTCAAACATTTCCTTCTCTTCCTTGAGCGAAGAAAAGTACTGTACCGACCGCTCATTTATGACAGAAGGGTGCCATCCTAGCGCATGCGCGTTTTTTCTTGCCAAATCCAAGGCGTGATCGAAATCGCCTAGGGCATACCCGGCGATGCGCTCTGCAACAGATAGAAACCACCCCATGTCAGAGTACCGATTTCTTAGCGGAATATTGGCTTCATTTATCCCGGCGGCGCTGAATAACTCTTTCATTCGTGCCAGCGCGTGATCTGCGATTTCTCCGCGGAACGGGTAGGCGGTCCTGTGGATGAGGGCAAGTACGATGTCGATGTTTAATCCAACTTCATTGATAAGTTGCACAATTTTCTTGTCTGTTCGCACGATTCGTTCCACGGCATCTTCATGTGGTTTGTCAAACCTCTTTTGAGGATCGTAGTCATGAAAAAGGGCGGCAACGAAAAGATAGTTGAGGTCTTTTTGGGTGAAACCAGAGCGAACCAGCCGCAAGCCGCTGGCGGATAGCAGCGTAAAGTAGGCAGCCTCCAGTTCGTGATCAATATTATGATATCCATAATAATCAGGGCCAAGACCCTTCTTTGCAAATTCTGAAACTGCATGACGGAGAATCCTCTTAAGCCACCGATCCTGTAGGCCTGCCTCTATCCCGAGCTGGATGATTCTGTCCTTGAGCAGCGCTTCATAAGTCAGCCCGCGATTGTATCTCAGCCACCAACCTGAGAGCTCGAAACGTCTAAAGAACTCACGCCCCTTCGAGTCGGACAACGGATTTACCGACATCTAGTTCGCTCCAGCGTCGATCAGAACCGCATCCGCAATCTGTGGCAGACACACGTTCATGCACGTATTAACCAAAGACAGCTTTTTAAACAAAGCCATGACGAACGGCCACGGAATTTCCAGCATGCAACTGGCATATGCCGAGTATTCTACAATGGTTATCAGTCAACTTGCCTCGGAGTCCGTTTCAAAAATAGCGGCATGGGTATTATCGCACTGTTTTGCGGTTTTGGGAGACGTTAGTTCTGGGATGGTGGGAAGGCGGCATACAATCTTTATCGTTAATCCTTCCATCCTTTTATACACGTAGCATATAGGACACCAATGAATAGATACGCGCAAAAAGCTTTACTTGCGGGACTCCTGCTGTTGCTTCCTGTAGCGGCGGTGTCCGCGTACGCGCAGGACGGTATGCAGGAAGTCAGCGGCACCTACACAAATGAAGAACTGGGTGTAGCGATAACTTTCCCTGAAGGTTGGAGCGGCTTTGAAGTATCACAGACTTCTGAGACAACACTTGTGGCGACAAGCCCTGGTGGTCTGTCTGAGCCCGACCCAGCGACTATGAAGACTATTAATCTGTTGATTACTGCCAAGGGGGGACGGGATGCGAGTGATCCGTCGTCGTTGACCCAAAATGTAATTGATTGTAATCAGCCTTCAGTCACATCGCAGACTGTTGCTGGTGTACAGGGAACCGAGGTTACCGTAGAATGTCCAAGTTCAGATCAGAAATTTAGGATGGTCGCAGTTGAGACAGCGGAGAATATCGTGGCCGTGATGTACATGGCACCAACTTTAGAATTTGATAGCAATCTTGGTGCTTTTGATAGTGCAGTGGCATCTCTACAGGTAGAAGGGGCAATCGATACTGAAGTCACGGGAGGTCCACCTGCTGGAAATGGTGGTGGTATCAGTATTGGACTAACTACTGAGTCGCATACTGTAGTTATTGCTGACGCAAATGTAAGTGTCGACTTTAGAACAAACTCTACAATCAGCGCACTAGCGGTAGATGAAGAGAAGAAGCAAGTATCATTCACTGTTGATGGCGAAACTGGTACAAGAGGAACCACAGAGGTCGAAATTGGACAGATACTCATGGGACCATACGCCGTTACGATCGATGGCCAGACTACAACCGACTTTGAGGTAGAAAACGAAGGATCAGTCGATGCAGTCATGACCCTTTCCTACACACACAGCGAACACGACGTCGTAGTTACTGGAACAAGCGTAGTACCGGAATTTCCACTAGCGGCGTTGGGCGCGATAGCTGCGGCGGTTGGAGTTGTCGCCGTCATAGGGAGAGCCAGATTCTTCAAAATCTAGCCACAGAAAACGGGTGCCTTACACCCCCCTTTTTTCTTCCTTTTGTATCAGGATTTTGTAATCACGAAAAGTTGGAGCGGGTCTTCCCTTAGCCTAAACCTTGAGTCCGTTGGTTCTAAGAGCACACATTCCCTTGGCCCCATATCAACCCTTTCACTGATGTAGCCCGACATGTAAGCATCATTATGGGAATTGATAATCATGACGATGATTTACTTTCTGACTTATGAAAAAAGGAAAACACAGTGGCTCTGCAATCTGGGACCACTGATTTTGTGCGTCTGGTCAGTCGCTAGTACTGAACGTACTCGAATTGAGTGTCTGGTTGCCGCTCTCTTCTATGGCGAGCACTTCCCAATC
>DASYRH010000063.1:0-17414 GCA_036004585.1 Nitrososphaera sp. | reverse complement strand
TAATTTCTTTCAATGACACAATCTCGCCGGGATGCATTCCGTAGCCATATTCAATCAACACAATTAATCCAAGGATTACTGAACCAGAGATAGCCACGCTGTATAGTAGGTATTTTTTCTTGTACCATTCCTTGAGGATGTCGTTAACGGCGAATTTGTAGCGACGAAGAGGTGTATGAATTAGTGCAAGATAGAATAGCCCAAAGGTAATAGCGACCGCGCCAACGGTTCCGATCCACAAGTTGGATAGGATGAGCCCCAGTAGCAACCGGATGCCTACAAGACACGCAAACCATATTAGCAAAATAGCTAGCTTTTGCTTGCCGATTCCCAGCCCTAATAGCTGAAGCACTGTCAACCTGCCCGCCTGCCCCGCAACCTAATGAGACGGTTTCTTTATAAGGCTTTACAACATTCAGGAACAGTTCATCTTTCCGGTAGCGCGCCCGGTTTTTACAGTACAATGCAACAAAAATGGAACTATCCACAATGAATGTGATTAATGGGTTAATCCTCTATCCTATTCAATTGCCTTTACAGGTGGAAAACACCATCGCTATGTAAATGGCGTGGACTGCCCAGTTTTATTCAAATTCTGCTCAGGGCTTGTGATAATGCAGGATCAAGGTCTGGTTGGAAAGCTGCACCAAGCAGGGGTCGTTGACAAGCATGTCAATGAGCTGAAATTCTCTGATGAATTCTGCAGACACCTTGTTGCTTACAATCAGGCTCACGGGTTCAAGGGCAGTGGGACAATAGAAATCTGGAGGGATATCCTCGTGGAGTTCAATGAATCCCTTGACAACATGTCAGACAGGGAGGTCGCCACTACAATCGTGCTTCTTGACTATTTTCTCGACAAGCTAGCGACCGGAAAACGCTGAATGTTTGCCCGCAAAACAATTTCGCTAGTCAAGTAGCACTTGACCGCCGGATAATTTTTCTGATTTGCCCTTGAACTGTGGTCTCTTTGCGTTTATAGCTAAGTGTCCAGAGTAGTAGCACAGACCGTCATGCACAACACAAACGGCTTCTTGGAGAATTCCGGCCTGGAGGAAGGCAATTATCTGTCATTCTCGCCCAGAGATCGCAGTCTCCCCAAGCCATCTCACCAGGCGGAATACTCCGAGTTATTTACGTTAAGCGTTGCTGTGCGTGAGAAGATTTACGGTATCGGAGTGGGAAGGGAATATTCGAGGCATTACATTAGGCAACTACACCGCTGCCAAGGTTGCCCTGCGACATTCTCAAGCAAGGCAGCGCTACGGGAACATAGGTTCCAGCTACATTCCTACTAGACCCAAGTCAGAACAGACCTATTCGAGTATTTCGACAAGTTTTGCATAGACATTCAGGTATTTTTTGCCCTTGTCGGAAATACACAAACATTGTTTGTGTATTTCGAGCATTGAGGGCTAGTCGATGCCTTAGCAATAGTTCCAGATACTTAGATGACGCCCTGCTGTCCAGGTTGCTCTTTGTTGCAATAGCTGCTCTTTTGGATTCGAATCCTGAATCGAGCACTCGCAGTATGTCGGCGCAAATTTCGAACTTGCCCCGCTTCGACATGCTGCGCTCGGTAGCCAACGCTTATTGGATCTGTACTGGTTTTTTATTGCCTGCGCTAGTCGGCGCTGCAACATTACACCAGTCAGAAAATACAGAAGCACATTCACTCGGCAGTTGTCTTTCGCTTCTTTCTTCTTGCTATTACAAATATGCCTAGCGCTCCTGCTACGACTATGATCGGTAATACCAATATGATGCCGAAATCGTCCCTCCCTTTTTCAGGTGCAAGCACCCACGTATCCTGGAACTCGTGACCCACAAAGTTTGCGTCATCAATGAGGGTGTCAGTCCCCCCAAAAATCACTACAGTATCAGTATCGGTAACGTAGGCAATTCCGTTAAGCGCTCTTGACTTTGGACTATTATGTGCCGATATCTCTGTCCAGCGCTGTTCCGACGAGTTGTATGACCAAGTCTTGCCGTATGGCACAGCAGATCCCTGGTGACCCTCTAGCGGAATGGTGTCTCCACCAAAAAGAACTGAGATCCCGCTTGAGTCGTCATACACCATTCGGCTTCTTAGAGAAGGAGGACTGGATTCAGGTTTCACTTCGATCCAGGCAGCCGCGTTCGGATCAAGGATCCAGGTGTCGCTAAAGAACCCTTGATCAGAAAATCCACCAAACATGACAAAGTAGTCCTTCTTCACATCATAAACGAATGACATCGCCCCCCTGGGCGCAGGAGATTCGCCTGACACCTCCAAAATTTGCCATTCCTGCTTAACAATATTGTAAACCCATAGATCATTGAAGTAGCCCATTTCTGTAAAGCCACCAAAAAGGACGAGCTCTTGTCTCTGTGTATCCAATGCCATCCCGTACGAGGCCCGTTCGCTTGGAGCAAACTCGGTCTCGATCCTTGACCATTCATTTCTCTCATAGCTGTACGTCCAAGTTTCATTCGAAACAACAGAGTGGCCGAGACCAAACCCGCCAAATAGAATCATCTGCTCGTTGACACGATCGTAGACCATTGTGGTCGCCGCTCGAGGTGACGGAGCATGGGAGGGTTCCATATTCTTCCAGGTCTTTGTCCCTACGTCAAGTGCCCAAGTATCTGACAAGTGGCTGCCATTTCCATATCCCCCGAATAGCACAACGACTCCGTTTTCTTGATCATACGCCATGGCGTGCGACCTCCTGGCAGGCGGAGCACTATCTGTTTCAAGCAAGGACCAATCCATTTGTTGTGCTAGAGCTGTCGGAATTAGCGGGATTACAAGTGCTGCGAGTAGCGCATAGCACAAGACGTTCATGCTGATTTCAGAGTTAGAGGATGGAAATAAGTCTGTCCTAAGGAGTGAAAGACTTTTGCAGGAAAATAAATGATACTGCTTGCGGGCAACTAAGTAGAGACAATCGAATACAGAGTAAGTAACAGACCGCAGAATGTTCCTTACGTTTTTTTATAATGCGGATTTATTCGCCTAATTGGAAAGAGGTTCTGAGACAATGTCGAAATTATTGCTAGCAACGTTCCTGATTGTCCTTGTCGCGTCGTTCATTTTTGCCGGGCAAATGCAAAATGCACTTGCCAAGCAGGATAATGACAAAGGAAAACGAGTCCGCGTAATGTCAGATTCTGAAGACAAGATATCGGCGGCAAAAAGTCAAGGGTGCGAAATCGTGAGGGAAGCCAAGAAACTAAAGGCGTTAGTCTGCCCAGCAGAAGTGGCCGCAAGTCTTGAATTACAAGAAGATATCAAGCTCTTCACGGACTCTACGGTGGCCAACTCGCAAATAGGTGCCAACCTGGTTGAGAGTTCGGGAAACACTGGACAAGGCAGAAAGATAGTTGTTCTGGATACTGGCTATAATTACAATCATCCAGACCTTGCGTCAAGCTACATAGGCGGCAAGGATTTCGTCAATAATGACAATGACCCGATTGATGACAATGGCCACGGGACCCTTGTTGCTGGGCTTATTACTGCGGATGGTATTCGCTGGGGTGCAAAAGGTGCGGCTCCTGATGCAGGCATAATTGTCGGCAAAGTTCTCGACTCGGCTGGTTCAGGATTTTTCAGTGACGTTGTGGCGGCTATTTACTGGGCAGTAGATGGACCCGATGGAATCGCTGGAAACTCTGATGATTTCAGGGCTGACGCAATTAACCTGAGCATGGGGACAGCTGCGCCCTACCTATACAAGGGATATTGCAATACTCAGATGCCCGACATAAGAGATGCGATAAAGTACGCCTTTGACAGGGGAACAGTAGTCGTAGTCGCGGCAGGAAATCACGGAAGCGACGGCGTCTCTATTCCAGGTTGCATCAGCTATTCACTCACCGTAGGCGCAGTCAACGCTAACGACGTTGTTGCAAGCTTTTCGGGAAGAGGGACGTCAGTGGATGTTTCGGCCCCAGGTGTGAGTCTATTATCTACCTACCAGTCCGGCTATGCTACCGGAAGTGGCACGAGCTTGGCTACTCCGATTGTGAGTGCAACAGTCGCCTTGATGAAGCACGAAAGGCCTTGGCTTTCTGCCATTAGAGTGCAGAACATACTCTTCGACACAGCACTGGATCTTGGTAAGGTAGGGGACGACTATGCGTATGGCTATGGCAGAATTGTAGCGTCTGAAGCCGTAGGCTAGTCACAAAAGCCGGCATTGTATCTGTGTACCCTACGCAAGTGCGAGCGATACGAGTGAATGCGTCGAGGCCCAGGACATACAAGTGCTTTAAAGACATCAGCTCATAAAATTTCCAATGTCTGGAAAAGACGAGAGTTCTGTTTTTGCTATTGACGCGGTCAACAAAGATTCGCAACGCCCCGAAAATAAAAAAGTGCCACCCGCTTCCTCAAAGAAGACTAGAACGAAGGGTGTTCGTGCAGGTCAATCCGACGACAAGAAAAAACTAACTGAACTAAAGGCAGGACATAGAAAAGAGATCCAGGCGCTCAAGTCGAAGCACAGGGTGGAATACAAGGCGGTACAGAGTGAGCTCAGGGAACAGCTCAGAAAATCCAAAGTAGCCATCAAAGATGCAACAGAAGGGTCAAAGAAATTTTACGAGGGTCAGCTCAGACAGATGCGTGCTGACTACACTAACCAGAATGAGGCTCTGCGCACGGAATTGAAAAAGTTCCTTGAAAATTCGGTTGACGAGATTGCCAAAAATTATGAAACGAGGCTTGCCAATGAAAGTAACGAACGATTGGATAATCTGAAAAGCATGATTCACGACGACTTTGTCGAGGCGATGCAGAAAAAGGCCGACGAAATCGAGCAGATAAGAACCGAATCAGAAGCTGAAATTGCCAGGATTGCTCAGGAAAATAACGAAAAGGGCCATCGCATTACACAGCTGGAGCTCAAGATGAAAGAAATTTCGCATTATCTCCCTGAAGATATCCAAGAAGACGTTTTCGAGCAATTTGGCTTCAAAGCCGAAGTGGATGGCCTTGAAGATAAGCCAAAAGCAAAGCGCAAAGGGCTGCTAGCGAGACTAAGATCGCGTCGCTAGAGTGGACCTCTTGAGCCCGCGCGTGAGGAACTCGGTGCACATGAACATGCACCCTTGATGCATTGACAAAGTACTTAGAACATTCCCAACTCTGATAGCTACGTTGCCATCAAATATGGCGGTCAGTCGTTAAAAGAACCAGCCTAATTTTCTGTCGACCTTCGATTCTGGTATATCAGGTTTTTCCCCTTCCATGCCCTGCATGTGATCGGACTTCTTTTTTTCAGCCTGCTGGCTTCTAGTGATCTCTATTATGGCTCTCATGTACTCCTTGAGTTTTTCTCTCTGTTCCTCATCGGACATAGTTTTCTGAGGCTCCATAGTGACCGGCGGCCGCTGGGGCGCGACCATCCTGCCTTCCAACTCCTGTATTCTGGAATTCAGCCTTTCAATGGTATCGTCGCGCTCGTGTAACTTTAGCGCCAATTCCTTGACTTCCAGCTTGGAAGACGACTTTGCCAGTTCAATCCGGAGATTGGCGATTTCAGAATCCCGCTTTCGTAACAATGAATCATCTTCATCGTGTATTTTCTTGAGCCTTTCCTGCTCCTTCTGGTGGCCGGTGGCAAGGTTGCCATAGTTACGAATTATTTCCTGCAGCTGTAAGTTGAAAGAGCTTCCCTGTTCTTTTTGAAGGCGAAGATTTTCCCTGTCATAAGTGTCCCGCAGGCTGCGAAGCTGTTCCTGGTGATTCCGTTTGAGCTTTGCGAGCGCTGCCTTGTATGCTGTCTTTTCCTTCTTTGCGCCAGCGACTTGTTTACCTTTTAACGCATTAAGCTGTTCTGCGCTCGCCCTTCTAAGGTCGCGGACCTCGGATTTGTGTTTCTCTTTGATTTCCTTGAGCAATCCGCGGTACTCGTCCCTTTGCTGGCGGGTTGAGTCTCGAATTCCTCGACTGAGGGCGTTATCAAGTTCCTTTTTGGCCTGTTCAAGCCGTCTCGAATCGACCAAGTCCGTGTCGCAGATGGGGCAGGTGTTTTCCGGTTTTTTCGCGCGTTGAGAGCTCATTTTTTCAACTCCAGCATGCCTTTGGACTGGGCAGCTTGATTGTGAGTAGTGCCTGGGTTGATATTAATGAAACTTTCTGAGATGAGGCTAGCATACGGTATCTTGAGAATACACAGAGGCGTTGATCTAACATAGCTCTGTGCCACTAGTTCGCCTATTGGCGAGCCCTCTACCTCAGGCATGATGTCTGACTATATCCAGCCTTTTTCTTATAAGTTTTAGATGTCCGAATTCATGACATCACTTGGAGCGCTTTCGCAGCTTGTCTTAAGAAGCGTGGATAAAATAATCATTTGAGATTGTCTCGCGAGCTGCACCTGACAGTGTGTAGTCAGAAATACACAATGACGTATTGGTTTCTCTGGTCGGCTTTCAAACAATGCCTCAGTGTGCGAGATCGATCTAAAATCGCGGAAGAATTTTACTCCGGATATGAGCCACAGCATCACTGGAGCTATGAGCCTTGACACGATCGTAAGGAATGATGAAATCATCACTGTACGACGCATCAACCATTCTAAAGTACTCCGAGAATGACACTACAAATCCTGGAACACATGATTTGAACAATATGTTATTCTACAATCCATTAAAGTGATGTTGCGCGGATATGATTATGGAAGAAAGAGAATACAAGGAGAAAGTCAAGAAAGACGACGATAGCCTGAAAATCGAGCGCGAATCCAAAGACGAGTTCGGTAACAAGGTAAAGGAAAAGCACGAAATCAAGCTTGACTAATCTTTTCTTTTTTCTTTTCGAAAAACAATCTCCGAGAAATATCAAGTGGGGAGATCGTTCTTATTGGAATACCATTTCTTGCTCGACTTGGTTTGGCAAAAGAGCATTATCCAAATTTAGGTATCAAAGTTCGGATTATCGAGGCAGTAAAATCTTGGATATTGATGCAGTAGTGTGCCTGAAGTTGAGCCAAATCAATTACCTTGCCATCGCCAATTTTACCTTATTCAAAAACATGTCTTGCGACAATGGCTTTCTGACGATATTGTCCCTTTGGACTTCAGGCAGCATGCTAGAGACTTCTTCGACTATGTCGTGTGCAGTCACGAGCAAGATGTGCAGATCCCGGTCAAGGCATTTGAGGATTTTGGAAAGTTGAATTCCGTTCAGCTTAGGCATCCGGATATCGGCTATCACAAGATTGTAGTAGCCAGAATTTTTGGCGAGAAACTGGCGCAAAGCCTCCAGAGAGTCTGTAAAGGATTCCACATCAACATCACTTGTTGATCCTAGCATCGTGCCAAAAGTCATCAGAATATCTGGCTCGTCGTCTACAATCATGATCCTGTGACGACCCTTTTGCTCTGGATTAGTGCCGGAATCATCAGGTATGCCCGCCTCGGGTCTCCGAATTACAGCGAAAACAGGATAAGCACATTTTAAGCCGGCGGAATATTCGCCTATTTGCTCGAACCGATAGTAGTGGTTGATTTTGCGCGCAAAGCCTGTTGTAAGGATTTCATGGAGATCTCCTCCGACGACTAGACTGTTTGACCTTGCTTTGGAGTTTATCTTTGAGCATAGGTTCATCGTAGGTCCAATTAGGTCATATTCGCTAGACGTCTTTGATTTTGCAAGTTCGACTGTGCCGTAATCTGCACTGACTCTGTAGTTAATCGGTGGGAGGCCCTCTGATTTGGCAAGAGAGTTAATTGCGGCGTGTGCGTCGCAAATATCGAGACAACATTCCAGCGATCGCTTTAGTGAAGCAAAGTCTAGTGTGCCAGATGTCTGTGGGAAGTAGAGAACCAGGCAGTCCCCGGCATTCTTGATGACTTTGCCGCCGGCGTCCCGCGCGATTGAGGCGACGGCATTAATGAAGATCGAATAGTACTTTCTGACTGCTTCTGATGCGAGAAAATGTGATGCGATTTCTGTTGAATTGACCATGTCCACAAATGTCACAAAGTAGTGCGGGGAGCGATCCAAAAAATGAATTTCGTCTTCGTTCATCCGCGGAGAGGAACTGGAATCAACTGGGCTTTTAGTATCTGGATAGCTCATAGCGCAAATTCGCAAAGTATTGTTTTAAGGCTTCAGCTGATCATTTATAGCAAAGTTGGCCTAGCATATAGGAAGCCCTACCGGCTAGCAGCAATTGCTATTATCCCCTGAGTTGCTAACGTCGAGAGCGTTGGCCTGTCAGCTTGAAGTTGATTCCGGCGGCTTCTCTTCGCCACTTTTGTAATCCTGTAGTTCTGGCTTCTCATTTTCCGGGGTCGCAGGCGCGACTTCTGCTTTCCTAGCTTGCTTTGAGCCTGCAGATCCACCCGAAACCACTTCTCCAGTTGCGAATCTAGCTCCTACGTTCGTGATTCTGACTTTTGTCTTCTGGCCGACTTTGCCTCCTTTCACAAAAATCACAAAACCCTGCACGCGTGCGATGCCGTCTCCCTGTCTACTGATTTCCGTAATTTCGACGTCGTATTCTTTTCCTGACTCTACCGGCTTTGGGCCTCCGAAGCCTCTTTGGCCCCCAAATCGCCCACCGCCGTATCCTCGATCTCTTCCGTAAGACATAATGACTTCACGTTTTATCAGGTGGCATGCCATTTAAAAATGAGTGCATTAGCGCATTAGTATTTGTTATAGCTAATTCGTCTGGGTGTAGCACCCAGTACTTTTCCAGCAGTTTCGCGAGTCCGCAGGCTTGCGGAAGTTTAGACAATTACCTTTGCTACTTTGTAAATAGTTCGGGCGGACATTGCCACAGCTTTCAGGGCAGGCGATTCGGACACCATGCTGTTAAGTGCTTCTACAGCCTTGCTCCGGATCAACTCAACAAGGCTCTGCAATGGTGTCATTGCCGTGTCCAGTGCAGAAATACCCTCAGGAGTAATCGTGCATATTTCCTTTGTAAAAAAGTACATCTTCCTCCTCCTAAAGATCTCGAGATATCCCCTTAGAATGAGGTCGGTAATGATAGGAGACAGTACAACGGAATCTACCTCGAGCGACTTTGCTATCTTTTTCTCTGTCTGAGACTTTGGCTTGATGAATTTTAGTATGCGCATTTCGAGCGGCAGTAGTCTGGCATAAGTGCCTCTGCGACTCTCGAACATTATCGTTGATAATGCGATTCTGACTAATGACTTTTTCTCCGAACAATCGCTTGATATTGTGGGTGCCACTACTTTCCGAAGGCGCCATCCATCAGAGTTAAATGAGGAGCACCTTTAGAATGTCAGGTAGGCCGATTTGAAGATAAAGGTCACCATGAGGTCGCTCTCTTTTAAGAATATTCTGGACAGCAAGCTAGAGCCGCACGGGCTTGCATCAGAAATTGTCGATATGGAAAAACCACTGCCACCTCAGATCGCTGACTCAGAGATACTGGTCAATGGCACCAGCAAAATTGACAGGCCGATTATTGACGCATGCCCAAATCTTGCAATGGTCCATCAAGCTGGTATAGGATATGATAACGTCGACGTCCCGCATTGCACTTCAAAATCGATATACGTAGCAAACGTACCACTTGCCAATTCAACATCAGTAGCCGAGCACACGATGTTTCTCATGGTGCTTCTCGCTAAGAACATGCAAGACTCAGGCCGGAGTGTGGCAAGGAGAAGAAACCCCCGAATCATGGGAACCGAACTCTACAGCAAGACCCTGCTAATAGTCGGCCTTGGGGCCTCAGGCATGGAAGTCGCAAAAAGGGCCAAGGCGTTTGGCATGCGGGTAATCGCGGTGACTAAAGACCCGGTGAGCGACAAGCCTGGCAGGGAAAAGTCCTTCTTTGTCGATGAAGTCAGGGAGCCTGAAGCACTGCAAGCGTGCATCCCCGAAGCGGACTTTGTTTCGCTTCATGTGCCACTTTACGATGAAACGCGTGGCCTTTTGGATGCAAAGGCCTTGGGCCTGATGAAGCCTTCTGCGTTCCTTGTAAATGTGGCGCGCGCTCCTATCGTCGATAGAGATGCCATATATGACTGCCTTAAGGAAAACAAAATTGCTGGGGCCGCTTTTGACGTTTTCTGGGAGGAACCGGCGAATCCTGACGACAGGTTACTCCAGCTCAACAACTTTGTCTTGACGCCTCACGTAGCTGGGTGGACGAAGGAATCTGTGGAAGCTATAGCTGGCGTAATTTCATCAAATATCGCGAGAGTAGTAGAGGGCAAAACACCATTGACACTGGTCAACACGGAATTGCTGTCGAGGTAGATACATTTTCACAAAGCTCACGGTAGACTTTGATTGGCCATGCGCGTATGGCAGGGGACCATAGGAAACTCTACTTTAATATCTCTGCATTAAGATCAAAAGACAATCGTAATGCAGGGTATTGGGAAGAACAAAACAGTTTTGATAGTGACAGCAGCCGCTGTGGCTCTTATCATCTTTGGACTGTTTTCATTTTCTGGAATTGCTACAACCAGGAATTTGAACACACCTCCCCACGCCCTGAAGGTGGCTGTGCTAACCGATGCTCTCTTCAGTGATGGGGGCTGGGGGTCGGCTGCGTTAGCTGCTGCTGACAACATGAGGAAGAAGTACGATTTTGAAGTAATTTCGCAGGACAACGTTAGCATTTCCGATATCGAAGGGACGTTGAAACGATACGCAGAGTCAAAGTATGACCTTATTATTGCCCATGGCGTCCAATGGGGCGACCCCGCGGTCAGGGTGGGGCAGCAGTTTCCAGATGTCAAGATTGTCGTCTTTACGGGGCTTGTAGAATCCCAGAACGTCGCGTCCATTTTTCCTATGCAGCAGGAAGGATCATTTCTACTTGGGGCCTTGGCGGGAATGATGACAAAGACTGACGTCGTAGCATTTGTGGGCGGGGAAGAGTATCCTAACGTAATCAACATCTTTGAGGGATTCAAGCAGGGTGCCGAGACGACGAACCCCCAAGTCAAGGTTGTCGGGACATACCTTAACGACTGGGATAATCCGCCGAAAGGAAAAGAGGTCGCGACGTCGCTTATTAGGCAACAGAATGCGGATATTGTTTTCCACGTCGCAGACTCTTCAGGCCGTGGTGTAATCGAGGCTGCCACGGAAAATGGGATATATTCACTTGGTGCGGTGCAGGACCAGAATTCTCTTGCGCCAAACAGCGTCTTGTCTTCCTTTGTACTCGACGTCGACAAGGCGTATAACAGCGCAATTTTGAGTGTCTTAAATGGAACCTTTGACGGCAAGATTACCAGGCCGGGGATCGAGGCTTTTAGGGATGCGCCCGGTGATGGGCTAGTATACATAGCTCCGTTTCATTCACTGGACGCGCAAGTTCCTAGCAACGTAAAAGCTAGACTAGATGCATTGACATCTGATCTCCTTGACGAACGTTTGGTCATCCCCGAAAGATTGGAGCCAACGGAAGGAGACTGAAGTAATAAACGATTGCCAGTACCTCCGGCGAGTTATAGAACATTCTAGCAGTGCACCTTATTTATCACACAGGAACAACGACTGTATCCTTGAATTTCATAGTCTCAAGGAAGAGCCTCGCATTGCTAGCATTAGTAGTTGCTATCGCTACTCCTATCGGTATTCTGTCGAACCAGTACTCAACTTCGACATCGCAGCGCATCGAGGAGATCTCTATAGCAAATATTCGATCAAATGCAGACATCCAGACCCACGATCTTGCAAACTCACTTTCCAACAGGCTCGCTGATTCGGTAAATACAATCGAAATAATTGCCGGGTCACCGGCTATCCTTCAAGACGACCAAGAACGAGCTGAGCACCTGCTCAACAGGGCACAGCAGTCTACCTCCGAACTCGTGGACTTTTACATGTGGCTAGACCAGAACGGGAAGATGAAGTGGATTAGCAACATCAACCAGACCGCACTTCAGCAGTACGCAAACATTGACCTCAGTTATCGACTTTATTTCAGCGTTCCAAAGGAAAACCACCAGCTATACTACAGCAGCGTTGTAGAATCTAACGATCAGGTAAATAGGCTGTATATTTCCTACCCGATCCTTGCCAAAGAAGGTGATGGGGTGTCGATGGAGGCGGGCGACCAGTTCAGAGGTATAATTGTCGCCGGGATAAGGACAGATGCCCTTGGCCTATTCTTAAAGAGTCAGTTATCTCCAAACCTCCAGAGCGAGGTTGGGCTGCTCGACAATACTGGGATTATCCTTTACGACGAGCAGCAGGAATACGTCGGCAAGAATGCCTTTGGCGTGCGCTTTCAATCCCACCTGGCCTCAATTGATGTAGAACTGCTTCGGGCAATGAACAGCGGATTGGATGATGCATTATCAGGAAACTCTGGGATGCTGGATGTTCCGATAGGGAATGACGAGAAGGCGACCTTTGCATACAAGCCTATCGTACTGGAGGGCAAACAATTCGGAGTGCTGTATATCTTGGCTCCGCACACCTTTGCAATAGACGTGGCTCCCTTGATCGAGCAGCAAAGGAATCTAGCCATGGCGCTCATAATCATTGTAGCAGCTGCAGCACTAGTCGCCGTTGTTGTGATATTTGGCTGGAACAAGAGACTAGAGAAAACGGTCAGAGAAAGGACGTCGGAACTGAGCTCGGCAAACGAGCAGCTTATGAGCCACGACAGACTCCAGAGAGAATTTATCAATATCGCTGCGCATGAGCTCAGGACGCCTGTGCAGCCCTTACTTGGAGTGGCAGAGGTACTTGAGAGCCAGTTCAAAGATGGGAACAGGAAAGAGATTTCGATTACAAAGCCAGAGGTCGACATGTTGCTTCGTAATGCTCGCCGCCTCCTCAACTTGTCTTCGGGAATCTTGGAGGTTTCGCGCATTGAGAGCAACAGCCTTAGGCTCAACAAGGAGCCAGTTGACCTCGGGTTGAAGGTCGAAACTATCGTGCAAGACATGCAGAGTTTTCTGCCTGCTGAGCGAAACATCAAACTTCGCATAGAAAACAGGCTTGTCCCCGCGGGCGAGCCAGTACTCGTAAACGCTGATAGTGCAAGGATGTTCGAGGTGATATCAAACCTTCTCACCAATGCCATAAAGTTCACAGCAAACGGAGAGATTGTCATTATACTGGAAAAAGGTGAAGAGAATTCTGTCATCGTTAGCATAAAGGATAGCGGCAAAGGAATTGACCAGGACATTCTGCCACGTCTATTTACAAAATTTGCGACAAATTCAGAGACTGGTACGGGATTGGGTCTCTTTATCGCAAAGAGCATAATTGAAGCTCACGACGGCAATATTTGGGCAAGAAACAACGATGGAGAAAAAGGTGCGACCTTTTCCTTCTCTCTGCCTCTAATCCAGTCCGCGAAGGCAAAGTAGCTAAAAGACACGCATAGGCGCAATACTAGTTCCAGAAATTCTAGGTGAGCTAGTCGTTTTTGCAATGCTCTACTAGCTGACCTAGGAAGAAAGTCCAGCCTGCCTCGTACGACAGGCCCGCAGCAAGATTCTCTATGCTTTCCCCCAGACCAACGAGAACGAGAGTCCCGCAAGTTTTATCGCCTTCAGCCGGCTCGAGCGTCCATGTAATGCTCTCAATTAAAAGGGGGTTGATGCAATCTAACTTGAAGATTTCTGGGGCTGTGAACTCTTGGCTTTCGTCTTTTTTGCAACCTTCAAGCCGATAGCCAAGCCAATCCCTGCCACCGCAGCGATAATCACAGGTAGAACCGCGAACTGCATGTCGGGTATCTGGAACTCAAATGAATCAAAGGGAAATGGACTTGTTTCCTTATTTGCCCCTGCAATCTGCCTCACTTCCACAGCAAAAGAGCCAAGCGCCGTGTTACCCGCAGCGTCAGTGGCGGTGCAGACAACGTTAACCTTACCTATAGGGAACGTTGATCCAGACGCCGGGGTACATTCTGGTGTTACTTCGCCGTCGATGGCATCGATCGCTATGATATTGTACACTGCTGACGCGCCGGCCTCCGATTGTGAGTCGAATATTTGAGTTGATGCGGGGAATATTATTCTGGGTGGAACTGTATCACCAGATTCAATCTGCGGCTGTGCGGACTCGCCGTCGGCAGGCGAAGAAACTATTGGTTCGGCAGCTGGTGGTGTGACCTCTCCGGTCGCAGGTGGTACTGGTGTCTCAGTTACACCGGGGTCTGGAATTTCCTGACTAGGCTCCACTGAACCCTGGGTACTATCAGAATCGGAGTTGCCACTCCCGTCATTCCCGGCCTCGCTGCTGGAGGTCTTCGTTACTTCAATCTCAATTCGGGCCGTGCTGCTGTCGACAGTCCCGTCATTTACCTTGAAAGTGAAACTATCCCACCCGCGGAAGTCAAATGATGGTATATACTTAAGATTCGGAGCAGAACCCATCAGGGTGCCGTGACCCGGCAGCGATTGAACAGTATAAGCAAGAACATCACCGTCGGGGTCTGATGCTGTCAAAGTAATTTCAATCGATTTTTCCTGCGCAGTTGTCGTCTGTGCACCAATAGCTATTGGGCTATCCTGGACCGGCGTCACCAATATCGTGACAGTCGCAGTTTCGCTTTCAGATCGGGTATCACTAGCTTTTGCAGTAAAAGTATCCGTGCCGTTAAAGTTAAGATTGGGAGCGTAAGTTATAGACGCGGAATTGCTGTCGTATGGCTTGATAAAGCCTAGAGAGCCGTGCTGCGGAAGATCGACTATCTCGAATCTCAGTGGGGAAGAGTCCTCGTTGGTTGCTTGGAGAAGTATTGTTAACTGCATATCCTCCTGCATCTCTACTTCCATGTTTTCCATTCTGGGAGCGCCGTCTGACTTTAGAATCTTTATAGAGACATCAGCCAAAAAGCTGTCTAATTTTCCATCATTTACCTTGAAAGTGAATCTGTCATTGCCTTCGTAATCGCGGGATGGAACGAAAGTAAGTGAACCAGTTGATTTGTCAAATTCATCGACGGTGCCGTGCTGCGGCTCGTCAACAATGGAAAACGTAATTTCATCGCCCTCTGGGTCGCTTCCTTTCAATTTAATATTGACTTCTTTGCTTTGGTCGACGCTGACGGATTGGGAGTCTGCCACCGGTGGGGTATTCGGAACGGTAACTTCAAAAGTCGAAGAGGCGGAGACCCGTACGAGGCCATGTCCGTTCGCGACCACGGGGTAGGTTCCTTCTTGAATCGAATGTGGCACCGCAAACGTCGCATCAAATTCACCTAAATCATTAGCAGTGATTGCGAAAGGACGAGTCTCCATTTTTCCCCCATTGAGGGTGATAGTCACGACAGAAGACGGCACAAAACCGAATCCGTCGACCCTCACAGTGGTCCCGCCGGGCCCTTCCTGAGGTGAGACGACTATCGCTGGCTCTGCATATGCCGCATTTGAGCCAGTAAGAAGGGTGAGAGGTGCGATCAAGAGAAATATCGAAATGACAATGAGTCTAGTCAATATGATAGATGGGTTGCCCAGTAGCCCAAACAAATGTGCTTCGCTGTTAGAAACTTACGAGCTGACATTTAAGCTAGATATCATTGCAATTACAGAATCCAGCCTACATTTCAGATTGTGTGTTGTTATAGCTAATTTGCCCCTTAAATGTGACGAGAATCACTAGAGTTAGACATGACGAGTAGAGATATCTCGGCTTGGGCATCCTTCGAAATGCCGTCGAGAATTGTTTCCGGTGTTCGCTTGATGTGTTCCCTAGAGAACGCAAGCTCGTAATCTGTAGTAATTTTGGATATTAAGTTGATCGGTCCCTGTAGACCGAAACGGCACATCAATGGGCTACAAAAAGGATTGCAAAGAGACAAGATCTAGGTGCTTTAAGCAATCAATAACAGATCTGTGTGATAGGTATGCAGTCTCCATCGCCTTTTTCCATGCGCGCGATGGGATCAGCCCTAACCAATATATGATATCGATCAAATCGAGGCATGAGACGGATCTAGCGAGTTTTGCCAAACCTTAAGAATACTTGTGCCGTAATCAACTCTGAAATTGGGAGAGAACATAGATGATCGGGAGTACAGTCAGCTGGACTCGCTCGCGTCAAGCAACAACACGGAAATTAGTAGGCTTAGCCTCATAATTAGGAATCTAAAGGATCGTTTGGAGTCGCTAGAGAAGAACCAAACTGAGCTGATGGACAAGATAAAGGAGTTAGAGAGGGCGGATGAAACTGAGGATGATAACAATGATTGACTTCACGGCAGAGTACAGCAAACAGGATATCAGCAAATTATATCTCGGCGTTTTTTCAAGCCCTTAGCTCCGGGTTTATATTGCCTGAGAGCATAACACTCTCGACTAATGTCATACGGAAGAACATATGGAGGAGGCAGCAATCGCTTTGGCGGTGGCAGCTTTGGTCCAAAGCCTGTAGAAGCAGGAAAGGAATACGACGTTCAGGTTACTGAAACGAGCAGACAAGGTGACGGCATAGCCAGAGTTCAAGGCTTTGTAATATTTGTAAAGAATGCAAAGGTTGGGCAAAAAGCTAAGATAAAGGTCACGAACGTGGGTGCGAGGTTTGCTACTGCCGAACTGGTGGCAGCAACACCGGAACAAGCACAGCCGCAGGAATCACAGTCGCCACAGTAAACCGTAACGACGAATACGATTCATTCGTCAACCATAAAACGTGTGTGGCAACTGCATCGAACATGAAAGTACCACGCCGATGAATTTTTCAATATTTTGCTGCTTTGAATGCTGACCAATCCACCTCCACTATCGGAGATCGGTAATGCGGGAAATATGAAATCGGAAGTAAGACTAACCTTAAATTAGTTTGTGACCCATGATCAAGCACAGCCTTGGAAACTGATAAGGACAGCATACAAGAAAGCGATAGAGTGCCTGAACAGGATCTCAAGAATAGACTTGCAGCTGCAGAATTTGACGCCAAACTCATAGGAATCCGAGCACAGAGCGGCTCCCACCCAAATCTCATGGAAGTATAATTCTCGATAGTGCAGCCGCAATGCCGTCGAAAGCGAACGCGGCGTCTTAGAGTAATATTTTCTAATACAAAGCAACCCTGCTCCTTTTTGAGAAAACATGGAGCTCGTGGTAGCTGCCTGGAAGCTCCTTAAAGATCGTTATTACTCACGTGAGATTTCGGAATAGGCATTAATCTCGCGCGGCGAGCTAGATGGACCGCTTTTAACATACTAGCACAAAAACCTATTTTAATCAAGTTCGTGGTTTTATCGGCATGGGTCAGTATTAGCTGCGGGTTTTTTGTAAGTGCACATCCTCAGACACTCGGTACAATGGTTTTTCTATTATACTCACAAGAAGCTGATGAGAATAATTGTATGACCTGTAAAGGGATATGCATCCGTCACAAAGCGCAAAAGCCAGTTGGCTCTGGCAGGTACGCATCAGGCCAAAAGCGATGCCAGATATGTGAAATATTCATAAAATGGGATGGCCTTTGGTGCCCGTGCTGCGGCTAT
>DASYRH010000062.1:0-15270 GCA_036004585.1 Nitrososphaera sp. | reverse complement strand
GATTGCCCCACTGAAGCAAGGTATTGCTTGCCGAATTCTATTGCCTTGTCGTGTTCTGTACTTGCTTCTACTATTACATCAAAGTGCATAATCCTGCCATCCTTTTTTGTTACGTACGTGTCATAGACTGCGCATTCCATGATCGCGTTTTATCTGTGGAGATATTTAATTTCAGCGATCATTCCCTAGGTACCCTAGGTAGAAAAAAAGAAGGGGAAGCCGTCCTTCCCCCACCGTTCATCCGTTGGTTAGGTGATTGATGACCTGCTAAGGTGTGTATCGTTGCACAGCATACAGCATGGAAGTGAATTAGACATGCCAATCGTTGCTGCTGCCATGTTGACGTTACTTGCACCCTATTAGTGAACCATAATTAGGCTAGCCTAATATTTAAACGGTACTTGGATTCTCGTTCCCGAAAATGTACTAGTTTCTAATGGTATGGAACGCAGCAATATCTGATAACTACAATTGGATTTCAGATATTGAACAAAAAAGAAAAGGGAAAAAATCCCCTAGAGTTTCCTTAGGCAACTTATCCCTTTGAATTTTGCCATTGCAATAACTAGCGCCATTGTGGCGGCAATGGCGATAATTACAAACGGAAATTCTGGAACTACGATGGCCCTTGCAGTTTCTAGGTTCGTCTTGATGAGGTCGACATGTTCCTCAACTTCTGACGCTGGCCTGCCATCCTCAATCATCTTCACCAGATCTTCTCTGATGTCGAGCTCTATCTCCACCATCAGCTCTGGGTTGTCCTCTTCAATGTCTGCTTCTATGAATTCATAGTTGTCAAGGTACGCTTCTATCGCCAGAGCTTTGGCTTCCTGGGCATCTCCTGCCTGGTAAGCTACCACAGCTTCATCGAGAAGCTCGATGATCTTGTCAATGTACGCTTGGCCGTCGTATCCTGAATCTTCCTCTTCCAAGCCAAAGACTTCTTCGAATTCATGTACAATGGCGCCAATAACAGTCTCTACCTCTTCAAAGCTGGCATAAATCGCAGTATGATTGTCGAGTTGCCCAAAGAACCCGTTCACCTCATCTGCTTCCTCTTCCGGCATTTCTGCCTCTATGGACAAAAAGATCGCTTTGGCGCGGGCTATGAAGGCAGTGGAATCCTGGTACTCTATCATCTCCACAATCTGGCCATTTTCGACACCTTCTTCGTACTCATGCTCCGCTGTCTCCAGAACCGCGATTGCAACCATTGCCCTAAAAGCCGGATCATCACTTTCGGTCTGGCTTATCACAGCTGCCTCTGAGCCGTTTAGCAAAGTATTCAGATTTGAAACTTCGGTCTCAACTTGCTGCGTCGTCATGGTGTTAATTTGGTTGGCAAGCGTTGAAAGTCTCTGCCCTAATTCCTCAGCGAGATCCGGATTGTGCTCTGCCAGTTCTCCTTCAATTAGCGAATAAACTTCAACCACCGGGTGGCCTGCATGAGCCGCCGCCAACTCGATGTTATTTGCCTGCTTGTTGGCCAACGCCTGCGCGAGGTGACCCCTTATGTACTCCAAGTTGGCCACAAATTCAACATGCTCGTCAGCTGATGGCACAGCCTCATCCAGTTCGTGAATTATTCCATCAAGCAGTGTTTGTAAATCCTCTGGATCTGCATATGCCGCGAGACCATCTGATATCTGCTCAAAGAAATCAGCAATCTCTCCGGCTTTAGCAGCATCGATCTCGGATTGTATAGTTGCAAACGTAACATTGGCTCGACTGATAAACGCGCTCGCATCCTGGTACTCTATCATTTCTATCACCGTTCCGTTCCCCACGCCTTCGGAGTATTCTAGTCCAGCGGTTTCAAGAAGTCCCTTGATGACTCCAGCCTTTGTGACAAGCTCCTCAGCCTCCTCGCCGGCGTATACCACGATCGCCTCGTCCATCATGCCGTTAATGTCATCGACCTTTTGCACGAGAGTCTGAACGGAGTCGGACTCGATAGAATTTGGAAGAGCTTCAAGTGCTTCTTCCAGGTCGGCCGCGCGTTGTGGACTCACATTTTCCAGAGGTCCTTTCATCAGTTCAAAGACTTCTGCAATTGGATGGCTTGCGTGTGCAATTGCAAGTGTCGTGTTGCCGGCTTGCTTGTTAGCAATAGCCTGCTGAAGATGTCCTCTAATGTATTCCGCATTTGTGATAAATTCGGTGTGTTCCCCGTGAGCAAAAGCAGGGGAGATCTTGATATTTACAAGACCAGTAGTCGCTGCGACCGCCGAAACAAGAAGAACAATCAATCCTATCGTAGCATATTTGATTGAAGGCATCATGCCAGCTATTTTTTGCGCGTCATTTAAAGCATGATCCGATTATCCCACTTGAGAATGGCGATATTAGACACTGAATTTGGTCATGGAACTCTAATCCAGTTCCTGGCTACCGCAACTCATTGAAGAAAAAATCCGTGATGAGCTCACTTTCATTGTTGCCACCTGTGACATGATACGCAATACAAATTGCAACAATATTGTTTTCCGAAAGCACCTATACGATATCTAAAATGAATGTTTGCCGCAACGCATTCTCGGTCAGTTCTCTATCGTCAACCTAGAATGGGGATTGCTGCATTTGCACGCTTTCTCATTTCTCTCTACCTGAAGGAGAGTGCCGACCTTTCGCAGCGAGAATTCGACAGATTTGACCCTGCTCTTGTAGTATAACACTCGCTTGCCCGTGTCGTCTAGATTGATTCTTTCGACACACAAGATATCCATAGTCTGAAGTCTCTTGATCTTTTTGTAAGTAGAGCTGAGGGGAAGCTCGTTTTCCGACGCTATCTGCTGCGCAGTCTTGGCCTCCTCTATTGTCGACAAGATAATCTTGTGTGACACTATATCGGCAAGAACCTGCAAGCGGGGAAGAGCTTCTTCGTAATCAAATGTCAAAACATTGGAGGCCATTATTAGGTCGACCTAATTAGTTTAGCCTAATATTTAAACCATCTTTGGACGGGTTCTGTCTTCTGTCTAAATGACGGGTCATAATTCTTCCTGTCAAACATCGGGTCATGGTTTTTCCTCTAACACTTAATTATTTGTTATTTCCGTAAAGCTTTGTCACTTTAACGGACAAATTTACTACGACCAAGTAAACTGCAAAACAAGCAAATGCCGATACTATGGAAGCAAGATATGGTTGATAATTTAGAATCAACAAATACTCTAATGAGAGCCAGCGCAATACAGTATAAACAATTTCTGCAATACCAAGAGACGTTAAGAGTTTGATTACATCTTTTCTTAATTTTGGCCAGTCTGTTTCGTCCGTCCCGTCAATTTTGTATTTTTTTCTGTTATCAACAGAATATAGTAGACCAAAGGTACCAAAATATACTGAATACTCGGACACCATTGTAAGTGATGTATTGAGGTAACTGGTCATGAGAGTAGCTGTGCTGTCAGAGCAGCAGTGATTTGGGCTGCAATAAAAGCAAGAAGGAGATTTTTGTTTAGTATAAAATATTCTTTGTACCCACTTTTTCTTTCCTTCACCATGGCGTAAACCTAAGGACGGGGTGAAATCCTGTATAAAAATATGCGACGGAAAAAAGTAAACTACGAATCCATAAGGCAAGATTATACGTAAAATACATAGCAGTTTACTAGCACTTTCTTTCATACTTTACTGCGTTCTGTATGATTGTAATCCACTTGTTCTGGCCTTCTATTTTAATACCAGCTATATCGGCAGGTGTGATTCTAGCTAACCATTCATGGTTTCGGAAATAATTGAATTACACAATTCTTTTTGCCACTAGCTAAATTCGATGTTTGTTAAAGTCATGGATTCGCCTGTTTGCTGTAGCGACATATTCCGCACTCACTTCATAGCCCACAAAATGTCTCGCATCTTCCAGAGCGGCGATACAAGTTGAGCCAACCCCGCAAAACGGATCCAAGACTACATCGCCTTTGAAAGTGTAGAGCTGGATGCAGCGGCGCGGCAACTCTACTGGAAAAGGGGCAGGATGTCCTACTCGCCTAGCTGATTCTGCCGGGAACTCCCATACACTCTTGGTACAGGTTAGGAAATCATCTTTACTAATCGTATCCTCCTTGCCTCTTGAACTTCGCGAATAGCTGCCCTTTGAGAAGACCAAGACGTATTCGTGTGTGTCCCGCAGAGTCGGGTTGGTCGCAGACTTCCAGCTACCCCACGCAGTAGATGTGCCCGAACTTGCGGACTTGTTCCAAATTATTTCTCCGCGCATAAGAAATCCAAGCTCTGTCATTTCCTCGATTACATAACTGTGCAGTGGAATGTACGGTTTTCTTCCGAGGTTTGCGACATTAATGCAGACCCGGCCGCCGTTCACAAGAACTCGATAGGTTTCTTTGAACACGCTCCTGAGGAGCGTGCGATAGTCCTCCAGCGTTAGATCTTGGTCGTAGTCCTTTCCAACGTTGTATGGAGGCGACGTGACCATGAGATGGACGCTGGAATCCGGCAGCTCATCCATGCTTTCGCTGCTTTTACAAAAGACCTTGTCCAAGTATTCAGGTGGCACCACATTCTCCTTTGCTTCAAGATCTTTGGGACCATCACCATTCGATTCTCTGTAAAGTTTGCGACTGTAGAACCTTGTTGAATCGTGGTTTTCTCTTTTTGACACGCCAAAACTCTGCGTTTCCGTTGAAGCCCGCTTCTTTTGCGGCATGTCCGACAGACTTGGTATTGTGTTGGATAAGTATTTTGCCGTTTCGCCCTTGTTCGATTTTTTCATTTTCGCTAGATCATCTCTAGACGTGCGTCATCAGATGGTAAGGGGAATGCTTGTTCTATTGCCGTAACGTCACTCGCGCCTAGCTCCCAGCCGACTCCAGCGCTGTTTTCTCTCACGTGATCTATTCGACGCGCTTTTGGAATAGAAAAGGTGTTTGGATGGCGCGTTAGAAAGTTAAGTGCAACCTGCCTCGGGGTTCGCCCATAGTGCGCTCCAATTTCGGTCAACACCCGCCCTTCCTTACTTTGCATGGATGGAAATCCCATGTGGCCAAACGGAGAGTAGCCTACAAGTGCGATGCCTTGTTTGGCACAATAAGGCAGAAGGCGCTGCTCAACTCCCCGGTTTCCAAGATAGTAGAGCACCTGGTTGCAAGCGATTCTGTGCTTGGATAGCGCTTGCTCTGCTTCCTGCAGCTCGTCCAGGTCAAAATTGCTGACACCAATGTATCGTATCATGCCATCATTGACTAGCTTTTCCATGGCGCGCATTGTCTCTCCTATCGGATAGCTGCTAGACCAATGCAACAAGTACAGGTCCAGCCAACTAGTTTCTAGTCTGCGGAGGCTGCGACTGCAGGCATCGAGTGTACCTTGGTAAGAAGCATTAGAAGGCAGAACCTTGCTTACAAGAAAAACTTCATCGCGCCTGCCTTTGATTGCCGTTGCCACAATTTCTTCCACGTGCCCGCTGCCATACATCTCTGCAGTATCAATGTGAGTCATTCCAAGATCAAGGCCCAGCTTCAGTGCTTCAACTGCCTCATGTTCTGTACCGCGCTTGCCTTCGAACATCCACGTGCCTTGTCCGAGGACTGGGACCTCAATTCCTGTCCAGCCGAATTTGCGCTTGAGCATACTGTGTCAGCTCCGGAAATGTAGAGTCGCTAAATGGATAAACCTTTGCAACCGTCCGCTGGATTTCTAGATCCCGAAAAGTCGGGTTGTGCAATTTAATTACCCTTTGAATAACATCCGGCAGATGCAATTTCCGTTCAGCGACGTTCTTTCCGAGACAGCATTGGCATTTCGCGCTATCAAGGAAGCAACAAATAGGGTTTTAGAAATTTACAACGATGACTTTGAGACATCAGTGAAAGAAGACAAGTCACCCGTTACGCTAGCCGACATCGATAGTCACAAGATAATTACCCACGTTCTTTCGGAATCAAACACTACAATCGTCTCGGAAGAAGGGGAGCAGCAAATAGGAAACGCAAGGTCAAGGTTCTGGCTTGTCGACCCGCTGGATGGCACCCGCGAGTTCGTCGATAGGAACGGAGAATTCACTATCATGATCGCCCTTGTAGAAAGCGGTAAGCCGATTATCGGACTTATCGGTCACCCACTTGCAGATTCTGTCTACCTTGCGCAGGACGGAAGGGGTGCATTCAAACATGACGGCAAAGGATGGGCAAGACTTCATGTAAGCGATATTGAAACCTTGAACAGATCACGGGCCGTGATAAGCCGTTCGCACGTTTCTGCAGAAGAATTGAGCTTTATCGACTCGCTGAAACTTTCAGGCTACTCCAGACTTGGCAGTTCGTTAAAGGCGTTGAGAATATGCGCCGGCGACGCCGAGCTCTATTTCGCGGCAAATACAAAAATGAAACAATGGGATACTTGTGCGTCGTGCTGCCTTGTCACTGAATCTGGCGGCAGAATGACAGACATGTTTGGCGACGAGATTGTTTATGACACTAAGGCCGCCAGCCACGAAAAAGGCATTGTAATAAGCAATGGTCATGTGCATGACGAATTCATCGGGAAATGCGACCCGATGCGAGCAAAGATTAGATCTTCATGAGCTAGGCTGCGGTCGACCTATCATGCATAGGCTGGACTTTGACAAAGTTCTCATCAAGATATTTCTTTAGCCGCTTGGAATCCTTCTCGCTAACTCCCATGTTATCTGAAAACATGGCTTTCTTGCCTTTGGTTATGTTGATCCTTACGCTGCCATCTGAAACTGTGAGCTCAAGATCAGGACCTTTCAGCAGCATCCCTTTGATCGCCTTGGCATGAAGCGACCTTCCATCTGACGATGGGTCGACAAATTCATTCATCAGCTGAGAGATACTGTCTTCGATTGATACGATTACCTTGCCCGAATCGGTTTTCTCGATGGCAAATGAATGCCTGTCAAGCGCATCAACTTCAATCCTTCGGCCGATCGCGCCCTGATCTTCCTGTACTGCTGGCGGAGACCAAGTCATCCCTTCCTTTGCAACCGTGATAGTGAACTTGCCTTCACCACCCGATACCCGGAGGCGTTCGTCAATTACTGCCTGCAGCGCGTCAGGTGACAGTGGTCCCGTTGGTCCTCTATGCCATTGGTTCCTTGCATCTTCTCTGTCCTTTTCGCCGCTATAATGAAGGAGATAGCAGTTCTTGGCATTCCATCTCCTGACGATATTGTATCCCTCAGAGATAGAGATCATGCCTGTCGATGGATGATCATTGTATGTCTCGGCCCCAAGAACGAGGATGTCAGGATTCCAGAAGATATTTTCATTTGCCCCCGGCAGGCTGAGAAAATCCCAAGCTGCAACTATTTTCTTGTCATCTGCTTGTATCACAAAAACTACTGATCCAGGCAGCCCGGCTTGATCTCCCGCATTATCTGCTGCAACGGGAGTTACCAAGAACGGCCCTAGCTTAAATGCGGTTCCGGGAGTAATCTGACTAGTGGATTTTGCTAATGACGGAAAATCGCTTGCAATTTTCTGGCTGCATTCCGCAGTGCAATAGATATTTGTCCCCTCTTTTGCCAGACTGGGCAGCTCACTGATGTGTTGCCTCCTTGCATTCGTGATTAATATTGCATCGGGCTTTGCCGGTCTTCCAGACGCAGAACCTTGTTGAAGACTTTTGCTTACGCCGCTGCCAGCGTCGATCAGCAGATGAAACCCTTCGCAATGGACAGAGATTGAGGTGTGCGCAGCTTCTGAGTTAATATCGGGAAGCACTCCGTTAATCCGTAACTGCAGACCTTCGGAAGTCATGCCTAGATTCAATTAGGAATTCATTGCAGATAAACATAGCTTTCAATGCGGTCCATCACGCGGTCTTTCAGAACAAGATTGTGATATCGGTAACAAATTTAGCTTGACCAGGTCTAGAGCAATACTTTGAGTGAATTGAACGGTACGGTCCCGTTGACTTTCAGTTCTCACCTTTTAGAAAAATAGTGAAAAGGCACGTTCTTTACAGTTAGTTACAACCAGAATTAATTTATAATACAAACTTAGTCCAGAACCTGTGGGAGATTTTACCGTCAGAGGGATCGTAACGGATGCAGCCGGCAAGCCTGTAGGCAACGTAAAGGTTTTCGCACTCGACAGCGACCAGGGGCTGTTCGAGGATCATAACGATGACCTGCTAGGGTCCGCGTGGACAGGACCTGACGGGACCTTTGAGATTTCTTTTTCATCTGCACAATTTGGCGAGGGACTATTAGAGGGCAATGTGGATTTTTACTTTGTAGTCAGAAATTCAAAAGGCGAGGCAATAGCGAGGTTTGAGCCAGAAAAAGATTTCAAACCTTCCAAGAAATCTGGCCGGTTTGAAATCAAGATAGGTTCTCTTGAAAAGGATTCTGGCCCACCCGAGGATCCGTATCTGCGCAATATGGATAGGACACTCGCCGCATTTGCCAGCATCGGCGACGTCGCAGCTGTTACTAACAACGATTTTGCCAGAGTCTTTGCTTTGCTGGACAGGTCGTTGAACGCGTGGGTTGTATATACGCGGGAAAATTCGTGGAATGAGATTAGATATGACGGCCCCCAGGTACCTGCCCGTCCAAAGGAGACCCTGCACAAGCATGAGCTAGCATGGGAGGCGCGAAAGAAGTGACAAATTCGATCTATGGGACTGAAAATATTGGAAAGCGCAGCGAAGAGTATAAAGTAGTAACTTCGGACATTGTTAGAAATGTTGATGTCTGCGTTATCGGCTCGGGGGCAGCAGGTGCGGTGCTCGCAACAAAGCTGGCGAAGGCAGACAAGTCTGTCGTCATGCTAGAGAGAGGAGGATACTATGACGGCGAATCCATGAACCAGAGGGAAGCAGACATGATCCCACTCTTGTGGAAGAATGCCGGCGCCAATTTTACCTCCAATCTGCGCATCGCGATTGCACAGGGCTCATGCCTTGGCGGCTCGACGGTGATAAACGATGCAGTTTGCTTTAGGATTCCAGAGCTGGTCGTCAAGCAATGGCAGGACCTGGGCGTTTCAATAGCAAGTGAAGAATGGGAAAAGGCCAACGACGAGGTCTCCAAAGTCATCCATGTAACGGAAGTTACGGAGGACGAGCTTAATGAAAATGCAAAAAAGCTCATGGAGGCTTGTGAACAATTTAGGATTGAAGGAAAGCCCATCTTGCACTACAAGAACCACAGAAACTGTGGGCAGTCATTCACAGACTCGTCACTTAGCTCCTGCGTAAAATGCGGCTTTTGCCACCTTGGATGCCACTACGACACAAAGCAGAGCATGCTTGTGACTTACATCCACGATGCCCTGTCAGACCCGTCTCTTGACTATTCCGCATACTGCAACTGTCGCGCGGACAGGATAACCTATGAGAATAACAAGGCTTCAGGCGTCGACGGGACATTCATAGATGCAGCAGGAAACGAAAAATTTAGGATCCGCGTCAATGCAAAAGTTGTCATTGTTTCTGCAGGAGCGATTGCTTCTTCTAACCTTCTGCAAAAGTCTAGGATAGGGGGAAAGAATGTCGGCAAGGGCCTGGCGCTTCACCCGGCGCCATTTGTCATGGGGGTATTCGACGAGCTAATCCATGGCAACAGGGGCATTCCGATGTCTTATACCTGCCATGAATTTGGAGTCACAAACGGGATTGAAAAGGGAGGCTTTCTGATAGAGAGTATATTTCTGCCGGTATTCCAGATGGCCCTTGCCATCCCGAGTATGGGAATAGACCACAGGAAAATGATGGAAAACTATGCCTACTCTACAATGGCAGGAATCATGACCCGCGATGACCCGACAGGCACTGTGCTGATGTCGTACAGCGGCAACCCCAAAGTCGTATACAACCTGTCGCCTCAAACCATCGACGATATGGCAAGAGGAATAGGGATCCTTGCAAGGATGTGGTTCAGTGTCGGCGCGACTTCTCTCATTTCACCTCACAGGGATATGCCAGAGGTAAGAAGTAAGGCAGACATCCCTGCGTTAAAGGACGCCGTCAGGGATAACCCCGATGGTCTGATGCTGGGCTCTGCCCATCCGCAGGGAGGAAACAGGATGGGCAACGACAGTAAATCCTGTGTCGTGGATTCTGACTGCAAGGTCTATGGGTTAGACAACCTATACGTTTGCGATGCAAGTGTATTTCCCACAGCCCTTGGCGTAAATCCTCAGCTGACAATAATGGCCCTTGCAACTATAACAGCTGACAAGATAGCAAAGAATTGGAATTTCGATACAACTGGCACTTCGGTTGGAAGCACCTGTGATATTTCCCAGCCAAGGTTCTGTGGCGCAGAGAGGATCGGAGAAATGTTTGCCATCACGGACCACAGAAAGGATCTCTTTCCGCAACTAGCAAACTCTACCGAGGAAAAGCTCGTAGTAGGACTTAACTGGAAGTTCGATCCCAAGACGCTGAAGATCTACAATAACCTCTTCTGGAAGGGCTTCTACGGCAGGGACAACGACCTCATGACGATGGGGTTGCGTTACTTTGGGGGCTTTTACAAGAGGTTCCAGGTCAACGGAAACTCTGGTTCGATGGACGGGATTACCCATCCATTTGAGCCTCAGCTGGTGGACGCGCGCAGTATCGCCAAAGAGAAGGAGCTGCCGGGCTACGGAACTGTTATTCATCTTGAATACCGAGATCCGCCGTACTCGACCGCCTATGACCTGCTAAAGATGGTTGACGAAAATACCATAATTGGAAAGGCATTCTTGGGTAGTTTTGGAATGGGCCGGGAATTGTTCAATTTCAGCATGTCCAGAGTCTATGATGTGGATTTCATGACAGAGCAGGATTTACTTGCAATGTTCAACAGCAAAGAGCTTAGCCATGTCCCCACAGAACGCGAGCTAACAGGAGTCTGGGAAGGGATGCTGGTTTCGGATTCGGCAGTTTCTCCGCGATCGCAGCTGTTCTACTTTAACTACGAAGACGGGGAAATTGACATGAGGTATTCCTTTGCTAACATGCTTCATGGGAGATCTGATATCGCCGTAACCGATACTCTATTCCGCCTCGACGACCCAACTCCTTTCCACGATGAGTTAAGGATGGTCACTCCGGACGTTGCAATCGGTCGCTGGGTCACGAACTGGTCGTCCGAAGATGCCCTTGAGCCAATCATTCAGGACTTTAGGCGCTATCTGCCCATTCCAGCTTCATCGGGGACGGACTCTTTGCTGGACATGCTTTCACTACGAAACATTCGTGGCATACGGTTGCCACGCGAGTTTGGCGTCAGTTTCCTCGGCGTGGAAGAAGACGAACAGTTGGGAACCCGGGTCGGTCTATCTTACCTGATAAAAAGAATCGGATAAAGGCCTAGCCGCCACCAAATTTCTGGTGGCAGGCAGCTTTTCGCTAATTGACTCGACTGAAAAATACGTTTTTATATCTTTTCAGAACTTTTCTGCGATATTGGGGCACACCCATTCAATCTATGTATTTGACACCGATGCGCCCGAGAAGGATTATTGGCAACCTCAAATATTCAGCCAAGTAACCGGCTACATCTCTAGAGGGTACGCAGTGGTCTATGTTGCTGAGCAGAATGAGACAGCCACGGTGCAGCATTTTTCCCGGCTAGGTTTTCCAGTGGAGGACGACATCGAATCTGGAGCCCTGACAATAGTCAACAAGGACGTTTTCTATTCCCCTAATGTTAGGGGACACCTATTAAGCGAACAGTGGTCCAAGATTTTTGCAGCCGCAGAAAAGAAGCGCGGAAAGGAGAACATCAAGGGCTTTGTCGGAATTGGCATGCCAGCCGACTCTTTTTTTGCATCAGAGATGTATCAGCAGCGCCTGGTTGATTATGAGGCACTGGTTGCCGACGAGTATTCTGGAGAGATTGAAGCGATGTGCTGCTATACGACTGAAATGTTTGATAGAATGCCCCTTAAGTACATCATTATGCTGCTTAATTCCCACCAAAACACCGCCCACCGAGGCGGACACCTGAAAAGATGGACCCGCGAGCGGTGCATAGAAGTAATAAAGAATGGGCTAAATTCAGCGCTTGGTCCAGGTGTCGCTGAACTAATATTTTCAATACTCTTGAAGGATTTCGGAATGGACAGAAACGCGATGGTCATGTTCCCTGACAAGCTAGAAGGTAGACTTAGATTCTTGCTTGGCACGTCCGCGGCGGATATTGTCGTCGGTAAGGTAAAGAAGGAATTCAAAAAGGCTACTGCATACTAGCCACAATCCGATTATCTATACCCTGATATCCAAGGAAATCGACTAGATAGTATGAGCCAGTATGACAATTTGAGAGTGGCAGATATCGTGGCAGAAGCGCTGCTGGACTGGGGAGTGGAGGTAGTTTTTGGCCTCCCCGGGGACGGGATTAACGGTTTCATTGAAGCCCTGCGAACTAGAAAGGACAGGATAAAATTCGTTCTAGTCCGGCACGAAGAATCTGCGGCGTTTATGGCTACCGCTTATGCAAAGTACACTGGCAAGCTCGGCGTGTGTGTTGCCACGTCTGGCCCGGGAGCGATTCATCTTTTGAATGGCCTGTACGACGCCAAGATGGACAATACTACCGTTCTGGCGATAACCGGAAGCACGTATTCTGACTTGATGAATTCAGACTACCAGCAGGATGTGAACCTGGCAAGACTATTTTCTGACGTCTCTGTCTACAACTCGATAATAAACAGGCCAGAGCATGCTGAAATGACGGTTGACATCGCTTGTCGTTCTGCGCTTGCTAAGAAGGGGGTGAGCCACGTCACTATTCCAATAGATGTGCAGGAGGCAAAGTTACATGGCAAGTACTCGCGGCACAAGGTTGCAGGCCACACTTCTGATGAACGTACGGGCGGAAGTATGCCGCCGTTATCTGCGCTTCAAGAAGCCGCTGCTTTGCTCAATTCCGGACGCAGGATCGTCATGTTGGTAGGACAGGGCGCGCTTAATGCTACTAACGAAGTAATTTCGGTTGCGCAAGCTCTTCAATGCCCGATCGTAAAGGCATTGCTTGGAAAGGCAGTAGTGCCAGATGACCATGCTTATTGCATTGGGGGCCTAGGAATGCTTGGGACTGAGCCCGCTACCGATGCCATGTCTGAAGCCGACACACTATTGATGGTTGGCACATCCTTTCCATATATCGAGTACCTGCCAAAACCGGGCAAGGCGCGCGGCGTCCAGATCGATGTAAAGCCAGAGAAGATAGGGCTCAGGTACCCAGTTGAAGTCGGCCTCGTAGGTGATACCCGCCTGACTCTGGCTGCCCTGCTACCGCTATTGAACAAGCGCGGCGCAGACGATTCTGATTTCTTGAAGTCAAAGCAGGACGCCATGAAGGATTGGTTTGGTCTGCTGAGGGAGCGGAGCACACGCCCCGACAAGCCATTAAAGCCTCAAGTAGCCGCAGCTGCGGTATCTGACGAGCTTCAAGACAATGCCATAGTGTCGGTGGACTCTGGGACTATCACCGTCTGGGCGGCGCAACACATCATGATCAGGCAGGGCATGAAGTTTTCTTTGTCCGGCACGTTGGCAAGCATGGCAAACGGCCTGCCCTACGCCATTGCGGCGCAAGTGGCATTTCCTGATAGGCAGTGCATAGCATTTGTCGGCGACGGCGGATTGAATATGCTGATGGGAGAATTTGCTACAGCGGTTCAGTACCAGCTACCAATAAAGGTGATAGTTATCAAGAACAACAGCCTTGGAATGATCCGGTGGGAGCAGATGGCGTTTCTTGGAAATCCAGAGTATGCTGTCGAATTCTCGCCGATCGACTTTGCAGCGTTTGCTCGCGCATGCGGTGGAGTTGGATACACTATAAGGGAACCGGGAGAACTGCGCTCAGTGATGAGTCAAGCAATGGCTGAGAAAAAACCTACCATAGTTGAAGTCTATGTTGATCCATTCGAGCCGCCCATGCCTCCCAAAGTTGGAGCGGACTTTATCAGCAATGTTGCCCAGTCATTTGCCAGAGGCCAGCCGTATTCCACCAGAATCGGTCTCACACTTTTCAGAGATAAGGTGCATGAAGCATTGAGAAATGTTCACTCACACCCGACTGAAGCCCCGCAGACCTAGAGCGTGTGTCAGCTCCGTAGCCCCCACCGAATATTACTCCACACTCTCTCATGGACATAGTAGATTACAGTTGCGGATACACTGAACACAATAGTAATTATCGTTGTCTGGCCAAGATTTCCAGTAAAAACCCAGGATATAACAGCTATCAATGCTGTCAATATTGCGCGATATGTAAGCATCTTAGTTATAGACCGCTTTCGACTATCTGCCACCTAGATTCATTACCTTGGATGATTATAACATTTAGGCTCCTTCGCCCCTACGCTTGTCGCTGCGGCGTCTGGCGCACTGGGTGGATTCGTAATAGGAGTCGTAGCCAGTTCGATTCGTTTGGGTCAACAAAATGTCTGAGAGAATTGTTGACGAAGAATAATAAGCAGACAATTTGATAGAAGCGGTACTGTGGAACATGTCATATTCCATCACAACGGCCGAGAATATACTATCTATGATGCTCTCACAAACGACGAACTCAAGACAGTAATGAGGATGAACGAGGAAAGAAACAGAAAGCTTGATGCACTTAACGCAAAGTCTACAAGGAAATATTTTGAAGACACTGACAAGATGGTATCAACCATACTGCGAAGATGCTTTCACATGAATGACGGCCAGATAGCCGGCATGGAAGAGGCTGATCGCCGCAATCTTGCATCCGCTTTTATCAAATTTCTTGCGACGGCAAACAAATTATCCAATCGCTGATTGGACGGTGGGCGCCTTCGTTGTGTCTTTCTTCAGCTGACCTTCCTTCCTAGGCAACTGTGGTGGTTTGCAGATATGATATCCCTTTCCAAGCTTCCCATTGCATATTATACACACCTTCGGTAAAACTGGCTTTCTTACTATACCTGGAATGTTGCCTCTCAGTGTTTGATCGTACGAGGTTCTGAGAAAATGCAGTTTAGCCTCAAGCCTGGGAATATCCCTTTTGGCCTTTTTGTTGCGCATTCGGAGCTCAGTCTTGCGTATCATGTAGCTCAGATCTCTTAGCCTCTTTTTTCGAATGTGTCGGAGTTGGTCTGCCAATTCGCACATGATATCAGCTATCTCGCAAATATAATGCTTCACGACATACTGTTATCGGATAAGGCTCCTACGATACTCAGGGTAGGCGTAACCTTTGTCGGTAGTCGATTTCTCTCTTAATGTATTAATAAGGCACGAATCTATCGACACTCAATGCTAGGACTACAAAAACAAAAGTGTGTTTCGTGCGGTGTCATGTTCATGGCC
>DASYRH010000061.1:0-9574 GCA_036004585.1 Nitrososphaera sp. | reverse complement strand
AAAGAACCCATACGTGGCCGAGATGTACAAGCTCGCTCTCGAAGGCAAGCTATACAGCAGGTCCATCCCATAAACGGGATTTCGACTCGGGTCTGGTCAAACCAGACTACCGTTTTTTCTCTTTTTTCTTGTTTCAGATTAGTTCATAATGACTTTACGGTCAAGTAGAAGAAAACTAACTTGCTAGGCCGTTTCAGCTTTACGCAAGCCGATAGGATCGAATACTGCTGGCTGGCCGGGTTTGATATCATTAATTGGCAGGCTGACTACGAACGTGACTCCATTATCCTGGTTGTTCCCTGCGAAAACATGGCCGCCATGCGCATGGATTATCGACTTTGCTATGTAAAGTCCCAGCCCCGTACCGTGCTTGGTCGCATCGTTACCGGTAGTTTTCGTAGAGAATTTCGTAAAGAGATTTGGAAGCATTTCTGCCGGAATTCCCGGACCAGTGTCACTTATCCGTATTTCAAATATCTTTTTGTCGCTCAGAACGCTTGTCTCGACGGTGACCGGCCCTCCGGTTGTGAACTTTACTGCATTGTTTATTATGTTTGATAGTGCCTGGCTTATTCGATCTTCATCGATAAGCAATGTAATATCGACGTCAAACTTTCTGACAATTTTTATTCGGCGTTTTGTAGTGCTGTTTTCTGGGATCTGTGCAGAGTCGATAACATCCCCTACGACATCGTTTATCGACACCTTTCGAATGTTGTAATTGAGGACGCCGCTTTCGATCTTGGTCACATCAAGCATGTTGTTCGCTAGCCGCAAAAGCCTTCGCGCTTCCTTCAGGACGGCCTTCCAGGCATCTTCTTGCTTGATCTGGCCCTGACTGGCAAGCTGGGCCATTCCGATAATAGGCTGGATCGGAGTTCGAAGCTCGTGAGCCGCAATGTTGAGGAATTCGTCTTTCATGTGATTTGCTTTTTCTAGCATTTGCCTTGCATTGTGGATCTCTGCTATGTCGATTATCGCGGTGTTGCTGCCTACCAGCCGGCCATCGTCATCATAAAGGTTTGTTGCATTGAGGAGAACGGGAAACACAGTGCCATCCTTTCTCTTTAGCCAGAGGTCTTTGTTCCTGATCGAGCCAGTGCTCGCCCATTCTTCCAGGGCCTTGCGCATTTCGTCCATGCTTTCAGGTGCAGTATGCTCAAAAGCCGAGCGTCCCAGGACTTCGTCTTTTGAGGAATAACCCAGGTTCTTGACATACGTCAGGTTGCAGTTGAGTATTCGCCCCTCCGAGTCTACGGTGCGTTGCATCACGGGAGAGCCGTCATACAATCTCCCGTATTTCGACTTCAAACGTCTCACCTCGTTGCTCAGGTTTGCAATAATGTCGTCTAGGTGAGAACCGAATAATTTCCTAACTTTAAAGCTAGCGGCTAGGACAGCATTCACATTTGCCCGTAGAAAAGTACCTGCCGTCGTTCAGTTATCCGAAACTGTGTCCAGGCCTACTACATACAACATCGTCAGATAGTACCGATAGTTCTCCTTGAACAGCAAAGTAACCAACTCGTTGTTGGTTCTATGATTTCTGCAGATCGTTACGGTAGATCTCTTTTATCGCGTCTGCCAGCTGAGAAATAACAAACGGTTTTCTCATGACCTTGTCCACAGGCGTGGATGGGAAAACTGCTTCAAATTCGGTCTTATTGACGTCAAATGCAGTCATCATGACGATCTTGATGTCAGGTCTTAGATCCTTTACCCTTCTGACGAGCTGAAATCCAGTCATTTCCGGCATCTTAACGTCGGATACTATGACTGTGCACTTTTGGCAGCCATCTTCAACGTGCTGAATCGCGCGCACAGGATCGCTGAAACTGTGGACCTGAAATCCCGCATGCTCCAAACCCCTGCTAGCAATCGTCAAGATATCCCTGTCGTCATCCACAACCATGACCGTCCCAATGCTGTCGACCAAAAAACTCGCCTGCCTTGTACCCGACACTATAAGGCGCTGAACAGTCTTTAAGTCTTTTGGGTATTTTCAGAGTTACCCCTACAAACTAAAAAAAATCATGATTTATCGCGCATTATGCGGATAGCTAATTCTTGCATAGTTGTTATGAACCCAGAGAAAAAGGAGAGGACGGGATTCCTTATTGCTCTGATCCATAGTTGGCTACTTTGAACTTTCTTACTTATCTTCCCGGCTGAACGAAAGGTCGCGGATCGAAAACCACCCTTATCGAACTTATTTTCCCATCATCATTCACCTGAAACCATCCACATGCAAAAATTGTCATTGGCGGCTCACCATAATGTAGTTCATAGAGAAGGCAGAGATCGTTACCATCCGCGAACGCCTTCTTGATGTCTAATGGTGGGAGCTTCAGAGATTGAAAATACTTGAAATATGGTTCAGCGCCATCAAACGAATTAAGAGGCCCCGTGTATGATATGTTATCGCTCAAATAACTTCTGGCCAATTTAAAGTCCCGGCGCTCCGCAGCTCGAAAATACTCCATCACGATTTCCTTCGCGCTTTTTACTGATTCATTTTTTTGCAATTTTCTATTTTGACTGTCGTTCGCATCATTTGATTTTGCGTTCATTTCTAATGTATCCATGACTGTAGCTATAACCTATAGGTTATATAACCCTTACGTTATGTCCATATATATTCACACATGCCGAGATATCTCGAATGCACCTCAATCGGCACTTTTACTGCAATCAATACTGCGCTAATGATAGAATCTCTTGGCTGCGTCGTGCGTTTTCTGCCAGTCCGGAAGCGCCCTGTGGTCGAGTTGTGCTGCAAGGCGATCAAGAAATGCATGCATTCCCGAAGAGAAACCAAGAGCGGTCGGCTTGGTCAGCCGGCTGAAAGTAAGGTTAAGGATTGTGCTAGAGTCGCCATCCCGCATGAGTTCCCAGCGGATGACAGCTTCAGCTTCGCCCTTCGGCAGTTGTGGGTGAGGAGCGATATGCCATTCGTGCTCAAACACGCGAGGGGGGTCCCAAACTAGAATGCGACCCGTGGTGTGGAATCCAGCAGGCCCGGTTACAAAATCAATAGTCCCACCATTGCGGCCGTCGATGACTGCCTTGTTGTTGAACCACATTGCCAGCTCTTTTGGATCCGTGATCGCCTTCCAGACGACTTCGCGGGGATGCGCAAGCCGCCGCTCATACTTTAGAGTCGCATAGTCGCCTTCGTTTATCACTTCTCCTCCTTTTTGGCCGCTCATTTCCTTTTTGCTCCTTTCTTTACAGACATGTGCTGCTCAAGCGCGTCAAGACTGTCAGACCAGAATACCTTGTACTTGGCTATCCAGGCATCAAGTTCGGCCAGAGCCTTCGGCTCGAGGCTGTATATCCTCTGCTGGGCATGAACCTGCATCCTTACGAGACCTGCATCCCTTAGTACCCTGAGGTGTTTTGACACCGCAGGCTGGCTGATCTTTGGAAACGCAGTGACAAAATCGCCCGCTGGGCGTCCCTTCTTCAGCAGCATGTCCAGCATCATCCTGCGCGTCGGGTCGGCCACGGCCATAAAGGCATCCATACCTTTTGTATAGCGGTTCAGTGATATAACTGTGTGGTTATATGTAATATGCCTTTCCCAAAACCTGGTGACCAAACATTGTTAAAGAACAAAGTCTGTGCCGTAAGGGATTTGAACCCTCGAACCTTATCAGTCGAACGCTCCACCAAGCTGGAGCCCTACCCCTGGAACAGTGTATGTCAGCTTTCTTGCCGTTTCCAGATCATGACAGCATTTGAGATCAGCATAGTCTCGTAAGACGGTTACCCCTACAAAATCACGCATGCGGATACTTATATAAGTATGTAGGGGTAACTATTGTCATGGCGGTAGTAAGAAAAAAGAAAGTAAAAGGTCACAATTACTACTACCTAGAGCACAGTATCAGGAAGGGCAATAAAATCCAGAAGAAAGAGATCTTTCTAGGGACCAGGATTCCGAGAAATATCAATGAACTCAAAGGGAAGTTATTGGATGACAGTTACAGGAATAAATGGTTCCTCGACGCTGACAGAATCAAGAAGCATTTTTCGAAGGAACAGCGCAGGACTCCAAAGTCAGTCAGAGAGAAGGAGTTGTTGAATTTTGCCATCCGGTTCACATACGATACCCAGAGAATAGAAGGCTCGACTCTTACCAGAAGAGAAACTGCTGACCTTCTTGAACGTCAAATGAGCCCATCGAAGAGACCGCTAAGAGATGTAAAAGAAGCAGAAGCGCATAGGGATCTTTTTTACGAGATCATAGTGTTCAGAAAGGACCTTACTTTACAAACTGTACTTGATTGGCACTGGAGGCTGTTCAACCAGACCAAGCCTGATATCGCAGGAAAGATAAGGAAATACCAAGTCGCGATAGTTGGCAGCAATTTCATGCCTCCTTTGCCTGTCGAGGTCTTCCCTATGTTGACCAAGTTTTTTCGTTGGTACGACAAAAGCAAGAACAAAATGCATCCCGTGGAGCTAGCCGCATTAGCTCATTTGAGATTTGTGACAATACATCCATTTGGAGACGGGAATGGAAGAGTGTCAAGAATTGTAATGAATTTTATCCTAAACAAAAAGCACTTTCCTATGGTAGATATCCCGTACGAAAGAAGAAATGCGTATTATAATGCGCTCGAAAGGTCGCAAACCACAATGCAAGACCTGACATTCTTACGATGGTTTATCAAGAATTACATTAAAGAAAACAAGAGATACCTAGACTGAATTCTACTAGAACGTCCCTACTCGAATTCACACAATTGCGAGGCAATAGGCTCGGTTCCAAAGAGCCATGAATTAACAGTGGGCCGTAAGGGATTTGAACCCTCGACCTTTCGATTATCAGTCGAACGCTCCACCAAGCTGAGCTAACGGCCCGTTCAATTTTGAATTACCGGCGTAATTTAATCTAAGTGTGGCCCTGCATCGTTAATGCAGATATGGAGAAATCATGCTTGATCTGGAAGAGGCGAGAAAATAGACATTTCCGATCAAAAGAAAATAGCATGGCCCCTGCATTGGCTCCCGAACAAACCTCAATATAGAGCCTCCAACAACCGGAATTTCGCTTGGTGCGGGTATCAAAGAGGCTTGTTCGATACAACACGGTCGAAGAAGAAGACGTCACTTCACGTGCCGCAAGGCACACGCGATACTCTTGCGAAAAATGCGGCAAGGTTTTTGCAGCCTGGAAATATTTGCGACAGCACAAGGTCGAAAAGCATTCCTACTAGGTGTAGGTTTAAATTGTCAAAATCTTGGCTATGTTTTCGTGGGCCGGTAGTTTAGTCCGGTAGAATACCTGCCTTGCATGCCATAGGCAGAGGACACGTAGGTGGTCGTGGGTTCGAATCCCACCCGGTCCACTTCCCCAAACATGAACACTAGCTCAGAACGAATCAGAAAAGACTTGAGAGCCGTATCGGATCCGTCAAAGGCGGCAATAATGCAGCATTTCTTCAAGACGGGTCCTGGAGAGTACGGTGAAGGCGATGTCTTTCTCGGAGCAACTGTTCCGCAGTCAAGAGAGATTGCAAAGTCGCATCAATCATGTGATCTTGACATCGTTAGGGAACTCTTGCATTCAAAGATACACGAAGAGCGGCTTGTTGGCCTGTTGATTCTAGTCCACAAATACGACTCTGGAGAAAAAGGGATTGCCGAATTCTACCTAGAGCATTTGAAGCATGTGAACAATTGGGACCTTGTGGACCTGACAGCGCCAAACATCCTTGGCGCGCACCTCTCTCTCAAGAGCAGATCACTATTGTATAAATTGGCAAGATCGAAAAACCTATGGGAAAAAAGAATTGCAATTGTGGCGACCTACTATTTTATCAGAAAAAATGACTTTGGCGACACTCTAAAGATTGCCGAGATCCTACTAGGTGATGATCATGACTTGATCCACAAAGCTGTTGGCTGGATGCTCAGAGAGGTCGGCAAGCGGGACCTCGCAGCATTGGAAAATTTCCTAGGTCGTCATCACGCAAGAATACCGCGGACGATGCTCCGATATGCAATAGAACGGCTTCCGGAAAAGAAGAGAAAATTTTACATGACGGGCGAAAGGCGTTAGGTTCAAATATGGTGCTGGAATGATGCAATCCACTATGGAGTACGTCTATGCAGCATTACTGCTACACAAGTTAAAGCAGAATATCACTGAAGATGGTGTCAAGAACGTTGTCAAGGCAGCCGGAGTTGCCCCGGATGATGTCAGGGTAAAAGCTCTGGTAGCGGCACTTTCCGAAGTCAATATTGAGGAAGCCTTGAAGGCAGCCCCAGTCGCAGTTGCGGCAGCACCAGCAGCAGGAGGGGCAGGACCATCCGGTGGAGCGGCAAAGGCAGAGGCCGAAGAAAAGAAGGACGAAAAGAAAGAGGAAGAAGCTCTCGAAGGGCTTTCATCCCTCTTTGGCTAAGCCTTCCTCTTTTTCTATTTTCAATCATTTTCCGGTTCTCATATTCTATGCGTGGAGTCCATATTATTCATATACGAGAGATTGAGCCCTAGAGAGAGTGTCGGGAAAGAAAGTCGCGATAGTAGCAATACCCATAGCGGTGGTTGCAATCGCCCTTGCAGCAGTATTCGCGTTGCCTTCTCAGCAGGACTTGGCGGGAGATGATTCCATTCCCGATGATAATTCACAGGTTGTTCCTGCCAGTGCAGAAGACTGCAACGCCATCAGCCCCAAGGTCGAAACGATTGTTGCCAACGGCATTGGTGTGGCGACGGATGAGACAAAAACTGCAGCAGATACTCTAGTTGAGCAATATTGCCAGAGGCCGGAGCTAATCCGAGAAATAAGTGCGATGGCTATTCCTGCCCTGGGCCTTGTTGCGTATGGATGTGACGCCGGATCAGGCAAGCTCGATGACCCTGCAATTCAAGAGTCGCTGGCCGAATCCACAGAGGTATATTGCGACAGTGCATTAGTTGTAATTCTAGAAGACTCGGAGCAGCTGCTAGTCACGATTGCCGACTATCGCGAGAACATTCTGATTCAAGCTGACAGCGGCGATGATCAGGAATTGGGCAGCAATTCCACCGACATCAATGTGGAAGAAGCAGAGGCCAAGTTGCAAGAAGCGACTAATCTTGCAAACAAGTCAAAGTCTCAAGCTCGCGATGGCCAGCTTTATGAGGCAGCCCAATCGCTGGACAACGCAATAAAGCTGCTCGATTCAATAAGCCAGTAGTTTCTACTGGGCAGTGTAGCCTTTTTCCTTCGCTTTTCCTGCTACAGCCTGGGCTTTTGCCTGGGCCCGTGGCAAGACAATGTCTGCAGTTTCGGGCGTAACATATCCCGCTTCGGCTGCCAGCGACCATGCGTGCTGCTGCGCTTTCACCAGCAGTGGCTTGACAGTTTCTGGAATCATGTAGCCCACCTCTGTTGCCAGCGCCAGAGCCTGCTGGAATGACCTTACGAGTTCATCGCGGTACTCTTCCAGATTAATTCTGAGGTCTTGCTCCTTGAATATCAGGCCTTCAGCCACGGCAAAGTTGACTGCAATGCCCGCCTCGATTGGTTTTACGTTTAGCTTGCTCAGTAGCGAAGCCAGTTGCATGGAAATGACTGCACCCGGCTTTGCTACCACCGTGTCCTTGTTTACCCATATGGTGCCCTGGTCAATCTTGGTCGGCACGTTTGCCACCTTGAATTCTGATAGCACCGGCCCGGGGGCAATTCCAGTGTTGCCTGCAGGGACAACTATTTCTTTTGACGCGACGTCCCCGCCCTTTGCCGCCAGAAAGACCTTGTTCTGCGAGAAAATGAGGTTGAGCTTGAATGGGCTGACGTTTGTAAACATGAGCGCGCACTGGCCTTCCAGCTGCTTGCTGAGGGCTTCGATCCCAGCTACTCCTTTGACTTTTTCAAATGCTCTGATTGCTACCTTGTTCTTGATTATCCTGATCTTGATCTCGTTTCGGAACTTCTTGCGAATTGACATCAGCTGGGTGGCTCGGACTTTGGTCATCTTTGAAAGCGCGATTACGTTGTATTTTGTTGGAAGCTCCTGAAGCTCCTGGTACATTAATCGCTTTTTCTTCGGGTAGTGTTTGCGCTGCTCGATAACTTGGGCTGACATGTCTATTCAGCCTTTTTCTCCTTTGCTAGGCCAGAGAGTTTTGCATTCTTGCCCATCGTGAACTTTACCATTGCATTCTTGATGTTCTTGTCTCCCTGCGGCAACTTTTTCTCGACTGCCGAAATGACGGCATTTGCGTTTTCTGCCAGCTGGCTGTCGTCCATCTTTTCGTCGCCAATCTTGGCAGAGAGGTTAAGCTGGCTCTTTGCTTTGACTCTCACTGAAGAGCGGAAGCGGTTTGCAATAGCTTCCACAGGAGCGCCGTAAGGAAGCGGGGTAGGCATCTTGCCCTTTGGGCCCAGGAACTGCCCAAGTGAACGGCCGACTGTAGCCATCTGGTTAGTGTCTGACAGGAAAAAGTCATACGATCTGACAACCTTGCGGGCTTCACGCTTGTTGGTGCCTAGCCTGTCAAGCTCTTGCGGCTCCATAACTTTGTCAACTCCTGCTTTTCTGACCTTGGAGCCCATGTCGCCAGTAGCAATGACGCAAATAGTAGGTTCCTTGCTGGGCTTGTGGGGCAGAGCCACAACTTCGTTCAGGTTAAATCCCTTCTTTACGTCGATATCCTTGAGAACTAGTGTCAATTCTGCAGACTGGGTAAACTTGCGCTTTGTCGAAGCCTCGCGCGCTTTTTTTACCAGCGCTAAAATCTGGTTACTACTCACCATAGCTAAATACGCCTATTTTGTGCGTGAAAAGCCACTTTTAATCTTTGGGATTCTCTGCCGACTAGCATCGGGTAAAACCATGATCATTCACGCGCCAGATGAATTTTCGTACTTTAATTCTATTAGCCAATACGACTTCAATATTGCGTGCTTGACGCATTATGTTGCAGGTAGATGAAGGCCATGTGGCAAGCTTGCCGATGCTAGGAAGCTTGATTTATCAAATACTAGCAAGATTCGGCATGCTGTAGGCTATCTGAATGAAGCGCGTATCCTCGCAAATAGCGAAATCTGAAGTGCGATAATTACAGAAATCAGCGCAAGCACCGGTAGGATGAGAGAGTTAATCTGACCTGCTGCTTGCTCCATCCCTGTTATTTGTGAGTCAATGGACCTTCTTGCCTCTTCGACTGAACCTGTTATTGCTGACTGGGTGTCATTAAGCGACTCTCTTGTCTCCTGTATCCCCTGCTGGAGATTTTGCAACTCTGTATTTGTCGAGTCGAGCCGTGAATCAAGCTCTCTGACAGACTCTTGAATCGTGCTGATGCTGCTTGAGGTTGCAGTGATGACTTTGGAGTCATGCGACAATAATCCTCTATAAAATGCCACCGAATGTATGATATACGCACCTTCTTCTTCTATTTTTACGTCTGCATAGTACAGCCCCTCGTGCAGTCTCTTGAGTTTGTCCTTAAGGCTGATCGTTGTATTGCCAGAGTGTAGGTGCGAGGTTCCGAGTAGTTCGGGAACGGCAGATTCTTCTACCGCGACCAGTGCACCGTCAAACGTGACCTGGATGAATACTCTGAATGGTTCCT
>DASYRH010000060.1:0-7573 GCA_036004585.1 Nitrososphaera sp. | reverse complement strand
TACCAAGTAACAGTGCGTTGATGGTCGGACCGTCAAACTTCATGATATCGAGTGGTTCGATTAAATTTTCATTGATAGTTCTCCCAGCCTAAGTCAGTGGCTAAGTGAAGCACGGAACCAGACTTTCCATATCGAGTAACGACGCACGTATTGATCTTTAAGCAATTCCCAACAATCATACTTTACATCATTACCTGAAAAGCGGCACAAAATTGAGCGTGCGGAGGGGGGAGACTATTTTTATAGAGCCGCAGTAATGACGGCATGGAGTGGGAAGGGATAAGTTTAAGCGACAGGCCAAGGACGAAAGCTTGTGGGTGGCTCTGAAACAAGCAGACCATCTCGCGTGAAGTTCATTGCTTTAGTTGTAGGTGCGTCAATTATGGTTGCTGCCGCATTCGCATTCTACGCTATACAGCAACAAGATCTTGAGACAAGCAGCAGAATCTATGAACAATCTCCAGATTTGATGCTCTACGCGGAGCAGGAAGTATACAATATGACGAGGGGCGATACTCTCAAAATTCCAATTGTCGTGGAGATACTTCAGAAAGGCAAGGAGGTGGATGCCCAAATTGCCATATTTGGTAATGGGACAGAAATTCCAGCAGGAGTCTTTGTCGAAACAGGCGAAACGACTTTGCCTGTGGGATTTACAGGATCACTTGATAGGAGCAGAATTTATCTGCCACCAGATGATCAGGGTGAGACAAAAATCGAAACCGTCTTTCTTACTCTGACAAGCAAGGAAGGAGTGGGAGCTGGAGACCACGTGCTATCGCCCACCCTGTTTAGTAAAGACGTAGCTGGGACTCCCTTCACCGTAAGTTCATCGTTTGTAGTGCATGTTGAATGAGCTCCAAAACTCTACTTCGATAAGAAAGTGGAATACCTGCAGAATAAATGACAGAGCTGTCATCAGTATTATCTTGAGAATTCGATAAATATTCGAGATCCTATGAGATCTCGAAGAAAATGCAAGCTGATAGCAGGATACAGGCCAACAGCGTTGTAATTCGACCGATGCGGGAAGATGATTTTGACGAAGCCGATAGAATAATGCGGCTCGCGTTTGGAACCTACCTTCGACTACCCGATCCGATGAAATTCATGGGAGATGCTGACTATATCAGGACCCGTTTCAGATGCGATCCATCCGCAGCATTGACTGCTGAAGTGGACGGCAGAGTAGCGGGGTCCAACTTTGCCCTTAACTGGGGAACCGTAGGGATATTTGGGCCACTCACTATCGACCCCGACTACTGGAATAAGGGAGTTGCCAAGAGCTTGCTTGAAGCAACGATGAAAATATTTGAAAGATGGGGAACCAAGCACATGGGACTGTTCACCTTTTCAGAGAGTGCAAAGCATGTGCACTTGTACCAAAAGTTTGGCTTTTGGCCGAGATACCTTACGGCTGTCATGTCAAAACAAATCGAGCCGGCGGTTGCACAAAGCGAAGACAATGTCCGTATGTTCTCTAGTCTGAATTCTGTCGACAAAGATAGCGCCATAAAATCCTGCGGCTCTCTGACTAATGAAATCCATGCAGGGCTCGACCTGAGTAAGGAAATTTCATCCGTAGACAAGCAAAGGCTCGGGGATACGATTTTGTTAACGGATTCTGGCAAACTAAAGGGATTTGCAATTTGCCACTCAGGACCAAACACCGAAGCCGGAAGTGGAAACTGCTACGTCAAGTTTGCAGCAGTGGCCCCAGGCCCGAATTCCGATGATGACTTTGACATTCTGTTGCATGCATGTGAGCAATATTCCCAAGAGAAGAAACTGTCCCGGCTGATATGCGGGGTCAATACCGGCCGCCACAGAGCATATGCGAAAATTATAGAGCGAGGATTTCGGACAGATTTGCAAGGAATTGCAATGCACAAGCCTAATGAGCCAGGTTACAATCTGCCGGAATTCTACATAATTGATGACTGGCGTTAGACTAACCGATCGTAAAGCTTTAGTCCATGCACCTTGATCTAGGTTCACTTGGACAAGCTTCGTAAATTAGCCTTTGAGAAAAGACAGGTCGTTCGAAAAACCGACGCGGGGGAGATTCGCATTGAAGGTCTCAAAATTCACTTTCCATGTGCAAGCCTGCTACAAATCAAGAATTCACGGATATTAGATATTCTTGAGGATAATTCGTACCTGAGCAAACCCGTGGTGGTTCATGACGGACGCGTCTTGTTTGGCGAGCTTGCAATACTACGGTATCTCGAAAAGGATCAGTGGAAGGGTGTCTGGGTAGATTCTTTTCACAGCCACGGACGAAAGGATGTATTCTGGACAGGATTGCCACCAACTGGCGTAGCGCATCCATTTCCCCCAAAAACCTCAGAAAAGTTCCAAGCAATCAAAGAAAAGAATGGCGGAGAACTCTCGGGGTTCTTTGATGTCTTTGCATGGAAAGGTGAAGGAGATGACTTTATGTTTATAGAATACAAGGCAAAGAATGACTCTACAGACGAGAATGAATTGGGATGGATTAATGCGGCTAGCTCTGAAGGAGTAAAGCCTGAACAATTCTGCATAGTAGGCTATGACCTGCCCAGCTGATTCGTTTGGTGCACCTAGCATTTTGAAAAATTTGGCGGTACTATTTGCTCATTTTCTCTGTGAGCCTATCTCCGACCCAGCTTTGTTGTAATGTAACTATCTTGTGTAGACAACTACCCGAAAAGCTGAATTCCTTTTCTACAGGTCCTTCTTTTCCCAGCCGAACTTTCTTCCTGCCACTTCCATGCAGTCGTTGTAGGCAGCCTTGGTCTTTAGGAATGAGTACTTGGCGCCGTCGAGGTAGTCCTGATATTTTCTTTCGCTGAATACGTCCCCAAGTATTAGCCTCAATTTCATTGACGCGATACCCTTTAGCAAAAAGTTAAAGTTGGCTTCGATGACGAGCGAGCTGCCAAAAGTTTCAACGTGGCTGGAGAAATTCTCGTCGTTTAGGATACCCTGTATCGCTAGGCACCACAAGAGATTTCTCAATTTTCCTACGTAGCTGTATTTGTTGAATTGAAGATATTGGATTTCCTTGATTATCGCAGGTATCCTGTAGTGGACCTTGTAGAGTAGCACAAGTTTTCTTGGATCGATGCTCAGGTATTTCGCTCTGAAAGTATCATTATACCACCGCTCTCCCTCAAACACTTCCTTCAATTTTGAAATTCTGTCAACTTCACCATGAAGTGCCAGGAGAGTCTGCGCCAACTTGCGAATCTGAATAGACCTCTTTGCAGCAATGTTCATTTCCTGCAGGTCATCGTCAGAAAGGTTTCTAAGCGAATTCTCGCGCCGCTCATAGAATATCCTCAGCTCGTCCTTGAAGCGTTCCTCAAGGTGCAGTTGGATTAGATCATTTGCCCTCAGGTTCCACGGCATTATCGGGTTCTGCCTGTTGTTGCTTATCGTGACTCTTTTCAGAAATTCTTCGTCCTTTGATCGGACTATGCGTGCCAACACGTTGACGTTTCGTAGTAACTTGAGTAGCTTGGCGCGCCTGCCCTTGTTCCTGTCCACGAACTTTTTGATCGTCTTGGCGGTCTGGACACCGTTGAGCAGTCTGGGCTCGGCCATCGAAATCGACTGCGGACCAAATTCAAGAGCCTGCGCCGTCAGAGCAACCCCGTTATGGTAGAAAGTGAAATGTTCTGGAACCTCGTCGCCTGCAAGAATCCTCTTCAAGGAATTTCTGATCTCGCTGCTTGTCATTGTCGTGTCGCTGAGACCACACCTGATGTTCTTCTCAAAGAATTTCTCTCCCAGTTCGCTGTACATATTGTATAGATTCTCAAGTGAGAGGAGAGTTATGATAAGCTCGTTGTATTTGCTTGCGACGGTTAGTGAGCGATCAAATGGGATGGTATAGACCGCGCTCCGCCTCTGCAAAAAGGGATGACTTGTTGTCTTTTGGTTTGAAATGACCTGGAATATCATGTCGACCTGCCGGCCAAAATAATCATCGATTACAAATTTCCGGGCCTCCAGATTTTCCCTCAACAGGTCGAGCACTTTGCTCTTTTCCGCCCTGATCGGGTCGCCGTTGTATACAAAGTGAATCAGTATCCGGTCGATTACGCTTTGATTCTCCGAGATGCAGCTCATTAGCTTGATCAACAGTGGGCTCTGGCTTTCATGCCATAATGAATGGCCAAATACCCTGTCAATCCCAAGCAAAATCAACTTCTCAAATGACTGCTTGAAGAGCAGGTGGTCCTCTGACCATTTGAACTGAAATAGATACAGGTTCCTCGTCGTCCTGTCGTAGTAAAATGCGTCTATGGCACATTCGTTTCCACCGAAGCACACGTGTGACGCTGCTTCCTCAGCCGAAATGTTAAACTTCTTCATGAGGTAAAGGAGCGCAAAAAAGTCTTCTCTTCGTCCACTATACTTGCCCGATAACCCGGAACATGCATCATCCAGCTCTTCGTGCTTGATGAGCACAGTGGTTGACATGCTCGACAATTGTGGTGTAATAGATACTTAAGCGGCAGTTCTAGTATTAGTTCACGAAAGTGTGAACTGCTTGCACAACCACTCTCAGGCCCACTGCTTTAATTGAAGACTCGACCTATATGGCTGGCTCATGGCGATGCAGTGAAACAGCGCGGGGCGTCGAGTCACCTGGAGAGTGGCACAAGACCATGAGGAAATACATTGGATAGTCATTTTGTTGAGCCGCGATAAACATATTTTCGCTCTCTCATGTTCCTATCCTCTCATCAGGCCCGGAATGTGCGTTATGACTTTGGGTTCAGGTAAAGTGTAATCCGATGCTAGCCTCAATAGAGCGAAATTCTATCATGACATGGAGGACTGTTTCATACAGCTTTATTAGCTCACACACACATAGAAACCGCTGTTGCCATGAAGATAGGAAAAATAGGAATAATTTCTTCGCTTCTTGGATCGATTTTAGTTGTAGCCAGCTTTGTCCCGATAATCGATGAAGTAGCAGCTACGACAGTCAACCACAGACCGGTCATAACTTCGCCATCGGACGGTCAGGTCTTCACCTTTGACGCGGGTCAAGGTATCGAAGCAAAAATTTCCATTGGTGCCAGTGATGTTGATGGAGATTTCATTGATATCAAGAACACACCACTGCCAGCGGGTGCGTTTTATGAGTTCGTGGAGCAATTCGAGGGTGATACAGGCGCTTCCATTACTTTTGAAGATGGCCACCCATTCATCGGGTCATACAAAGTTACCTTTACCGCGGTAGACGACAATGGAGCGGCATCCAGACCCGTGACTATTTCAATAAAAGTGGTTCCGCCTGACTATCTGGACCTGGCCGCGGCCAGACTTGAAGAAGGTCCCGGATTTGTCTGGATGGTAGCACGGGTTGTTGGCGAGATTGCTCCTACCATACAAAGACCTCCATACGGCTTTGCAGCACTTACGTCAAACGGCCAGAATATTCTAGCCGTCGTCACGCATTCCGGTATTCTGGACAGCGAGGACCAGACTGATCCAGGAGATGACAGCCTGCATACCCATATTATTGACGTAGTGTCGAGCAAGGATTGCGATAACGGACTCGAAGTTGCATCAGCATCTTTCAGATCGCCAGGCATATTAGAAGTCCTTGAACACAAGGTCAAGGTTAGAGCCGTCCCCGTTCAGCTTACTGGTGACTTTACTGGTACAGTCATTTCCTTTATTCTGACAATTGAGGATGGAAACATATGTGTAAACCCCGTTGACAGGATGAAAACCTAGCAATGTCCAAGCTTTCACTAAATCTCGATTGAAATTGATTATCTTGTTATAGATGTAGCTAGCGGAGCGCAGTCGGAGATATGACTGCCGTCGATAAGTATATCTTCACACACATTTAGTTCTCAATCAATGTCCTTGCATCGTAACCCCATGTCAAGCATGCAGTGCACGAAATGCGGTAAAAGATTTCCACTTTCCGTAACTCAATGCGACAAATGTGGCGGCGGGTTGATGCTTCATGAGTACAAAGATCCTCAATGAGATTGCGAATATCAAGTTTATACAACTTTTAATACCCTTCATACAAGAGAGGCATCCCTCATGTCGTTTCGTAATTCAGATCCAGCCCTTGACTGCCAGCCATCATCCACAACACTCGTCTTTGTTCTCGCATTTGCAGAACTCAGGTTCCTTCAGGCATGAAGTGCAAACCCGCACGCCGCAGCCTACGCATTTACCGTCTGATAAATTGGCGGCCCAGTGCTTGCAGTCAGCCACAATATACGTAGCACCGCCGGCGATTAGAACTTTTGCTGCCTCAAATCACCTGACAAGGTAAGCATGGAAGCCTATTGCTTCATCCTTTATGCGATGCTCTTTGAAGGCAGTTTTTGACACCAGATCGAGAAATTCCTCTTTGGTATATGCGCCCTTTCTAAGGAAGTGCTTGAAGATCAATTTCATGAAGACTTTTTCAAAGCCCCTTACCCCCATTTTCGTTGTATAATCCTTAATCTGCTCGTCAGTAGCACTTCGATTCATATCAACTATCAGAGCTATACTCCCGGGCTTCAGTACGCGGTGCATTTCGCGTAGCGCAACGAGAGGTTCTTTGAAATTCTTAAAGGCAGCAGTACAGATAACGAAATCGAATGTACTATCTCGGAACGGCATTCTGGCCGCGTTGCCCTGCCGAAATTCTACTTGCACACCCGCTTTCGTCGCGTTTCTTTGCGCTATTTCTACAAAGTCTTTACTGACATCTAGTCCGACGATTTCAAATCTGCCCATCTTTGCAAGCTCGATTGCAAGGTAGCCAGGACCGGGGGCGACTTCAAGGACAGACGAACCGTCTTGAACATGCGCGGTCACTTCATTAGCATAGGCTTTCATTTCAGGCAATCTATGCTTCCTGGTGCTTTTGTCGTACCAGCGTGCTGCCATTCCTTCAATACCGATGTCTTTTGAGTTCCTTTGTCGTTTCATCAGGTTAACATTCACTTGGTTGGTCATTATCTTAGTCACTAAGATAGTGATACACTAATATATTTAACTATTTCTCTTTAGCTCGTTACATATGAGACGTGAGGAGGTAATAGATGCCATTGGCGAGAAGTTTAGAGAAATGTCAACTGAAACGATAATGTTCCATCAGGTAGTAGCAGACGTGCTCGGCCTGCATATTACCGACCACAAATGCCTGGATTTCATCCACCGGTTTGGACCCATGCCTGCTGGCAGGCTCGCTGAACTTACTGGCTTGACTACAGGCGCGGTGACAGGAATTATTGACCGCTTGGAGCGTGCAGGCTATGTGAGAAGGGCAAATGATCCAAAGGACCGGCGTAGGACAATCGTAGAGCCTGCCAGAAACAAGAAATTGGAAAGGAAACTCGAAGCGATTTTTATCCCCCTTCGAGATGCAATGCACAAGGTTCTATCTACTTACTCTGACGTGGAATTGGCTTTCCTGTTGGATGCAACGACGAAATTCCTGAACCAGACGCACGAGGAGTCAAAAAAGTTGCGGAGCCTGCATAAGACCGCAAAGAGGTAGGGCTGGCGGGCGTCAACTCTACAACGGGCCTGGCACAGTCGGCAGCAATAGCCCAAC
>DASYRH010000059.1:0-11280 GCA_036004585.1 Nitrososphaera sp. | reverse complement strand
CTGCGACTCCTACCTTACACATTCCTTGCCCCGTTGGAATAATCCAAGCGAAAAAGCCTGGGTACAGTTCATTGTCAAAAGCGACCTCGATTGTGTCTCCATCGATCCATGGGGCGTACACTTCGTACTGGGCCGACTGAAGCACGCCTTCTCTGTTTCTCGAGATTATGGAAGCGACTCCGCGTGCATCCACGAAATACTCGCACGAGATTTCGCCCTCGGAGGTCTTCACGTCGAACCCCGTTCCATTCTTTTCAATAGAGCGCATTGAACATTTTACGCGAATTTCTGCACCATTATTTTGTGCCTGAAAGGCGATCTGCTTGTCAAACGCCCTCCTGTTCAGAACCATCACCTTTTGCTTTTCCGCTCCCACCTCGAAGCTACCATGGGGCGAGAGGATCCTCGCCTTCTTGATATTCTGATTTTCTATCGCAGATTGATCAGGGACTAGCCCCAAATTCTGAATCCCGCCAATGCTCACAAGGCCTCCGCAGTGCTCAGGCGTTCCGATTTCCGCATCTTCTTCAAGAACTATGACAGTTGCGCCTGATGATGCTATTTCTCTGGCAGCCATGAGCCCTGAAACGCTGCCGCCGGCAATTACAACATCGCACTTTTGCATGAGCGGAAATACCAGCGATGTATTTTTCAATGTGCTAATTAAACTATGGGCAGAAGTGGATTTCAAGCAGGTAATCGTGGTCAGGCGCGATCTGGGAATGGGTACTGGCAAGATAGCAGCCCAAGTCGCTCATGCTGCAATAATGGCTGCCGAAAAGACAAAGGAAAGAAAGCCTGAATGGTTTGAGGAATGGTTCTCGATGGGCCAGGCCAAAGTTGTAGTCAAAGTCAGCAGCATGGCCGAGTTGGTTGAAGTTCGCAAGCGGGCGGAATCGCTGCACCTGCCAGTAGCTCAAGTGCAGGACAGCGGTCTCACCCAGATTCCCCCAGGCACTTCAACCTGCATTGGCATCGGTCCCGCACCATCAGAACTCGTGGACAGAGTCACAAGCGATCTCAAGTTGCTCTAGTGGCGAGTCAGTATCATTATCCCACCAATAATAATGGCAGTTGCAATGCCCTGCAGTATGGTGATTGATTCGCCAAGAACAAGGGCCGCTATTACTATCCCAAATATCGGCGTGAGTGAAAATATCGACATCGTCTTTACTGTGCCAATTCTCTTGATCCCCTGGAGAAAAAGCAGCAGCGCTCCCCCGAATCCCGACAAAGACATCGGAATTATTATCAGCCAGAGGTTTGAGTCTATGGTGGTGAATTCGGCCCACTTGCCGACTAGAACTGCGATGCCAAGTAGTATTAGCCCACCTATGAGCGATTTGACCATCGCTATCTTGGCAGGATGGATTCTGGTCGTCAGTCGGCGGCTAATGTTATTGTCTACGGCCCAGAAAAACATCGACCCCAGGATCATCAGATTGCCTGCATTGAATTGCAGAATAGTTTCAGAGAGCTGCAAGTCTGTCGTCGCAATAAAAAGGCCGGCTATCACTAGACTCACTGCGAAAACTCCAATCCTGCCTTTTGGCTTCTCGCCAAAAAATGCCGCGGACAGGATTATCGTAAAGATCACTTCGCCATTCGTCAGAATAGATGCATCCGAAGCATCGGTCTGCTTCAATCCGTAGAGCAGTAGTGCCGGCGCAGCTACTGCGCCGAGCAGAGAAACGACGAGCATCAAGAGGTAATCCTTCCTGCTATCCAATCTGAAGGAGGCTCTTGCGAAAGGAATGAGTCCCAGACCTGATACGAGATAGACAATTGATGAGAGCGCCAGCGGATCCACGCTTGAGAGGGGAATTTTGGCCACGGTGAACACGGAGCCAAAAAGCGCGGCGGCAAACAACACCGAAAGGTAACCGATTATCGCTTCACTTTTCTGCAAAGTCGTCACCGTAATTCCCAGTCCGTTGTTGGTGAAGTTATCCTATTTCTGTTTATGCCGACATTTCGTCGAACCGACCGGACAAGAGATATATGGTGGAAAAAGTCGATTTTTATCATTGGCCGGGAATCGTAAGGAGAGGAGGTCAGCCAAGTCTTCTTCGTCGAAAAAGATTATCGCCTATGCAGCCATCGGGATTCTTGCACTTGCGGCCGTATCTGTAACGGCATTTGCACCAAAGCCTCCTGCGCCAAATCCAGTAGACGATTCAAGAGACGCAAGCCTAAGACAGTTTCAGCAGATGTATTGTGGCTCCAACACCGAACCAAAGACGACCAACTTTCTGACAGAATTTGCCCTGCCTTCTGGCTGCGAAATGCCGCTTGCTATTGAAGTTGAATCCGGTAAGGTGTGGTACGTCTCGACAAAGAACGGCACGCTTGGGAGTTATGACATTGCATCTGGCGAGTTTGGAGAGGAACGTCCTGTACCCTCCTGGCCATCACGGACAAACCCCACCACGTTTTCCATGTCATGGTCTGCCAAATCTGACGGAAACGGAAACATCTGGATTACCGATGAGAGGCAGAAAGCTATCTGGAGATTCAATATAGCTCAAGAAACCTTTAACATGTTTCCAGTAGCGGCGAAATTGCCATCTTCAATTGACTTTGATTCTCAGGGTAAGATTTACTTTTCGGGAGTCCAGTCAACTTCGATTTTCATCGGGGATCCGTCCAAGATGAAAGACGGAACTTCAGAGGGAATAACAGAAGTTGCGCTTCCTCTAGATGGCTTTTCCGGAATAGACATGAGCCGAGTCGCAACAGGCTCTCTGACAGTGGATAAGCAGAATAACAAGGTATGGGTGTCACTTCTAGCATTTCAGATTAAAGGCCAGCTCTTCGAGTATGATATCGCATCTTCAAAGGTCGAGCACGTCATTGACTTGCCCTCTGAATTGAATTCTCCAGTAGGTTTGGCTGTCGACTCTAGCGGAAACCTGTGGGTGACTGACCATGGAACAAACATGTTCTTCAAGTACGACAAGGCTAGCGACGATATCGAAAGATTCGTGACTTCCATTGCCTCTCCGCAGATCTATGCTGGAATCGATCAGCCGAGAGCCTACACTTTGCCTTATTGGATTGAGCAAAGCCCGGATTCTTCCCTTCTGTGGTTCAACGAGCATACGGGCAACAAGATTTCTAGTTTTGATCCAGAAAAACTCGTTCTGACTGAATACTGGGTTCCGTCGCAGAACAGGAACTGGGCCCTTTGTCCCGAGGGCACTGATGAGTGTGGGTTAGCCAACGCGCTGCAATTTGCGTCGGGCTCAAACGGCCAGATCTGGTTTACAGAATGGACAGAAAACAAGATCGGCGTCGTAGATGGGGCGAAACCAATCCCTGTTTCAGTTTCAGTTCAGCAGGAAGAGCTGACAGTTGCAAGGGGGGACAGTATAGAAATTCGAGTTATTCTGGATGCTGCATCGCAATTTGACGGAACAACCATGGCTGCGAGTACCCTTACTCCGAATGGTCGCCTTGGCAATTCCACCGGGATATTTAGCGAAGACTCGGTTTCGATTCAGGGCGGAGGCACGAAACAAGTCTCGTACACCTTTACGCCTGCGGAAGAATTGCAGCCAGGCAGACAAACGATCATGGTTGGGGCAGGCAACGGCGAGATTACAGTGCTCAAGGCAGTTACGGTCAACATAGTCTAGGAGTTATCCATTCTATTCGCTCAAATCTGGGAGCTCTGTCCATGTAATCACGGACGCTCAAAGGCTAATTCAATTCGGGCCGGGTAGGATAGCTATCGAGCGGGATGTCCTGAAGAGAGAACTGGTACCAAATGGACGAAAACTCGTCCCAGTGTTTGCCTAGGTCTGGGCTCCGGTTAAGACAAAGACTCCTGGCATGATGTCGCCAGCCAGAAACCGGAGGGTCGCCCCGCCTCCAGTTGATACGTGGCTCACCTCGTTTTCAGCCACTCCTGCCTTCTTCATTGCCTCCAGCGTGTCACCTCCTCCTATCAGAGTTTTTGACCCTCTCCAGAATGCTAGTGCAACGCTCTTTGCAATATTTATTGTCCCATTGGCAAACGCCCTTATCTCGAACATTCCCATAGGCCCATTCCAGAATACGGTTCCTCCGCCCCTGCCTCCCACTTCGGCAGAAAAGCGCTCAATTGTTTCGCTGCCGATGTCAAAGCCAGACATTCCGTCGGGGATGTCTCCCCTTACCATCATGATAGATGTGTCGGTCGGGGACTTGGCAGCGACATGATCTGTTGGTAGCATTATTTTGTCGCCATAGGTGGAAAGAGCCTTGGTGACCCAGGGGAGGCGCTCTTCGTCTATCAATGAGTTGCCAGTTTTGATTCCGTTGGCCTTCAGGAATGTGTACGCGGCCGCGCCGCCAATTATTACCTTATCTGCCATAGGTATGAGGTGTTCTAGAGCGCCTATCTTGTCCTTTATCTTGACTCCCCCGACCACCAAGGTAAATGGCTTGACAGGGTTTTCCTTTATCATGGTAAGGTACGCCAGCTCTTTGCTAAGATTAAATCCAGCGAGCCTGGTGTCAAAAAGAGTCGCCGCACCGTAGGTAGAAGAGTGTTTTCTGTGTGACGTGCTAAATGCGTCGTTAACGTAAATATCAGCAAGTGAGGCGAGCATCTTGCTGAATTCTGGATCATTTACTTCCTCCTCCTTGTGGAAGCGTAGATTTTCGAGCAGCATAATGTCACCATCGTTCATCTCTGCAGCCTGCTGCTCGACAGAGTCCCCTACACAGTCTTGAGCAAATCTGATTGGAGGTCTTGACCTTCCCACTATTTCTGAGAGCCTTTTTGCAACAGGCGCGAGAGAATACTTTGCTTCTCTGCCTTCGGGCCTGCCTAAATGGGAGGCAAGAATAACTCTAGCCCCTCTGCTTGCAAGGTATTCGATAGTAGGGAGGGACATGCGGATTCTGTAATCCTCTCCCACAGTCCCATTGTTAACGCTGACGTTAAAGTCAACTCTAACGAGGATCTTCTTGCCCTTATAGCGCGAATCCTCAAGATCTGGCAGAGTTTTCAGATTCAATCGGATTGCTTAAAAATAATAGGGCTTATTATGTTTATGACGCAGAAACCGCTAGTCGGCTAACGCTGCTAACTACAGTCTTAAATAGAATAGCCACGAAGGTACTGCATATCTTGAGTGACAAATCGTCCTCAGGCATGTTATCAGCTAATGTCATGAGCGAGGGGCTTGTAGCAGGTCAACGAATAGCAAAGATTTCTGTCGTGACGCTCTCGGCCATTGGCGTTGTAGAGATTGTGATGGGGTTTGTAAGCGGAAGTGTTGTAGCAACCGCAGACGGCATCGATTCTTTGTCCGATGCAATGATTTCGCTTATCGTGTTCTTTGGGCTGCGAATGGCACACAGGCCTGCCGACAGAAAATTTCATTTCGGATACCACAAGGTTGAAAGTTTTGCCGCGCTTATCGCGTCCATCGGCATGATTGCGATAGGTGCCTTCATTCTATACCACTCGTATGAAGCTCTCTTGGCACCTTCAGAGATAAGGCAACCCATACCTACCATGATCGTCCTCGCCACGGCCGGTGGGATCTCGCTCTACAGAGCGTATCAGATGAATGGGATCGCGAACAAGTATCGTCTGCTATCGCTCAAGACTGACGCCAAGAATTCGATAAAAGATGGATCCGCATCAGTAATTGGTTTCATCAGCGTTTTGATTGCGAGTCAGTTCGGCTTTCTACAGATGGACGCAATCGGTGGGATAATAATCGCCGGATACATCTTTTCAATGTCGTATATTTCAGTGAAGCAGTCATCGCTGATCCTTGTAGATTCCTGGCAAAACCCGCGCATAACAGAGGCTGTCCAAAAGATAGTGGAAGAAAGATTCAGAGAAGACAACGTGATGGTAAAGTCTGTATTGCTGCGGCCCGCTGGCGCGTTGGCGCAGGCTGAAATCCACCTAGAGATAGACGGCAACAAGAAACTTTCAGATGTGGAGCTGCTCCTCGTAAGGATAGAGCTGGCCATCCGGTCTCAGATCCCCATAATAGGAAGGATCTCATCAATTCCTCATTCGCGTGGGCAAGTAAGGCCAGAGCAAAGCCGAAGATTCTCTATCTTTGATCGGAAGCACTCTGCAAGTGTCATGTAGAATAAAAGCGGCATTGCAACGAAGGGTCACCTTCCTCTTTCGTCAGTCCCGATACGTGGTCATCATGTTCAGATTCAGGCAACTGCAGTAGTCTTTGTCGCGAGGAACATTAATAAAATAAACTACGAGAACCGTCATTGTGAGCGAGTTCATTCCAAAGAAAGTTCTTGGCAAATTCATGCACATTACTGACGAACCTCTAAAGAGATCAACCGGCAAGTCGCTTGTGTTCTTTATGGGTGCGGGCTTTTGCCCTTTTTGCGCAGCAGAGAGATGGGCTATAGTTGAAGCACTGAAAAATTTTGGCACCTGGGAAGGGTTAATTGAAGACAAGAGCGCCGGACATGACGAAAAATACCTTAATGTGCCGACCCTAAATTTTGCGAGTGCGAAATACTCGAGCCAATTTGTTGAATTCGTAGGACGAGAAACCGCAGACAGAAATTTTGAACCTTTGCAGGAGCTTGATGCAAAGGATTATGAAATTCTAGATACATTCAATCCAGATCAGATAATCCCATTTCTTCTTGTGGATGGCCAATTCATGCAGGTGGGAGCTGGATATTCTCCAAAATTAATTGAAGGGATGGATCATTCCGCAGTAAGGTCAGAACTACAAAACCCTAGTTCCGAGATAGGCAAAGCAGTAAGAGAAGAGATCGACAACATTACTGCTCTAATCTGCAAGAGTATAGGCGGAAAAACAGAATCGTGTGCAAAAGAGAAAATAAAGAGCCTGACCGCAAAGATCTAGTCTTCTGCTACTACTACTTGTTCTTTCAAGCGAGTCACCCTTACCTCAGTGGGGCAACCCAGTTTGCTTGAAGCAACCTTGAAACCATCTTTTGCAAGTGCAAGATTTCCCGCCGTTACGTGTGCTTCGAAAAGTACCTGACCTGGTTTTACCCTGGCTGCCAGGCCTGTCGCCTTGCCAAAGGCCCTCCTCATTCCTTCCTGAAGACGGTCAGCACCAGCAGTCGCAATCATCTTGTTTTCTCGCAAAATCACGTGTGGATAGACTCGGAGCATGGAAAAGAAACTCATTTCGCCAACAGTTGACATTCTCTTGTTGGCTGCAAGCCTTGCTGCTTCAAGGGCATTGTGGCGAATCTGGATTTTTTCAGTCGCCAATAATTCTAGCTTGAAGTCATAGTTCGTGCCAGCCTGACCAGAAGCAAATCTTGCAATCTTTATTTGCGGCTTGCCAGCTATGTACTCACGCCTGACATAAGGCATTCCGCGCGTCTCACGATAATTTACTCCCTTCATTTCAATACACTAATTTTGAATGCTTAAATGTGGAAGTTTGCTGTGATTTAATCGTTATGTCATCAGCACCTCCGGCTGAACCATTTTCAGATTCTTCTGGTCCGGAGGAAGCACCTGACGTAGTTGAGGCCCGGCTTGCGGGTGGGGGCCAAGTTCTAGTCGATGAATTGCAATTTCAAGATGAATTGCGCACAAAGGGCTTTGGTGAAAAGGAAGATGCAAAATACGTTCTCAAACCCTACGAGGCGCTATATCTACTTCACACAAAGAAGTTATTGCTTGCAGGGCAGAAAGAGCTAACGTTTGATTTTCTCTTCGACATTATGGCAAAATACGACAAGAACATCATGTCGAAGTTTCTGATTTACCGAGATCTGCGAAGCAGGGGGTATGTCGCAAAGGAAGGCTTTGGCTTTGGAAATGATTTTAGAGTGTATGAACGTGGCGAGTATGAAAAAAAGCCTGCCAAGTATGTAGTGTTTGGGATTAATGAGGGGACCAACGTGACAGCACGGAATTTCTACGAGTCTATAGAGCAGATTGAAAGGATGGGAAAAGAGGCGGTAATTGCGGTAATCGAGCGGAGAGGCGAAGTCATTTATTACAAGGCGTCAAAAATGGGCTTTCTTGAAAATAGGCATCGCCCAGAAAATAAAGCATAAAAACGGCTTTTGAGAACCAAGTCTCGTGCAGTTCAAGGAGATTTATTGTTCCGATTGTAAAATCGTTCTTGCTCGCTATTCTACAAAGTACTTTTCTGATTCCGACATTCACGAGCTAATGAGGCTCCATTATTCCTCACACATTAAGAATGGGCACGCGCTAGAAACCCGGCTTTCTGACTGATCCTGTAAACGATTTATATTCCCACACTCTTTTAGCATGCATGCAACAACCGGGCCTTTCTGATCGGATTATAAAACTGGACAAGAGCATACGCTTCGTAGGGATAGTAAATGGAAGGGGCGAGGTGATTGAAGGCGGGTTCAAGGAAGGAATTCATCCATTGCTTGACGGGACTGATGAACAGCAGATGTATGTTCAATCGCTTGCAAACGTCACCACACTTCAGCAATTTAGCAACAGGCTCGGGAAGGTGCGCTACACAATAACTGAGCATGAAAAAGTCATCCTGCTCACTGTTCCATTGGCAGACGGGATTCTATGCGTTTCCGCGTCTTCAAGAGCTGACCCCACGAAAATCCGAGACAAGGTTATGAAGGCGATCAAAGTTCGAGCTAGGGGAACACGGACTCGCAAGAAATAAAGCAAAAGGTTAAATGGAATCGATGACAGCCTAATGATAGTAGCACGCTTGGCGAAAAGGTTTTGCGAGAGCTGCTTTTACCGCGGCGAAGAATCTGAATTTATGGCAGCAGCTGATTTTTGCATGGATTGCATGGGAGTCCACTCGGCGTGCCCTCAGTGCAAGGCTGGATTTCATAGCGTTCACGTAATAGAGTAAGGTTATTTATCGTTGACGACTATTGTTTACCAGGCTTCAGGGTGATGACGAAGTGAACAGTCCCCCTATTATCTGCCTTCGCGGCAGAGAATATGAAGAGAATTACCGGACTGCCGAATCCTAAGGCCACGGCATTTGCAGCGAGAATTAGAACAACTCAATTTCAAAAGATATCAGAATGTGCTCCGGCCGGGATTTGAACCCGGGATCACTGCCTTGAGAGGGCAGTATGCTTAACCGGACTACACCACCGGAGCCTTCGTGTGCTTCCAGACGCACTTCATAAAAACGTAACTTTATGAGGCAAAATCAATCGGCCGGCCCTGACAGTTGTAATACACTGTATCCAGACAAAAATTTTTATCATCTTGGCGCAGCTAGAAGGGTGTAGGCAAGCAGACTTGGGCATCCCGGAGAAAATCAAGGAAATTCAAGACCAGATACATAAGACCCAGATCAACAAAGCTACAGAGTTCCATATTGGTCTGCTGAAAGCCAAAATAGCGCGCTTGAAGCGAGAGATGGAACATAATGTCCATGGCAAGACGGTCTCAGGTGGAGGCGAAAATGCGGGTTTTGACGTCCGCAAGGCAGGAGATGCCACGGTCGTCCTCATTGGTCTGCCCAGCGTTGGCAAGTCCACCCTTTTGAATCGACTCACTAATGCTAAGTCTAGAGTCGCATCATACCAATTCACAACTCTTACCGCAGTACCCGGAATGCTGCACTACCGCGGGGCAAAAATCCAGATACTGGATTTGCCCGGCATCATCGAAGGAGCGTCTGGTGGGAAGGGCTTTGGAAAACGGGTACTCTCTGTCGCCCGAGGCGCAGATCTAGTAATTATCATTCTTGATGTTTTTCAGCCGCACCATTTGGGTGTGCTAAAGAAGGAACTTGCCGAGGCTGGGATAAAACTCGACGAACAGCCGCCCAATGTCTTGATAGAGAAAACTTCGATTGGCGGGTTGTCAGTGAGCGCGCAGGTTCCACTAAAGATGTCAGAGAGGCTAATAAAGGAAATAGTCCGGCTAAATGGAATCCACAATGGCCGGGTGATAATTCGCGAACCCAACCTTACTGACGATCAGCTCATCGATGTTATGAATGGGAACAGGGTTTATCTGCCCTCGCTTACCGTTCTCAATAAAATTGACCTAGTAAACAAGGGGTTCATTCAAGAAGTTCAGGCAAAGATAGGCAATAACTTCATGCCAATCTCGGCCGATGCCGGCATCAATGTAGATGCACTCAAGGAGGCTATTTACCAGAGGCTCGATTTTATCAGAATTTACATGCGGCCCAAGGGCGGCGAAACAGACTTTGTCGAGCCCATGATAATGAAGAACGGCTCGAAAGTGCAGGATGTGTGCAACAAGATTCATCGCAACATGTCTAAGAACTTTCGCTATGGCCTGATATGGGGCAAGAGCGCCAAGTTCGACGGTCAAAAGGTTGGGCTAGAGCACGGACTAATTGACGAAGACGTGCTCACTATAGTAAAAGTACCGGGAGCGGGCTAGTTGAAAGGCACTGATTGCACTCGACTGTGTCCGTACGCTTGCCCATGATCCTCGACATCCGATTGAAAAAGGAACACCGATTTGCATTGAACGCAAAAAAATAACGTGTCCAACTTTTCTGCCAGCTTTTGATTTATTCCCGACATTCGTTTTGGAGATTATGAGTGAGATAATAAATCATATGTGCAAACTTTCGGTATAGACTCGCCACTAAGTTATGGTTATTTTTCCGCGCATTTCTGGATGGTACGAGCAGTAGTATTCGTAGGACCCTGAATGATATCCCAAGATAGCGGCGTTAAAGTGTTGCTCAGGCCTGAGAGGGGCCGTATTTACGTTCAGTATTCCACCTGACGCGTCCTCTATTATCAAGTCGTGGGTGACAATGTCCTTGTTGAGCACGACCAGCTTCTTGGGGACATTCACTTTTGCATCTATTGTAGGGTTAGTACCGTTAAACGCACCATCACTGGCTACCAAGAGAATCCCTTCTACCTGGATGGTCTCCGATGGTTCTGAGGGACTAATTAGGTTGCCAATTCCCCAAAGCGCGCCAACAGCAACAAAGCTGATCGCCACAATAGCTATGATGTTATTGCGCATCTTGTAGTCTTGAACAATTTTCACCTAAATTCCTTTTGGACAAATAATGATTATATATGAAACGATCATTTCTGTCTTTGTTGACCAAATATGAAGAGCTGGCCGCAAGGCGGTTCAGACAGTACAAGTGGGAAAAGCGCAAGTCCGCTTTTGATCAGACATTGATCTCCCTAGCATTCATGCTATTTCGGCGCTCGGTTCCTATATTCCAACAGACGGGCCTTACAAGAAGGCGATCGGTAGAAAGAGTAGATGTTGAATAGTAGAATAAAAAATTTAGATTTGTGCGTACGTTTGTCAGGACGCAGATTAACTTG
>DASYRH010000058.1:0-26112 GCA_036004585.1 Nitrososphaera sp. | reverse complement strand
ACCCTCGCCCGGTCTTGCAACTGTTCCCTCTATAGATAGTATGTAATCACAAGGTATGGTTACGAATAGGCTACCTGGATGGTTATGGCGATTTCTTGCGATAGATCCTGGATGTCTGACAAACATTAATTTTGACATATGTGCATCAAAATTGCTTTTTGGAGTCCATACGGGACAATTTTTCCATGGTTGCTCACCTGAAAGGTCATGTTTTATTAGACAGATGCAAGTCGATAAGAATTTATTGAAATCACTATTCCTTATCTTCGCACATGTCTAGCATGAAGTTTATTCAGCTTGAACCGCAGGGCGACATTGCTCTAGTAAAGATAAACAGACCAGAGTCTCTAAACGCCATGAACACGGATGTGATATCCGAACTTTCACGGACAATCGATATTATTGCAGCTGACGACAGCATCAAAGCCGTAATCATTACGGGGGCTGGAGAGAGGTCGTTTTGCGCTGGCGCTGATATCTCATATATGGTAAATATCGACCCCATGCAGGCCGAGAAATACGCCTCCTCCGCGCAGGCCGTGATAAACAAGATAGTGCGCTTGGAAAAGCCTGTCATAGGGGCTGTGAATGGGTTTGCCCTTGGCGGAGGCTGCGAGCTTGCCATGGCATGCGACATTAGATTCGCCTCTAGCAACGCCAAGATAGGGCAGCCCGAGGTATCCATCGGTATCCCCCCGGGATGGGGAGGCACGCAGAGACTGATGCGCCTCGTCGGACCTGCAAAGGCAAAAGAGATGATATTTACCGGCAAGATGGTTTCTGCTGACGAGGCTCTGCAGATTGGCCTTGTCAACGGAGTTGTCAGCTTAGGAACTGAAGATTCACTGCCACCAGAGGCACCCAAGGGTGATGCCGCAAAGGAAAAGGAAAGATCAATTGAAGTAGCAAAGATACTCAACAAAAAGCTCATGGATGAGTGCTTTGCGCTCGCCCGGGAAATTACAAAGAATAGCTTCACCGCCATCAAAGTAAGCAAGATGCTTATCAATCGTGGAATGGATTCTGACCTCGAAACTGGACTTCGTCTCGAGATCTACGGCTGGGCTTTGTGCTTTGCACATGAAGACCGTCAAAAAATGATGTCGGCATTTCTGAACAAGGGCAAAAAGTAAACTTAGACAAGGTGAGCGCCGCTGCTCGGACGACAAGCGAGCGCCTCGCTCTCTATTCCCACTTTCGCAAAGCCCGCCTTCATCGCCGCTGCAACTATTCTTGATTTCTTGGCTGATTTCAAAAAGGCAATCATCGATGGTCCTGCCCCGCTTATTGTTACGGCAAGTGCGCCAGCCTCGAGAGCATTTCGTTTTACTTCATCGTACCCCGGTATGAGGCTTTTCCTGGCAGGCTCTACTATCACGTCGTCGACACCTCTGGCTATCATTTCGACATTTCTTAATGCAAAACCCGCCACAATAGTACTCGCGGACGAAACGTTGTGAACGACATCTCTGAGCGGCACTTCCTTCGGAAGCACGCTCCTAGCCACTTCAGTCTTTTTCTCTGGCACTTTGATTGACAGGGGTATGGCGACTACCAGAGAAAGGTCGCTCGGAGCCTCCATTCTGATGAACTTCCTCTTGCCACTGGCAATACTTGAAATTACAAATCCTCCTATCAAAGAAGCTGAAACATTGTCGTAGTGCTTGACGCCTGCGCTAGCCATCTCGCCTTCGGCAGCGTATTCGACTAACGAGTCGCTATCTATCTTGAGATCATAGAGCGCCTTCAACGCAAGAGCTGCTGCGGCGGCCGAGGCCGCGCTACTTCCAACACCATAGCCTGCGGGCACGCCTTTCTTTATTCTAATAGCCAACGGATCCGTAATGTCATGATCCCGGGTCATTTTCCTAACAACCAGGCCAGCAGAATTGGAGCCCGGCTCCAACGGAATTCGGTCTCCATCATTGCCCATGCTAATCGTAATCCGTGCTGCGGCCTTTTCCGATTTAGCTATCGTGACTCTGTCTTCCAGCGCATCAAGGGCAAGCCCGAAAACATCATAGCCAGGTCCAAGGTTAGCAGTCGAACACGGCGCGACAGCAGTTACGGATCTCTTCATTCTCGCCATGCTATCAGTCCTCTCCTTGATTAACAGTTCGAGACAACGCTGCGACTAGGTTAACCATCCCACTCATAGTCAGGCTAGAGACTGCTAAGATGCTCTGCCCAAATCCAGCCTTGCTCAAACTCTTCGCAAGCTCTCTACTCAAAAGTGAGTATTCGACATCCTTTTCGACAGCCAACGCGTCGTCTAGCGCGTATGCTGAATTGGACCACTCTAGAATCTTGACTAGCTTGTCAGTGATAAGGTCCCTTTTCGTTAGCGCGTTAATCTGCGCAGTTTGCAAGCGCAGTTTGACTGCCGAGGCCAGAAGTGACACTGAAACATAGTTAATTGGGGAAGACACGAGCATGCCATCAAAGGCAAAAATCGTGGCTTTCTCCTCCGCCTTGAAATTTGAAACGAAATAAGGTCCGCTAGCCCTGAACGCGAACAATTCAATCTGGCCCGGCGTGTCTACTATAATATAGTCAGGATTTAGTTCGTCCACTTCGGACTGAATTTCGTCTAGCCTTGTCGCGATCATGTCGCTTGCCATAACTAGCGAGCCGTTCGGCCCAAGTTCATAGCTATCCATCAACGTGTTGATGTCAACGTAATTTCTGACGTCTATGTCAGGTTCATACGGGAGCTTTAGCGATCCGGGGTCAAGATTGAGGCTGGCTGAAAACGCACCGCGGTCCTTGTACCATTGCAGGAGCTTCGATGTGAGCAACGACTTGCCTGATCCTGCGGTACCTGTAACAAAGATCGCCTTCAAACTTGACATTCAAAACGTCTGTAAGGTCGTATATCTGTCTTACACATCCAGACGCTGTTATTTTGTGAGGCGGTCCTCCTCCCTGCTGAGTACCTTGAAGGATTAGTAGCCTCGGCGTCAATTCCTGCCTAACCAGAGAGTTGATATCTCCTGCATTGAAGTCGGTCATGCAATCTTTCGGTTCAACATCCGAAATGAGCTTGCAGTCCGTTTCATATGAATATTCACCAGAGTCCACATTCGTTATTATAGTACCGCGGTTTACAGCTCCAGTACTTGAACTGGCGACTCGTTGCCATTCCTGCTAGCGTGGTGCCCTTTCTCATTCTCTTCCTCACCACTAAAGTTTCACCACAGGACGTATTCGCAGTCGGCCTCTTTCCGTTTATCGGCTCGGCGGCTGCGGGGCTAACAAAAATCTTGCTTCAGGCATATCGTTTCAAGTATTTCATAAAGAGCTTTATCGGCTATGACGTAAGCTCTACTGGAAAAACGATATCTGCGCGGCTTGCTGGAGAGTTTGTAACTCAAACGACTCCTTCGTATGTCGGAGGAGAATTTGTGAGAATTGCCTGGCTCTCCAAGAACGGAGTCGCGCCGGGCAAGGCAGCATGGGTTACAACGATGGAAATTATCGCGGACGTCTTTGTTGCGTCAATGCTTGCTTTTATCGCCGGCGCACTCGCTATCTCCCGCGGCGGGACAGTTGTAGGCATTGCGGTTATCCTGATCACAATCCCTACCTTTGGAGTATGGCTAGCCCTGCTCTTGTTTTCAGCAAAGCGTAACCTACGCCTGCCATCATTTGCCCAGAGATTAATCGAACGGTTCATGGCTAAGGAAAAAGCGGAAAGGTTCGTCACTTCTGCAAACTCTGCCATTGCTGACCTCTGCAAGATGAGTCGGGAGAACTTTAATTCGCCGCGAGCTCTCCGCACTTTTGCCATCGGAATGGCGATAACGTTTGTTGCCTTTGTTTTTCAGGGTATATCCTTCATGGTTCTTGCCAATGCTGTTCAGTCAAGAATTGGCCTATTTGACTCGCTCATGGCGACCTCGGCTTCTACTGCGCTGGCAAACCTACCCATCACTATTGGAGGCTCTGGACTGGCAGAACTTGGAATTTGGGCCTACATCTCAAACCTTAGCGGGGTTCCGACCCTTGAAACTCTGGCATCAGATTCCCAGCTCAACGTAATCATTGCATGGAGGATCGCCACGTACCATGTTCCACTCGCGATCATGTGGATTGCATTGATGAAGCTTGCAGTAGGTAAGGTTTCCGCTGCCGACATGACCGCGGGGAGTCAAAGCGGCTCTCATTCGGCGCCGGACAAGAAGGATCCCTCAAGCGACCAGAAATGAGTCTCACGACTAGCCTAGTCCTCCGCTTCATCTTCGGCTGAGGAAGCGGTAGGTAAGTCAGATTCCACATCCATTAGCTGGAGCTCCTTTATCTCAAACTTGTAGATGGCCTTCATATCAAGTCCAAATTTTGCCTTGAGAAGCTCTACAACCTTCGCGCCAAGCGGACCTGTGTAGAAGTTTATCTTGAATTCGTAAACAAACCCTTTCATAAAGTCTGAAATCTTTAGCGACTTTGGCACATCGAGACCCTCAACGATGGTGCGCCCATCCGGCATCGGCTCGTAGACTTGGATATCAACTTTGTAATCCTTCTCATAGATATCTAAGATGTAACCTGTTCTTGGAATCTCTTCAGGTTTTTCAAATTGCACAGACTTGATCTCGTCCTCTGCCCACTTTGGTAGAGTTTGATCCTGCTGGGTACCCTCCTGTGATTCTTTCGCAGCCTTTGTCCTTCCCATTCCCGCTTCAAAGGAGCCGTGTGCACACACCCGATATAATGTTTTTCAACTTTGAGTTAAAACGCATGTCTAGAAAATATTACTACTTGGTTATTCAATTATGACACTTCTGTTTAACGCCGTTCTTACATGCTAGTTGGCATGACGAGCTTCAGCAGCAACTGGGTAAATGACAATTCGCAGAACATGTCTGAGAGGCTAAAGCAAAGCATAGGCCCTCAACAACCACTCAAGCCGAGAATCGAGTTCGCCAAGAATAAGATTCAAGCGCAGAACCAAAAATTAGACACAATTCTCGAAAAATTAAGGGGAAAAGAGAAGACTCTATTCAACCAAGTAGTTTCCGCTCTTCAAAAGCATGACGCACAGCACGGCAAGATGCTTTCAAATGAGATCGCTCAGATACGCAAGACGACAAAGATGATCTCGCAGCTAAAGATGGCACTAGAGCAGATTCAACTCAGGCTGGAATCCACGATTGACCTTGGAGACGTAATGGTAGCTATCGGACCAGCAATGGGCGCACTAACGAGGGTAAGGTCAGGACTTTCGGGTGTGATGCCAGAGGTAGACAGGGAACTCGGCGAGATAAATGGAGTCTTTAGCGACATCATGATGAGCGCAGGTAGCATGGGCAACACCTCGTTTGCCTTTGACGCAAGCGGCGAAGAGGTAGACAGGATCCTTGCGGAAGCAGGCGCAGTAGCAGAACAAAGAATGACAGATAGCTTCCCTGACGTACCGATTGGGTCAGCAGGCAGCAGTATCAGGACGTCTGCAAGCGAGAACTCACAATAAGGGCTCGCTCCCTCTCCTTTCTTTTTACCTTACTGTCACAGATTTTGCCAGGTTTCTCGGGTAGTCAGGATCTGCATTGTTTGCAAGAGCCATTTGGTATGCAAGGATCTGCAATGGTATGACTTCGACCATCGGGTAATATGCGCTCTGAGCCAGGTGCGGCATTTCTATCCAGTGGTCATAGACTTCATTCTTTACGTCAGATATACCAACGACAGTCGCTCCCCTTGCCTTAATTTCGTGAGCGTTAGAAATAGTATCAGCGTAGGTCTCGTCGTGTGGATTGATCATTATCACAAAGATGTTCTTTTCCATCAGAGCAAGCGGGCCGTGCTTTAGTTCGCCAGCAGCGATCCCCTCCGCATGGACATATGCGAGCTCTTTCAGTTTGAGAGCACCTTCAAGTGCCACAGGGTAGTGGAGCGACCTGCCCAACAAGTAAATGTCAGTTGCATTTTTCATCTGCTCTGCCGCCTTCAAGATGCTGGCCTGGTTTGCAAGAACATTCTCGACAGCAATGGCAAATTCTGCTTTGGAAGTACCAAGGCATCCATTGCATAACCTGTCTGTGACATTGTAGACAAGAGCTAGCTGGCCTGTGAAACTCTTTGTGGCGGCAACTCCTATCTCTGGTCCACAATTAGTGGAGAGAAATGCATCGCTACCACGTGCAAGAGACGAAGTAGTCACGTTGACGAATGACAATATTCTTGCGCCTTGGCTTTTCGCAAGTCTGACCGAATCCAACACATCTGCCGTCTCTCCGCTCTGAGATATCGCTATTAGGACAGAGTCGCTGTCCATCGAGGCAAGCGCGTATTGCGCCTCGCTTGACATAACTGTCTCCGCCCTTATCTTGCCGAACCGGGCAAGCATGTGTTTGAAGATAAGTGCTGAATGATAGCTGGTTCCACTTCCCGTAATGTAGATATTTTTTGCAGCGCCAATTATGTCGCAAAACTTTTGGAACATTGCTTCGTCTTGCCTCCCTGCATGAACCACGGTCAACCTCTGGTCATTGATCTCTTTGAGAGTGTAGTGGGCATACTTGCCCTTGTCAATATCTCCGAGTTCCCACGCGACCTGGGTGATGGGATGCGCAACAGGCAAATTCTCAAAGTCGAATATCTCCAGTTTCGTGCTATCCACGATGCAAATGTCACCGTTTTCAAGAAAGATCGCCTTGTCTGTATACTGCAGAAATCCAAGCACGTCGCTTGAAATAAAATAGCCGTCATTTGCTACGCCGACGATAAGCGGCTCTTCGTACCTTGCGCCTGCAATGGTTCCATCCTGAAATACTGCCACAAAGGCAAAGTTTCCTTTCAGTTTCTTGCAAGTATTTATCATGGCTGCTCTTATGCCATCAGAAATGTTGACCTCAAGCAGATGGGCTATTACTTCGGTATCCGTCTCGCTGGAAAACACGTGCCCTTTCTCCGTCAGCTCTTTCTTTAGTTCCTTGTAATTCTCAATAATCCCATTGTGGACTACTGCGATATTCTTGTTACATGCAGAATGAGGGTGCGCGTTACTATCGGTTACACCACCATGAGTTGCCCAGCGAGTATGTCCGATTCCGATTCTTCCGGACATCTCGGATATGTTGAGATTCTTGTTGACCTCTACGACCCTGCCTGTCCCTTTGCGGACCAAGATGTTCCCGTTGTCAATGGTCGCTACGCCCACGCTGTCATAGCCTCTATACTCCATTTTCTTGAGGCTGTCAACAATTATCGGCGCTGCAGAATTCTTGCCTTTGTAACCTATGATTGAGCACATTACCTAAACGATATCGAACTGGGCTAACGACTTTAAAATGATTATTGAATAGGGAAAATGACCGTTATATGATAATGTATAATGGTTGCGCACGCTCGGATAAGACAAAAGCTATACCGCTACATATTCTTATATAGCGGTTGAATGACTTGACAATATTGGAAAAAAAGCTCGTATCCGAGCAAGATGGCGAGGCATCTTTCAAGAAGATAATCGTTTTCCAAGATGTCGAGCGCGTGCGCGTCTTGTCAAACCCAGTCGCATGGCGAATCATGGTATTATTGGCAAAAGGACCAATGTATCCTGCGCAGGTTTCTAAGGAACTCAAGATTCATGAGCAAAGCGCATATTACTACATACGCAGGCTGGTCTCGATTGGCGCGGTCGAAGAGGCAGGACAGAATTTTGTAAGAGGGGGCACTGCCCGGCTCTACAAGGTCACCAGTCCCTCATTTGGTATTGAAATGGACTGGGGAGAAACAAAGGTCGCGTCAGGTAAGGGCGCTGAATTCCAACATGCTAATGCTAGGAGGTTTTTTGAGGCATACGTGTCCAAGGACAATTCATTTAAGGGACTCTTGGTAGTGGGCGCTCCTGACCCTCACGGACCCTACAAGTCATCCGCAAGGGATGGACACTATGCGGTTCATCTTGCCTTCTTTTTGGGACATATCACAACTGCTGCGCCCGAAGAATTTGTCGTGAAGCTCGATGCCGATGCCAAAGCCGAGAAAGTGCTTACGGATAACTTGATCTCAATTGGCGGTCCAGGCACAAACATAGTTACAGCGGAATTCAACAGATACCTGCCGATACGTTTCGACGAAAAGAACTTTTGGTCGGGCCTAGTCGAGGAGAAAACCGGAAAGCGCTACGCGCTTGATAACCACGGGCTGATAGCAAAGATCAGAAATCCGTACGAGTCCAGGTCAAGCGTTATAGTAGTCGCTGGCGTAAGGTCCGCAGGGACCAAATCCGCGGTGATTGCCTTGACGAATTACAGCGAGCAGGTACTAAAGAGATACGATGGCGAGGACGAATGGGCAATGGTGGTGCAGGGCTTTGACATGAACTCTGACGGTAAGATAGACCACGTTGATGTGGTCAGCCTATGATGCTGGGGCTTCGGGAGCCGGAGGTGCCGGAAGCGCTATGTGCAAGAGGATTTGCTGCTCCTCCGCACTCCTTACAAGGTAGCCGGGGATGTTCACTTTACGATTGCCGATCGAGACGTGACCGTGGCTGACTATCTGTCTTGCCTGGTAGGGAGATTTTGAGCTTGACTTCTTCATGACTATTGTCTGCAGCCTGCGTTCGAGCAGATCTTCAACCTTTAGATTCAAAATGTCATCTAGAGTAGCTCCTTCCTTGACGAGGCCAAGCCTATTCACAAAGTTCAAGAGCCTCTTTTCCTTCTCGCTTCGGACTTCTGTCGAAAGGGCCAACAGGGCTCGGGCCTGGTTTCTAATCCTAGCGACCTCTGTCTGGGTCCTCCACAACTCGCGCTTGTTTCGGAGGCCATACGACCCCATAACATAAAGTTCTGCGTTAAGCTGGTCAGTGGTCCAAATCATCCTTGGCCTGCGGTAAAGTTTCTTGTTCTTACGAGGATCTCCCATCTAGCAACACTCTACTTTTTCGCGGGCTCCTTCGCGGTGGCTGCAGGTTTTCCACCAGCTGCGGGCGCTGCCCCAGCTGCAGGTTTTGCGCCAGTAGCGGGAGCGGCACCGGGTTTTGCTGCGCCAGCCGTCGCAGGTGCTGCAGCAGCACCTGGTGCAGCGGGCGCTGCTCCTGGTGCGCCTGCGGCTGCAGCGGCCTTTAGAGTTGACTTCTTTACGCCAACTGCGCCACCTTTCCTTCCTGTGGTCCTAGTGCGCTGGCCCCTGACTCTCAGGCCGAACATGTGCCTGTAGCCCCGCCAGCTCATAACCAACTTTTCCCTTTCGATATCGTTTGAAGAGGCAAAATCAAGGTCTGACGTTATTATGTGGTTGCTGGAGCCGCTGTCCATGTCTTTTCTTCTGTTAAGATACCAGTCCGGAAGGGCAGCTACTTTTGGATCTGAAATGGCGCGCTCGATTTCTCTTATCTCAGCGTCAGTCAAGAATCCAACCCTGATGTTTGGATTTATGTTGAGTGACTGGGTAAGAACCTGAGCAAAATTGTAACCTACGCCTTTAACTTCGCTGATGGCAACGATCAACTTTTTGCTGCCTTCAACGTCCTTGCCGGCGATTCTAAGTATGTGCTTGTACTCGGCTGCGGACAAATTCAGTTATCACGAAACAATTCTCGGCAATAAAAACCATGCTGGATCTACGCTCAGGATCGCTATAATATTTGCAACAAACGCATCACTAAGTGCACTGACTGAATACGAATATTCAAGGTCACCCTTCATTTTGTCAAGATATTCTGTTGTATGGTGCGGTTTGATTCACGTAAAGCATTATAAGTTCATCCTGCGAATGGGAACGTAAAGTTGGCCGAAAAGAAGGACACAGCGCGTGCCAAACTCGTAACGACAAAGCCAAGCGCAAAGACGCCACAGGAAATCGCATGTGAAGAATATGCCCGACAAGTGGAACTGGCAATCGAGAACCACTAGGATTCTGACAATCTTTAAATTTCCGAGAACGCCGCGAGGTTCCATCTTACCATGATTTCAAAGATGGAAGAAGCAGTCCGGCGCTCATACGGCTCAAAGCCAAAATATGACGAATTGGCGCCAGGGGTTCCCGAAGATTACAAACAGATAACGACCCTTGGCGACCTGTTAAAGATTAACTACAAGTATGCAACGGTAGAGGCACAACTCCGGGGAAACTTGGTTGCAAAGTTGAAAAAGGGAGAGCATCCTTTTCCTGGAATTATAGGCTATGACGACGATGTAATTCCTGCAGTCAACAGGGCTATTCTTTCCGGTCACGATGTACTGCTGGTCGGTCAGATAGGGCAGGCCAAGACCAAGCTGGCAGAGGCGATGGCACGAAACCTGCTTTCTGCAATACCCATTGTGCGCGGAACGGTGACAAGCGATATCCCAACCACTATACCTGAAGACCAGTTAGTCATGTTGTTGTCTGATTCTGAGGTGTTCCGTACGCATCCCGAGTTTTCTGTTTCTCCAGAATGCGAAGACATCATCCGAAGAGATAAACTTGAGACAAAGATAGACTGGATTAGCGGGGAAGACAGATTCAAGTACATTCTCTCTACTCCTGATATCGCTGTTAAGGACTTGGTCGGCCAAATTGACGCGATCAAGATTGCAAAGAAAGGAGTCGAGCTGTATAGTATCGAATCATACTCTGCAGGACAACTGCTGCAAGCCCGTCACGGGATTCTGTGCATTGACGAATTGCCAGTACTGGATCCACGAAAGCAGGTGTCGCTTCTCAGTGTGCTGCAGGAAGGCAAGTTTACGACTGGCGCATATCCCGTGGTATTCAGGCCGGATGTCAAGATAGTTGCGACAGCCAACCCGATAGACTACACGCACTCTGGCAAGATAATCGAGCCCTTATTTGACAGGCTGCGAAGCCACGTGGACACTCATTATCCACGGACGGTGCCAGACGAAATGATGATCATGGTCCAGGAAGCAAAGGTTGCAGAGCCTGCCAGCGCGATGTTGCCAGTATTCATCATAAGAACAATCGCAAAGATAATTCAGATGGCTAGGGTCCACCACGACATAAATCAAGATAAGGGAGTCAGCGTGAGGATGTCCATTCATTCCATCGAGCTGATGATAGGCGAGGCAGAGCGTACACGATCCATTACATTAGGGGTAAAGGCGATTCCGCGCTTTTGCGATATTTCATGCATCCACCAATCATCCAAGTTCGAGCTGTCAGAAATGGAAGACACGCGCGAGAACAGAATAAGCCTCCTGAATTCAATCATCGACGCCGCTCTAAAGGAAATTTCGCTCGACTATGTTCAAAAACTATCACCGGATAACATTGCCAAGGTAAAGAACGAGTTTGCAAAAAACAAAGCTTTCCAGGTATCGCAAACGCTCGCAGGCTCTGCTAGCAAGAGATCAGATGGAGACTATGAATCCCAGCTGGCAAAGTTCCCGGGACTCCGGCAGGCGGTTAATGAAACAGCCGCGACTGTAAAAGAAGAGCAGAAGCAGCTGCTCGAACAGGCCAAGCGCCTGGGAATAAGAAATGACGCAATCGCAATCACTCCAGAACTCAATGGCGAATTTACGGCATCGGTCGCCGAAGTCGTATTGGAGGGACTGCGTCACATTCAGCCACCTCTGCTCGAAAGAAAGGATAATAGCTATGGCCTCGCCCAATGAAGTGAAGGGCAGCAGGAAATATCTGTACATTCCGCTTGACAGGCAAGCCAATTCCCAAGAACAACGGCAGGACCGACAGCAGGAGTTACCCAAAGACGTCCTTGACAAGTTGCTCAAGGGAATCGGCAGGGAAGCTCTGAGGGAGAAGACCCCGACCCTGCAGGAACTCGAACAAAGCCTTCAAGGAGCGATGTCGTCTGGCTTGGAAGGAGAGCAGCAAGAGTCGGGAAAAAGGAACGCTTCGGATTCGGAAAACGATCAAGGCCAGGATATGGGAATGCCACTTGTCCGCAAGCTGATCCAAAAAGGGTACCTAAAGGATTCGCCGAAATGGCTTAGCGCAAAAGGGTTCACGTCAATCGGCGGCCGGATATTGTCGGACGTAATGAAGGCGCTCAAAACCGGGGAGTCAGGGCTGCATGAAACACAGAACCTCGGCAGTGGCTCGCTTGTGATGGACACGACCAGGAGATACGAGCCGGGTGACGACATCCGCCTATTGAACGTCCCAAAATCTCTACTAAACACGATTCAGCGGTCACTCAAGAAAGGCGGGAAAGTGGGACTCCCGCTGAACCTTAGCGTCGAAGATTTTGAAGAGTATGAAACAATGCAAGATGTCAGGGTCGCAGTCGTCTACTGCATTGACCTGAGTTCCACGATGAGGTATTCGTCGATGTATAGCGACATGAGCAGGATCGAAGCAGCTAAAAGGGCGCTATGGAGCCTTTATCTGCTCAATCGCAAATTCTTCCCATCGGACTCTGTTTACGTAGTGGGCTTTGGCGCTCTCGCGTCCAAAGTGGCGCCCCAGGACATTCCATATTTGAAGACATTTGAACCTGGTTCGGATTTTCTCCATTACACCAACTACCAAGCCGCGTTCCGGCTTGCAAGCAAGATCCTGCAAAAAGACGGTGCGATAAACAGGCGCATTGTGCTAGTCACAGACGGTCACCCTAGCGCGTGTTTCATCGACGAAAAAAGCGAGCAGGACAAGATACTCTCACAGAGGCCTTATTCTCACTTTTACACTCCCGACCAGGAAACGATAGACACTATCAAGCAGAATAACAGCATGGATCTTGACATAGCCTCTGGCGAGCTCGTGTATCTGTGCTATCGGTACAGGCAGGTGGATCAATACATCGGCGAGCGTACCATAGTCGAAGCAAAGAAGTGCCACTCCATGAACATTGACGTAGACACCATAATGATAAGCGAGGAAGATTCACTACTTAGCTATGTCAATGAAATGGAAAAGTACGTCAAGGGCAGGTCGTACTACATCAACCCCGGAGACATTGACAAGGTACTGCTTACAGATTACCTGGCGAACAAGAAGCAGAAGACGATCAAAGCAGGTTCTCGGTGGTAGAACAAAAATGGACAAGCTTAATATACAGACGTGATTTGCCTTTGACTAAGCAACTAAAAATGCTTGTTATCTTTGATGTCGAAGGCGTACTACTAAATGCTGAATACCTTCCCGTTCTTGCACAAGTAAAGGGGCCCGCAACAGAGAAAGAAATTTGGGATATTACCAACGCAGGAATCAGGGGAGAAATTAACTGGGAAGAAGGACTTCGCAGGCGAGTCCACGCGCTGCGGGGGATTACTTACGAGGATGCAAAGCGAATTGGGGAAAGCCTGCCATTGATGCCAGGGGCCAAAGAGCTCTGTAGCGCGCTAAAGAGAGCGGGGTGGAAGATGATTGCCGTATCGGGCGGGTTTACATTAATCACAGAAAGACTGAGCCAGGACCTTGGTATAGACAGGATATTTTCAAACGAGCTTATTTTCAAAGACGGAAAACTCGAGGACGTAACTCTGAACGTAACGTCTGACAAGGCAGCAGCGGTGAGGTCGACCGTGGCCGAGTGGGGCATCCGCAAGGAAGACATCGTGGTGGTCGTGGACGGCGCCAATGACCTAAAGTTGTTCGCGCTGGCTGGGTTTACCGTCGGCTTTTGCCCCGTCGATGTAGTCAGGGAAAAGGCTGACGAATCGATTGACAAGCGCGACCTCAGCCTGCTTCTAAACTTGCTAAAAAAAAATTTCGGCGAAGCCGTTTTGATTAACGCAAAGACAAGATAGCTTACCACCCTGTTTTTTAATATCCTGCGTCAATAGCGTTTGTATTGATCCAAATACTGCCTGTCAAGGTTTCAGCCGATGTCAAGAAGGGTGACAACTTGGCGGCCACGATAGTATCGGGCGCCCTCAATTCAGGCACTGAAATTCTCGGAGGTGACATCGTTGTAGTGGCTCAAAAAATTGTTTCAAAAGCCGAGGGCAGGGTTGTGGATCTCCGGACTATCACGCCCTCGAAAAACGCAAGAACTCTTGCACGATCTCAGCACAAAGATCTCAGGTTAGTAGAAATCATCCTGCGGGAATCGCAGAGACTGGTACGGGCGCGAAATGGCATAATAATCACGGAAACGCGGCACGGCTTTGTATGTGCCAACTCTGGAGTGGATCAAAGCAACGTGCAAGGAGCATCGCATGCGATAATCTTGCCTATAGATCCTGACAAGTCAGCTTCACGGATAAGATCCGGCATACGCAAGATCTGCGATAAAGACGTCGCGGTCGTCATTACCGATACGTTCGGCAGGCCGTTCCGAATCGGCCAAACAAACGTGGCGATTGGGGTGGCGGGGATCGAAGCCACAAGAAGCTACGTTGGCTCGTCGGATATGTACGGCAGAAAGTTGAGGGTTACTGAAATCGCAATAGTAGACGAAATTGCTTCAGCAGCAGAGTTGGTGATGGGTAAAGTAGAACGAGTCCCAGTAGCCATAGTGCGAGGATATGACTTCAAGCCGGTTCAAAAATCAAGCATTAATGTTCTCTTGAGGAGCAAGGAGAAGGATCTATTTCGCTAAAGCATTGAATTTTTTTTGATGAATGATCAGACCTTTGCTTCCAGGAAAATAAGTAAACTAGCTCGCGTAATCTAACTTGAATAATCGGACAAGTCAGACAGCATTTCTATTTGTTCTTCTCCTGCCAAACGCGCAACTCCTTCTTTTCATCCACTGTGAAAAACGATTTGTGCCAGAAGAGTGAGCTTGCAATTGCGATATATGCTAGATTATAGAGCGGATTCCAGAGCCAGAAAAGATCTTCCATACCCTCGATAAGCGCCGAATATGCGAAACCAATATCTCCCACAATGAAAGCGAACATTGCAATTACGATCAGAAACCAAGGAGTAAATGTAAGAAGACCCTTTCTGAGCTGGGCGAATACCGCTACTGCGGGTATGATCATGAACATGTCAGCTACAGGATACGCGGATCCAATAATGTAAGAAACAACTCCACTCTCGCTCGTGAGCTCGGCATCCTGGTAGATGGACATCAAGATGTTGCCGAGCAGGACAAAGCCGACCGCTCCTATTGGGAGTAATGGAAAAATCAATGACCTCGATATCCCTAGGAAATTCTTGAGAATGCCATATAGGAAGTAAAAAAATGGGACATACCCGCCGAGCCAGAGCGCGTCTGCTATGGATGGAAACGGGGTTTCAATCCCGAGTCCTAACTCGTAATACACCCAGATTGCTTCGGCTGCGAACCAAAGCGCAAGCGTTACGCCTAACGACGCATACAAACGTGGAAACAGGCCTTTCACTTTTTGCCTGGCGATGACTGTCAGCGATAAGGCCAAAGCAGAACCGGAAGTAGTCAGAGCCAGTATTCCCGAAGTCGTTGAGCTATCGCCCGTATACTGCGCCAAGACTGTAACCGCAGTGCATGCAATCGAAGCACACACCACAGAAATTAGCAGCTTTTTCCTGGACGCGGCAAGCACCTTTCGTAGGTCGGGTTGGATCTGGCTTGTCCTATTGTCTTCTTTCAAATACCCCATCTTTTACCTTTGAAAACAGTGATATCAGAACGTCGGAATTGTTGGCGTATCGTGCTTTACTAGACAAGCCGCTCTCCTCCAGGGAGACTGCAGACCGACGGCAAAAGTCGTCGATTATCTTGATAAAAATAAAATCTGCGGACCTGCCCAGCAAGTCACTGGTCACGATACAAAACTTGGTGGCATCAAATCGATCTGCGGTAAATTCAAGATCGTTTTCTTGAAGATGACTCAATAGTGCATTCCTGGTATTCTGCCCAAACATGGACAGAGAATCAAATGCACATTCCAAGAAAATGTCCCGCTGCATAGCAACAAATGATAAAATTTGGTATATCACCGACTGTATGTATGGACTTATACTTGCAGCTCGAATGGGCTAACTTTGGCACGTCTGTCCCGTTTAACTAACTCGTGTTCTTAGTACACGTTAATTTCGGAGTTGTCAGTGCTATGTTATTGGCATCATTCAAGCATTTACAACGAGCTTTAAACGCCCAGAATCCAACACCCAAGCAATACACCAACAAACCCGACATAACGAATACATTTAATATAACGTCGGCACATTTTTACTAACGTTCACTTCGATATGAGCGCCTCTCCTACAAAGTTAATTGACGTCAGGGGCCTGTACTGTCCCGAGCCTGTTTTCAGAACCAAAATGGAAATTGAAAGGCTCAAGATAGGCGATACACTCAAGGTTATTGCTGACGATCCCGAGTCCGAGGAGGACATTTCAAAATGGGTCAACCGCAGCGGCCATGTGATGGTATCGTTGAACAAGGATACGAAAGATCTCGAATTTGTGATAAAGAAGGCGAAATAAGACTTGACAACTGCAGTTGCAAAACGCGATGTTGTAGAAAGAATCGGTCAGACACCGCTGGTCGAGCTAAAGTCATTTTCTTCAAGGAATGTCAAACTCTATGCCAAACTTGAATGGCATAATCCGTTTGGCTCAGTAAAGGACAGGGCTGCGTATTGGATGATAAAAGACGCCGAAAAGAAGGGGATTCTAAAAAAAGGCAGGAGCATCCTTATCGAGCCGACCTCCGGCAACACTGGTATCGCGCTGACAGGCATCGCTTCTGTTCTGGGTTACAAGGTTGAAATCGTCATTCCGGAAAAAGTGAGCGATGAAACAAAAGACATCCTACGCTATCTTGGAGCAACTCTGCACGAGACTTCAGACGACTTGTGCCCACGCGTTGGCGCGGGAACTGATCAGAGTATCGCACTCGCGAAGGCGATTTCAAAGCCACGGCCGGATATCTATTACATGCCAAACCAGTATGAGAATGACGCCAATTTTCTGGCTCACTACGAAAGTACGGGACCGGAGATATGGAAGCAGAGCAACGGAGCAGTTTCCCACTTTCTGACTGGCTGCGGAACAGGAGGTACCATCACTGGAACTGCGACGTACCTGAAAGAAAAAAACAAGGACATCAGAGTCGTTGCGATACAGGCCCAAAAGAATCACCTGCTTCAGGGCTTGCGCAACTTTGAAGAGTCCTCGATGCCGGATCTTTTTAAGCGGAGGGAAAGTGTAGTTGACGAATGGTTTACTGCCACAAACAAGGATTCATTTGACGCAGTGCGAAAATTGGTTGAGAAGGAAAGCATGCTTGTAGGACCGTCGTCAGGCTCTGTAATGGCATCAATGACACAACTAGCAGAGAAGATTGACCACGGAATACTTGTAGGAATATTTGCAGACGACGGAAGGAAGTTCCGGAGCCTATATGTCAAGGAAGGCATTTTAACCGAGCAGGAATACGACAGGGCAATTGCCGGCGCAAAGCACATGTCGCAACTGGCATACAAACTGAACTAGGCTTTCTTGATGTGCCTTTCAGATAGCCACCGTTCAACATCGATTGCAGCCATGCATCCAAAGCCTGCTGCCGTAACGGCCTGCCTGTACCTATGGTCGTGAACATCTCCTGCGGCAAAAACGCCCTCGACGCTTGTCCTTGTGTGATTCTTGAGCGCGATGTAGCCCTTGTCATCCAAGTCCAGCTGACCTTTGAATATCGAGGTATTGGGCTCGTGTCCTATAGCAACAAAGAGCCCGCCGGCATCGATGGTTTGCTCCTTGCCGTTTTCCAGGCTTTTCACTAGGACAGTTCCTACCTTCTTGTCTCCCTTGATGTCAGATATGACGCTGTTCCACATGAATTCGATCTTGGGATTTTCTAGCGCCTTGTCCTGCAGTATCTTGCTAGCCCGTAACGTGTCTCTTCTGTGGACGATCTTGACGGACTTGCCGAACTTTGTAAGGAACGTAGCTTCTTCTATAGCCGTGTCTCCTCCGCCGACGACCACAATGTCCTCTCCCTTGAAGAATGGCCCGTCGCACGTGGCGCAATATGAAACTCCTCTGCCGCTGAATTCCTGTTCCGCAGGGATTCCCAGCTTGCGGGGGGACGCGCCAGTACAGGCAATCACTGCTTCAGCGCTGTAAGTCTCTGAATGAGTAGTGACCGAGAACGGCTTTTTCTTGAAATCCACTTGGATCACTTCATCATCGACTACCACCGCACCAAATCTTGATGCCTGCTGGCGCATGTTCATCATTAATTCGGGTCCAAAGATTCCGCTTGGAAAACCAGGGTAATTCTCGACTTCACTGGTGGTCATGAGTTGTCCGCCCGGCAGCGTTCCTGAAATAATCAGTGTTCCAAGTCTTGCACGTGACGTGTAAACGCCGGCCGTATAGCCTGCCGGTCCTGAACCGATAATTACGACGTCGTAATGCTTCTGACTTGCAGAGCCTGATTCGCCGTCGGACAAAGTACAACTGAAAGTCAAAGACCTATTAATAATCCGTTCGGAATGGGCTCAAATAATGAGTCTAACCTGCGCAATTCGCAGGAAACTTTACCGCTACGAGAAAATTATCGGCTAATTTCAAGCCAGGACGCCAAGCTTCATCGCTGTCATCTCCTTGAGTTGAATTTCTTTAGCAGTTCATCGTGCATGCCACAGAATGCAGGATTTTGAAGATTCTGAAGCAGCTCTTCTTGCCAGTGCGCATTGAACAGAATGCACTTTTGGTCTTTGCAAAATGGCTCTCCGTCTGTAATAAAGAAGAAAATTGTCTGAGCAAGGTACACAAGGACTGCAATAGTAAGCCGATTGTCACCATATTCAATGAACCTTCCCTCAAACTCCTTTAACAGCTGAGGGTCGACAGACCCGGAACGTGCCAAGTTATAATACTCCTTTGGTCGTGCGGGTGCTTCCACTATGCCTGAAGTGGAAATCATGGAAGGCACGCCGCATATTACCGAACGCGCATGATATCTCCAATCTTCTTCGTCAAAAGTACATGTCAACTTTTCAGTGAGTATAAGGTGAATATGCTGCGAATTCAGTTCATCATCCGAAATCATAGAACATAACAATCGCTGCAACACGAATCCATCATAGAGCTCAGAGTCGTCTCCCGCGATCTTCGACTGCCTTTCAAATGGTTGCTTTGAATCAAATACTCTTGCATTTTGACATAGCTCATGGAAATAGTCGACTTTCCAGTATGCTTCAAAAGGGTTTCTGATATCGAAGGAGCAGCTCTGAAAGATCTTTGAACCTTCAGCAGCAATGAAACTTGTATCTAGATTGGGGACAGAATCATTTCGATAAATATGGACATTATGAGGATCCAAACAAAAAGAAAAAAGGCGGAAGAAGATAAAAGCTTACTTGACCTTGAGTTTTGGCGGGTTTGGCATCTCCTTGAGCTTGCCTAATGCGACCTCAGCAGCCTTCCTGCCCGATAGGAGCATCGAGCCAAAAGTCGGGCCCATCCTTGGCAATCCATGGGTCTCAGTCACCGACATCCCTGCAGCTATCAAGCCTGGAAATACTTCGCCAGTAAAGTTTACTACGGCGTCTTCACTGCCCTCGACCCACATAGGATCCATTCCCTTCCACTTGACGTAGCCTCTATCCATCAGCCGCTTTACCGCTACAGAGTCATGTCCCGAAGCATCGATCACAATCTTGCTCTCAAGTGCGACCGGGTCCACGCAGGTAATGTTTCTCGGAAGGGCTGATACTGGCATCCAGTTTACGACAACGCCTGACACCCGCTTGTTCTTTAGCACTAGGTCGTCAAACTTGGTCAACTGCAAGAACCGAACGCCGGCGTCGCATGTAGCAGCAATGAGTTTTGAACATGCCTCTGGACCCCAAGTGGCGTAGAGTCCTTCGCTAATCTTTCTGTATTGCACACCTAGCTCATCCCATACCTTTTGCGCTGGTGCTCTAACTGTTACAGGGTTCATCATGTAGCCACCGACCCAGTAACCGCCGCCGATGTAGTTGTTCTGCTCTACAATAAGGGTTCTGACACCAGATCTCGCCAATTCTCTTCCAGCTGAAAGGCCGGCTGGACCGGCTCCGATAATTATGACGTCAGAATCCGTATACTCTCGCATAGTTTCATTGAACATATCTGTTATCGTACGCGTGATTTCCTTCTCGCTAACATCCGCGAATATCTTTGCCATTGCTCAAGTATCCCCGCGAATGGGTATTAATAGTTTAAAATTGGTTAAACGAATGGATAATCCAATTCTGGAAATTCTGGGAAGAAGCGTCTGTCCTCTTCTGGGCTTGGCTCTAGTTAAGCCTTGTGCCTTAGCAGTAATTCCGGCTCCGGCTCTTGGATCTTCTTCGCCTTCTTTGGTGCTCTTCTTCTCCCATGTTCTCTGCAATTGTCTTTGCAGTGTTGAAAGTCCCAAAAGAACCCCTAGAATACTTGCTGACTGTCAGCAATACGTGACCTTGATGGTAGAGCGCCCCTTCGGGATTGCAACTCTTGATTTCGAGGGTTCTAAATACTAGGCGCAATGAGCCTTCTCGAAGTGCGGATGGCCCATGCCCCCAAACTTATGTTGACCACTGAAGCAAAGATGAACGCGAGGCTTCGATAGAAGTTGGGGTCAGAAGTGGTGGACAGAATCCGAGTGAGGTCGGAATAGGTGATCAGGATGAAGACGGCAGTGCTAGCGACCGCCCCCGCGTAGCCCCAGATCTTCTTTCTTGCAGAACCGTAGGCGAAGAGCAAGAATAGCGAACCGGAGCCAAAGAAAAGAGTTGAGACGATAATGACTCGACCCATCGGCCAGATAGAGCCGAGTTGCTCCAAAATCAAAATCGTCGTCAGGAATACAATGGCAGCTGATACCACCAGCGACGCAGTAAGGGCAAGGGCCACTTTGGATTTCGAGTTACTAGAAGCCCGTAGTGATTTTTTCGACATTGTGAGAATAGAAGGTCTCCTTGATAAATTGAATAGGGACACAAGTTACGTAACTAAGTTACTTCATAGTTTATCAATTTACTAGAGCACGCATTTGCCATAGTCAATGAAGTCGTTCAAAAAGTATACAATCATAGGCCTAGGACTCAACCTAATGGGATTTGCATTGGGTTTCGCAGGACAGGGCCTTTATCAAATAGGTATCGTGAGCCTGAACTCTGGATTTGCGATGGTAGAGCCCTTTGGCGATCTGCTATTCGGTCTCGGTATTGTCGTCGTAGCTGCAGCATCAGCTCGATCAGGTGTAGAAATGAAATACATCGCGATAGCAGGAGCAGTAATCGGCATAGGACTCTTCTACAAGTCTGCGCTTCATGAAATCCACATAGCGTCAGGCTTTGGGCTTGGTCTTCCGCACACTGCACATGTTGGACTAGGGGCGATTCTGATAACTATCAGCGCAGCTGCATTAACAGCGTTATCACTGCGGAGCAAAGGCGATATCGAAGTGAAGAAAAGTGTGTAACAGGTGTGTGCGTGATTCCATCATGGAAAAATATAGTTTAAAGTTATAGAACCATGTCGAATTTTGAGAACGTGCACATGTGAAGAAGTGAAGAGACTGGTTCGTCCGATCTGCATCCCCGAATAGAAGGACAAAAATAATCAAGTTGCTTGGCCAATCCTTGATTTTGCAATAGCCGTACTTGTAAGATTTCTGCCCTTCAATCCTCCTGCATACCAGCTAGTCCACACCACTATTCTAGCCTTAGTTATGGACTCTGCTGAATGTTTGGAATTGCGAAGGATACAGGGGAGAAGAATCATTTAGGTGCCCGAATTTTCCCTTAGACTGGATCTCCCGTACGATTTCCTTCTTCATGCTTTTTCAGAGCGCGCAAAATCTGCTGCATTTTTTGATGATGGGCAACTTTCGTATAGTCACGCATCAAGTGAGCCAATTGCTCTAGATGCTCGTGATAGGCAATCCTGTCATCTATGTGTTCTGTATCTAGATCGTCCACACCTGACACCTGAGCTTCCCCTCAACTTAGACATGATACTCTATGCGATCCATTTATCATGATCACCGATGAATTTCCATCTTCTAGACAAAGATCTTTGCAAAAGCAGAATATGCTTCCCTGATCTTGTACTTCTTTGGTGGGTTCTTGAAGCCGTAAGCACTGATAACTTCGGCTGCCTTTGTACTCTTGGATCCAGCAATGGCCCTAACTACATCGAAAAGGACGTTACCCGCGTTCGCTCCGTCGCTTGTCCTGAGCGTCAGGTCCATCACAACCTTGCTCCCGAGAAATCCTTGGCTAGACATCCAATAGTAACTGTTCCGGGAATCGCCAAGAAAATCAGTATATTCTGTCGTTCCGGCAACCGATTCAAACTTGTAGGGGGCCTCCATCCCTATCGATCCCGTCTTCATATCGCGTTTTAGCATCTTGACCCGCTCGTCCATCGTATTCTTTGTCTCTGCGCTACCACCAACATCAAGTTGGTAGCTCTTGTCTACATGGATACCGCGCTCAACCATGAAGTCGATCATTGCTTTATGAAACGCGGTTCCTCCGAATTGGCTTAGCAAGTCATCACCGGCAAGTATGAGCTTTTTCCGCCCAAATTGCCTCGCAAGCCCAGAATTGATTGCAACTTTTGCAGGCGTAGCGTTTATGAATGATACACCCGCGGTCAGCGCCACTTTCGCATAATCAGTTGAGGTCTTGTCAAGGCCTGATGATATGAGGTTGAGCGCAATCTGGGCCCGAGAATTTTCGAGCTCTTTGGCAAATTCCTTTGTAGAGACTGTGGCTGGTTTTTGGTATTTTCCGGTCTCATCTGAAAGAATCCCTGGATCTACAATAACCTTTGAATTGACATGGCGGGACTTGTTGGCAGATCCCTGAAAGACAACATCCGAAATGTTTTTTCCTACCTTTTCAGGATTGATATCATAGGCGGAGACAATCTTAATATTCGAAGGTTTGAGACCAGCGACCTTTTGGTGCCAGAGCCCAATCATGTTAGTACCGTTGCCATAGTAATCTAACCCTTGAGCAAAAGTGGATCCAACGTTTCCTACTCCGATGAGCGCGACCCTGACATCTGCCATACCACTGCTATGCAGGAAAATGTGTAGATTTAATCCTTGCGTGTGCCATTAAATTCATGGCCAATGCGAAGCACAGTTAGCTATGAAGTTGATGGCTCGAAGGTAGTTTGGATTGCTTTACAATGTCTCAGGCTATGTCGACACGTCTATCCCCTACGGCCTTGTACTTCAAACAATCACATTTCCTACATTCAAGGTTCGATCCATGTTGCCGTCTTTGATGCCCACAATTACAGTGTTCCATAAGCTCACCACTGATGAATCTGGAGTAACCATCTAAAGCTATCTCTTATAGCCAAGGCACAAACAACGCCGGATGACTCCTCGCCAGTGCAAATTTTGTGGAACAACTAGAAATCTTATCGTGTGTGAAACGTGCGGTGAATGCAGTTGCGTGGACTGCATTAGAAAGCAGGAGGTCGGGGCTCATTCAGACCGTAATGACCCGAGACAGCCGTAGCACTTGCAACCGCCCTTTGCGATTCACATTCGGAGACATCATATCGGCGGGTTATAATGAAGCGAGCACGTCAGGGAGAGGGAGTGCATCGACCGAGTAGCATACGTCGAAATGTTAATCCTTCGCAGGTTGCTTGTGGGTCATACCACTTTCCATCTTGTGGTCAATCCTTGTAAGCAAATCTGACAAATCGGACTTATGGGAATTCAGATATTCCTGCCCTTTGTCCTGCAACCGAATCTTGTAAAGTCTCAAATCTCTATGATAGTCAAAGAACTGCTCGATCATGGCGCTACCATGCTTTAGCGGATTTACCAACTCGTCAAACAATCCGATTGTCGTAGCAAGCTCTCCTTTTTCAACGGACTCTTTTGCCTTGCCAAGGACTTCTCTGATATCCTTTACCTGCTGGACTGGCGCTGTAACTTCCTTGTTTGTTCCAAACAGGCCTGATCGCTTGACTGTTCCCACCTTGTCTGCAATTTCCTTGGCAAGCTCGTAAGATTCTTCTTTGCCAGTATAGTTTCTTCTTTCGTGTTTTGTCACGAGTCCCTTCATTGACAGGCGCATCAGGGCATCTTCAACTTCTGCCCTGTCCATGGCCGTTACCCAAACGATCTTGCCCACATAGTCATAGCCATGCCTTATAGATTCAAGCACCACGACTTCGACGATCCTTCTGAATCCCTCTTCAGCCCGCGCGCTCTCAAAATCCCTGTCCCTGACAGCCTTGCGTGCATTCTGGATATCTATCTCAATTGACCTTCTGAGGGCTTCAAGGCCATCGTCAGCCTTGCCGCTCAATGTTAGATAGCACCCCAGATTGTACCATGACATTCCGTCGTTAGGATCTATGTCAATTGCTTTTTCGCAGCATTCGATGGCCTTTTCGTAATTCTTCATTTTGTAGTAGGCCAATCCTTTCAGGTTCCAGGCAGTCGGATGTTCAACGTCGATTTCTATTGCTCTATTGTATGATGAAATGGCAACGCTATATTCCCCCAAGTGAAAATGCGAGTAGCCTTTTTCTACCCAGGCGTCTACAAACTGCGGGTCAATTCTTAATGCAAGCTCAAAACTACGGATGGCATCCATGAATTTCTCGTTTGACATCTGGTTGCGGCCCTTGCTGTACAGGTCACGCTTTTGAAAATCAACATCACTATAGTCAGGTTCTTTTCTGACTTCGGTGGGGGGATTACCTTTAGAGTCGCCCCTGCCAAACAATCTACCCATCAACCTAAATTGATCAAATCGCAGATAAATAGATTATGATATGTACAAATCTTCTTGTCACGAGGCTTTTATACTCTCATTTCTACAACCTGTTGTCATGAGTGAGAGTAATTCTCGCAATCCCGACAAGATAGATTTCAACATGCTTGACTACTCGGTTGAGGGGTCGGACACTGTTTCATTCAAGCTAGAGGATGGGACAATAGTGAAGGTCAAAGTAGGCATCGAAAGAGTAGGGGTGGCAACTAACTTCCGAAATCCTGATGGTTCATTGCATTACGCAGTAAACACTTCGGTAAAGCTTTACGTGATCCCTTATGACAAGAGGTTCAGCCTCTCCAGGAGCCAGGTAAAGGGGAACACGCAAGAAAGGCCATCTGACAAGCGCTCGTCTCCCAGCCACATAACCTGAATTAAACAATATTTCATGAAATCGGAATGAGTCCCCCTTCTTGTCGATATGCCCCCTGACATGCCAAATCATGCATAGACTTTTGGTTGCAAACAGACGAAACTCTCCCCCAGTAGTGACCGCAGGGTTCCAGTCGGAACATGTTTTCATCTTTTCTTATCATTGATTTTCACGATTCTAAAGTCAGACTTGGTGAACAAGACATATATTTTCCAACCATCGCTTGAAACTTGAGAGTAGCAGAGCCGACGCACTTCAAATTCCCAAACTAAACTTTAAATCCACTCCAAATAGCATGCCTCACTGCGGATGCAGAATCTGGCTCTGATAAAACTCGGCGGCTCCGTCGTCACATTCAAAGACAAGCCGCTTACGGCAAATACCGAAGCCATAGACGAGATATCGCAGGCCCTGAGCGGCGTCAAAATCCCCGTAATTATTGTGCATGGAGGCGGCTCTTTTGGCCATTACCGGTCTGTGCAGTATGATATGCACACAAAGCCTTCTCGGTACGATTCACATGGAGTATCTGTTGTCCACGAGTCCATGATTGCTCTTAATCAGATAATTGTAAACTCTATGATAAGATGTGGACTCAATCCGTATGGTTTGCAACCCTCCGCGTTTTCGTCAGCTCATCGGCCGGTTGCCGCAAAAATAAGAAAACTATTTTCGATGGCTAAATCGAATGTCGTACCAGTAACTTTCGGCGATGTCGTGCATGTAGAAGGCCCGAACTATTCCATTCTCTCTGGAGATTCTCTCATGACTATTATTGCAAAGATTCTGAAACCATCCAGGGTAGTCTTTGCAACGAATGTCGATGGCATATACCGCGACCTTGACTCGAGAAAACTCGTTCCTGAATTAGGAGCCCGTGAGGGCGGCAAAGCCATCAAAATAGCAGTGAGCCCTATCGCAGACGTGACAGGAGGAATGCAGAGAAAGATAACAGAAGCATTTAAGATTGCATCCAGCGGCATTGACGTCATGATGGTTAATGGTTTGCACCCCGAACGCATCGTTGAAGCGGCGCAGGGCAGACCTACAATCGGATCTCTGATTAAAAAGCAGCGGGGTCGATCTTGATTGCCCGACTCCTCCGAAGTCCCTTCAGACATTGCCATGATTAAACAGCGGAAAAGGGACGGGATAGAG
>DASYRH010000057.1:0-8032 GCA_036004585.1 Nitrososphaera sp. | reverse complement strand
CATGGGCAAGTATCCCATAATACTGACATTCAACGGCGACGACTTTGACCTGCCGTATCTTTATGCGCGATCGCAGGATCCGCGTATCGACCCGGGCGGCGTGGCAATCCCAAAAGAAAAGATCCCGATCATGGTCAGGCGCGAATCGTTTGCAAAACGCGGGATGCAGGCAGAAGCAGTTGGGATCCGCCACGGATTACATATTGACCTCTACAGGACGTTTGACAACCGGTCAATACAGATCTATGCCTTTTCCCGCGCATACGTAGACAAGACCCTTAATGCAATTTGCGAGGCACTATTGGGCGATTCCAAGGTAGAATTTGAAGGTGACATCGCTGACCTGCCTGTGCAAAAGCTGGCGGAATATTGCCTCAAGGACGCTGACCTCACATTTAGACTCACCAGCTTTAACGATAACCTGCTGATGAAGCTGCTAGTAGTAATAGCAAGGATTGGGAGACTTTCGGTAGACGACATTGCTCGCTTTGGTGTCAACCAGTGGATCAGAGGCATCCTGTATTATGAGCACAGGCAGCGAAACGAACTGATCCCTAGCAGGAAGGAACTTGAAGAGAAAGGGTCTGCATCTACTACTGCTGTAATCAAGGAAAAAAAGTACAGGGGTGGTGAAGTAGTCGAGCCAACCCCAGGTATCCACTTTAACGTAGTCGTTCTCGATTTCGCAAGTCTCTATCCGAGCATAATCAAGGTCCACAACCTTTCATATGAAACGATAAACTGTCCTCACGAGTCCTGCAAGCAGACAAAGATTGAGGGGACAACGCACTGGGTTTGTACCCAGCGGAAAGGATTGACCTCACTTTTGATTGGATCACTGAGAGATCTCAGAGTAAACTACTACAAGTCTCTGTCGAAGGACAAGACGATCCCGCAGGAAGAAAGGCAACTATACAACGTTGTCAGCCAAGCGATCAAAGTTATTCTAAACGCCTGCTTTACTGCTGATACTGATGTTCTGACCCCCGGTGGCTTAAGGAAGATCACCGACTTGAAAATGGGAGACATGGTGTATACGCTGAATGAAAAGACTCACACAGTAGAGGTAAAACCTGTGATTGAACTCCAACATTTCAAGTATACAGATTCATTGGTAAATATTCAAACCAAAGATATCGATTGGCAGGTTACAGGTAACCACAAACTTTACCTTGGCAAACGCCACTGGGGAGCCAGCGGAACGACAAAGATAGAGTTCGCTAAATATAATGCATCCGACGAATCGATAAGAACTAGTAGGAAATACTTGTTTAGACATGAGAAAATAATTAATGAAAATGTTAAACTTGACTCAATCAACATGTGGAAGTACGTGCCTGATGAGCCAAACACGATCATCATAAAACCAAACAAGAGATACGATAGAAGAATCGCGATATCATCAAGATTCACCCATTACGAATTTGCAGACAAATTGAAGCACTCGAAGATGGGAAGATATTATCTGACGTCAAAATCAGTAATTGACGGTTTATCGAAATCACCAGAGGATTTTGAAAGCAAACATGATTGCAAGATATTCGTGAAGAACTTTCCCGCGAAACAGAGTAGCTATACGAAATTGCAATTTAAAGCATCTTCAGCATTCGAATTGATAGGATGGTATGTTACGGAAGGTCATGCAAGAATAGGAAAGTCTCGCAGAGGGTTCAATTTTACAAGGATCACGATAACCCAATATGCTAAAAATTCAGAAAACGTGAGCAAGATCTCCTCTATGATCGCCGAGCTTGGATTGAGAGCAGAAAAGCCATCTCCAAGGGCATTATCCTTTAGCTCACAGATTATTGCTCGATTCTTGCTCACGGAATGTGGTAAAGGTAGTCAGCACAAACATCTGCCATCTTTTGTTTTCTCGGCACCCGTGGATCTTAGGAGGTTACTGTTTGAGACGATGATGTGTGGAGATGGCAACATTTGTCGCGGAGTATATTCGTCAATCTCACGTCAACTGGTAAATGATTTCCGTCATTTGGCATTTACTTTGGGAATCGAAACTTCCGTATCAGAAGAAAAGCTCAAGTCCGGATCCGTAATATTCAGAGTCAAACTCTTCAAACGTGAACACCATATAATTAGGCCAAGAGACTTCTCGTCTACTCCTGTAAAGGACCTTGATGTGTATTGTATCACTGCCAAGGACAATCACGTCATCTATGCAGGACGCAATGGCAAGTTAGGATGGATTGGTCAGAGCTATGGCGTCATGGGCGCGGATATATTTCCGCTCTACTGTCTTCCTGTCGCGGACTCGATCGCCGCAATTGGCAGAACTACAATTCACAAGGCGATTGAAAAATGCAAAGAACTAGGAATCGAAGTGGTTTATTCTGATACAGACAGTATATTTCTTAGAAATCCGTCATCGACCGCGATTGATGAAGTTTCGAACTGGGCCCGCACAACTCTGGGAGTAGACCTCGAAGTTGACAAGGAATACAGGTACGTCGTTTTCAGCGACCTGAAAAAGAACTACTTGGGTGTGAAGCCGGACGGGGCCGTTGATGTAAAGGGTCTCACCGGGAAAAAGTCGCACACGCCTCCCTTTATCAGAATTGCGTTCGGCGAAATTCTAAAAGTGCTTGGTAACGTGAACTCACAAAATGACTTTGAATCCGCAAAGGAAGGCATCAAGAAAATAGTCCAGCAAAACGCGCAGAATTTGGAGAGCCACAAGATTCCTCTCGATGAGCTTTCATTCAATGTAATGATAAACAAGTCTCTGGGCTCTTACGGCAAGAAAACTGGAAAGTCGATGGATAACAAGGACACATACAAGGGGCTTCCGCAGCACATCAAGGCTGCAAAGATGCTTGAAGGCAAGCGGGAGCTCCGGGCTGGAGAGGTTATCTCGTACGTCAAGACCAATACCACGGATGGCGTAAAACCGGTAGAGCTGGCCAAACCTGAAGAAATTGACACGGAAAAGTACCTGGAGACAATGGAGTCAACATTTGAGCAAGTGTTGTCAGCCCTCAATTTTGACTTCAAGTCAGTTCTTGGCAAGCCGCGGCAGCAGAGCCTGGACGAACTTTTTTGGAGCAAGCCCTCACCATAGTTTATTATCTGCTCCCCTTGACAGTGCTCCGTGGACTTCTCTCTATTTACTGTTCCAGAGAAAACCAAAGCCGGTTATGGCTTTGCAGACACTCCTGTAAAGATCTCATTCAAGGAATCAGAAGTGGTCTTTTACGGAGTACCGCTTGACATCACCACCAGCTTTGGCAAGGGCACCGCGAGGGGCCCGGAAGCAATGAGGACGGCCTCTGCGCGCCAGATAGAGACTTTTGTCCTTGACGAAAAGGCCGACATTTACGATTGCGTCGGCATCTTTGACTTGGGAGACCTAAAGGTTCCAAAGTCAAGGTCAAAGAAAAAGGTATTTGACTTTCTCGACAAGGCGGTACCGCAAACAGTTACAGCATTGCGGGCCGAAGGCAAGATCCCGGTCATGATGGGAGGAGAGCACACGATTGCGTATTATCAGATCAAGGCACTCGCAAAGGAAAATCCAATTGTTATCCACTTTGATGCCCACCGGGACATGAAGGTAGAATACGATGGCATAAAGATGTGCCACACCACGCCATTTTACCACCTGCTGGAGCACATACCCGGAGAAAACATTATCCAGATAGGCATACGCCAGACGGACAATGAGGAAAACGAGACTGCAATCAGAAGCGGCGTGACTACGTTTGACGCATTTCATATTCATGACGACATTGACGCTGTGCTGGACCACCTGCGAAAGGCCACTGCCGGCAAAAAGATCTACATTTCATTTGACATCGACGCTTACGACTTGCCGTACGTACCCTGCACGGGTACGCCAGAGCCCTTTGGGCTCGACCCATTTCAGGTGCTCAGGATAATCAAAGCAATACCCCCTTCGGCGCGCCTGGTCGGAATGGACATGGTAGAAGTGGGCCTTAGAAACGAAGACTATAGGGAAGGCGCGCTCGCGACTCAGACGCTCTACCGCATCCTTGCGAGAAAATATGTCAGACCATGATCTGCGGCCGGACTGACAGGTACTTTGGCAGGTTGAGTGGCAGAAACGGCTTGCCCTTTGTCTGTGACTGGATTTCGCCAACAAGGTCCTGCAGGGTCATTTCACGCTGCTTGCCCTCCACCCTGTCTCTTACGACTAGCTTGTCCGAGCCGATTTCCTTGTCGCCGATGACTATTGTATAGCGCACCCACTCTGTTTCTGACTCGCGGATTTTCTTGCTAACAGTTTCATCCCTGTCGTCGATGTCCACTCTTATCTGATTCGATTCTAGTTCAGCTAGCAGCTTCTCGCAGAATGGGAGGTGATCCTTTGCCACTGCTGCTATCCTGACCTGGGTATGTGACAGCCAAAGTGGAAGCGACGGAGTGCCTCCCGTCCTCGACACCTTTGCTGATTTTTCCAGCAAAGCGTAAATGACTCGCTCGACTGCTCCCGAAGGAGAGTTGTGAAGTATTATCGGGTTCTTCTTCGTCCCGTCCTCGTCTACAAACTCTATTCCGTATCGCGCGCCGTTTTCCACGTCAATCTGGTCGGTCGAAAGCGCAGAAGCCTTGCCCATAGCGTCGACGTAATTGAATTCCCACTTTAGCGTAAAGTAAAAGAACCGCTCCTTCCAGGTTTCGACAAGCACCGGCTTGCCGAACTTGCCGATGAGCTCTATAATGAAATCCTTGTTCTGGCTGTAGAATTCCTCTGTGAACCTGATGGCCATTTCAACGTCTTCGACGTCTAGCCCGAGGTTGTTGATTACGCTGATTGACAGCTCAAAGCGCTTCCTAAACTCGGCTTTTGCCTGCTCCAGATCCCTGCAAAGCGCGTGGCAATCAGGCATCGTAAACGCGCGCAGCCTCCTTAGGCCCACTAGCTCGCCGCTTTTCTCTCTGCGGAAAGAATAACGAGTCAATTCATACAATTTCACTGGGAGGTGTTTGTACGAAATGTTAAAGTCCTTGGCCATAAGGAACTGGCCAAAGCATGCTGCGAACCGGAGGAACAGCTGCTTGTTGTCTGATGTGATGCTGTACTGCCTTGCCGGGAACCTATTAAAGTAGCTCTCCATAGACGGATGCTTTGCATCATACATAATCGGAGTTTCTACCTCTATTCCTCCATAGTCCATCACCCGCCTGGTGACATACTGCTCGATTAGCGACTTCATCAGCCTGCCCTTGGGGTAGAAGCGCATGTTGCCTGCATCTGACGCCGGCTCATAGTCGGCTATCGCCAGCTTTTTCATAAGCCGGACATGCTCTGGCTGCTGGCTCACCGCCCTGTTCTTCGTGATTTCATAATTTGCCAGCATCTGCAAATTCTGATCCTGTTTCTTGAACTTGTACTCCTTTACCGGGATCATTTCCCCGCTTGGTTGAAGGATATGCCAGAATGACTGGAGCTTTTCTTCTGCCTTGAGCGCGCTGGACTCCTTCTCTCCGGGAGCGTGTGAATGCCCAGCATGTTCGTGGTCAGCCTGCTTTGAAATCACTTTTGCATTTTCGGCGAGCGGATGACCTTTTACTTTTATTTGAAATGACTTTGTCCAGCCAAAAGGCGCCCTGTAAACTTCGCTTAGATAACCTTTGGCGGCTAGCTCTAAGGCCTTGACGATTCCAGATGCCACCGAGGGCGGCGCCAAGTCGGAGCTCAGGTGCGCATACGGGTATACCAAAAGCCTGCTTGCCTTGACAGTGTCGAGGTACTTTTTTATTTCAGCCGCTGCGGCTTTGGCAACATTTTCATCGTCTCCATTTTCAACGGCTACAAACGCGACAACCAGATCTTCCAGCCTTACTTTGGATTTTGACTGGATCTCTTCTGCGTCGCGTATTTCTTTTTCGATGGGCTCGTATTCTATGAAATCAGAGTGCAGCTGGAGCAGGCGCATAAATCATCACGACAAATAATGCTAATTTAACCCCATCTGGCCCGCTCGTTGTCCCTGTCTTCTTTTGTGAGCTTTTTCCATTCCTTGTAGTGTTCCCTGCAGAGGTATACTCGTTTGCTTCCACCGAGCCCTAGGTCTGGCGCCATGGCCACCTTGCTTCCACTCATAGACCGCTCGCCCTGGTTTTCGCAACCTCCCACGCTGCACTTGACGCCCTTGTCCACCCGGCCCATGATTCATGAGACACAGGCGCTCGCTATAAAAAGTCTACTGGTATAGCTTTATACCCTCAAGATCCCAATTATCGCCAGTTGCCGGATTACAGCGAGCCACTTTGCAAGAAATGCTTGCACCTTGAAAGCTTGCACAACGACGTGGTCGCTAAACTTTCTCACGGCGAAGTCAGGCGTTGCACGGTGGGAATATGCGCCTGCCTGGTTACCAGGTCCGTCTAGCCGGGAAAATTTATAACGACCTTGCCGCTCGGATATTGCCGGTAATGTCAGAAGACGATGACTTTGAAGACGATGATGAATTCGAGGATGACCTCGATGACGATGTGGCGGATGAAGGGGACGAGTAGCTAAACCTTCAGACCAAAACCTTCGGCGAATCCCTTGAATTCAGCGTATGCGTTGAGAAACTGGATCCCCTTGTCGCTTATCCTATATTTTGCGGAATCCTCATACAGCAGTCCTGACTGTTTGAGCAAGCTCACCATGCCGCTCAGCCTCTGGTGCGGCACATTTGCCTTGCGTATTAGGTGCGTGACCGACGCGCCTTCGTCGTAGCCCTCATAGCTATACTGTTTCGCAGTGGAGAGAATATCTGCAATGATGCTTACGTGAGTCCTATATCCCGCCAACTTTGTTAAACCTCCCACCCAGGCCGCTTGCGAGGCCAAATTTTGAGAACGGCACAAACAACAGCCCAAAGCCTATTACCTTGATTGCAATCGCCACGTAAAATAAGGCTCCCGGGTAAACGAAACTATACCAGGCCATGATCTCTGCGAGAGCCAGCATTCCTAGCCCCGAACCTATCATGAGGGTACTAGTCCTCCTGTTCTGCATATACGATGCCATAGTTTCGATTGACACATATACTAATAGAATAAAAGAAATTGACCTTACGAGGTGTTCTATTGAATTTCCCGGAATGATGAATGGCGCGATGGTAAATGGCAAAAGTGCGAAATACTTTGGCGGCGCAAAGTCAAATGACTTGACGCTGTGAGAAAAGGCGATGAAAAAGTAGCCTACTGCCTGAAGCCCCAAGCCGGTGGTTGCAACCGCCCGCGAGGACTCTACTGGCTCGACAAACTCGGCAACAGCAAGCAAGACAAATCCAGCAGCAATAGAAATAAAGGCAAATGTCAGCCTGAGGAGGTTCGGGCTTGCGATCGCGCTATAGCCAGCGTATGCAAACCTGCCAATGAACGCAGAGATCCCAAGCCCAAGCAGGTTCATGCCTAGCTCAAAAGCGTCAAACGCCAACTGGATTTTTCAGGGTTTTTCTAATTTTTAATCCTATTTGCGCTATTTGTAGTCGCTCAAAATGTCCTTGTAGCGAGCATCTTTGTAGGCGATATACTTTACATAGTCGCCGTAGGTCATGTCAAATGAGCACTTTGAACATTTGACATAGGAAAAGTCGTCAGCAAGCTCGGCTATCTCCTTGCAGTCCGGGCACCTGACCTTCACAGGAACGTCTTGGTGGCTGAAACTATAATAAAGTTGTTGTAAGTTGGGTTCGATCTGGAAATAGGTTCATAAGCAAAGACGGCGTATATTGATTGATGGATAGCACCCTCAAGCCGGTGTTGAAGCGGCAGCTGCTAGTTATCGGTGCCAGCCTGGGCACTGGTCTAGTTGTGAGCTACTTCTTTGGGTTTTTGATCGGCCTTGCGGCCAATATTGCCGTGCTTGTGGGAATCATGTTCTACATTAGGCGGCGGCAAATACGCGCATTGAGGTCATTCGGCTTTGGCGATGAGATGGCAGGCGGAGGGTATTCAGGTGGCCGGGTCAAAATAAAGTACGTCTGCCTTTCGTGCGGAGATGAAGTCAAAGGAACAAGATGCGGCAAATGCGGCTCTAACATGAAAAAGCCGC
>DASYRH010000056.1:0-3420 GCA_036004585.1 Nitrososphaera sp. | reverse complement strand
ACCAATCGACCTTGAGAAAGTAAGTATTGCTCTCAGTAGTGTGACTCTTTCATCTGGCGAGGCTGGAGACCAGGAGCTCAAATTGCGCGTGACGTTTCTTGTCAACAATACGAATGACTTTACCCTTACCACATCAAAAATAGACTATGAGCTGTTTGCGGATGGCTCCCCAATTGGAACGCACATACTGTCATACGAGGATGTGCCGCCAAACGGAAGACCGCCATTCTTTTCCGGAACTTCAGTCCCACTTTCAGATACTTTCACTTTGGAATATTCCGACTCGAACGCGGAGATATTCAACAAGATCCTGGGAGACACCGCCGAGATAGAATGGGTCGTATCGGGTAGTTCCATCATCGAATCTGGAACTACTTTTGTCACGAAGGAATTTTCTGACAATTTGTAGCAAGAAAGATGCGGTCACCGGGATTTGAACCCGGGTTACGGGCTGTCTACGCAGTCTGCATGGAAGGCCAGTGTCCTAGACCAAACTGGACGATGACCGCTTCTTGTAGTCCGAATATGTAAAGGGTATTAAAATCTTAGTCCGGGAATATCACATTCAAAAGAACGTCGACGGCTTTGTTCTTGACCCTCTGCTTGTAATACTCCACACCTTTCTTTGGCTGGTCAAGCAGTTTCTCCTTCTCAACTTCCGCCACTGGCCTGTGATCAAGAGCCCCATAGAACTGCACGCGGTAACCTTTCATTTTTGCAAGCACGACTGAGTTCAGTATCTCATGATGCCATACCGATCCAACAAAATACACGAAAGGAGGATTTGGTTTCTTTTCTATCATTCCAAAAATGCGGTCAACCGTCTGGGAAATGTCCTTTGAATCAGAATCTATGGCAATAATTTTCTCGTCCACGCCGCCGCGGACAAGTTCTTCCTTTACTTTAGCTGCCTGTTCCTGTTCCCCGACAATGATCAACATCGTCTTGTGTTTGTCTGGCCGGGAACCCATGACAATCGTGTAGGTCTCTAGTCCAACCTTTACTCGCTCTTTGATGTAATCCGGGAGCGATCCATCTGCATTCCGACCAGTATGAACGGCATAAAGGATGATGAGGTTGCCGTCTGTAAAACGATATTCTGACATCTCAATACCACGTTGTTGCTACTTTTTTCGGGGCAGAGATCTGCCTTTCCAACTCGTCAAGCCGCTGGAGTGATTCCGGGATCTTTTGCAAGTCTCGGTACTGTTTGTCGTGCCTCACCTTTCGGACTACACCTAGCACTTCGTCCATAGTAACCCCGTGCTTGATGTCGTACTCTATTTGTTTTGCGCAACTTGTAACCGTGCTGTACTTTTTGTAATTACGTTTTTCAAAAGAAGAAGCGTCAGGAGAAATGCCTTTTACATAACGGATGACAACCTTTTCAACATGCTCAAGATGCCAGTCTTTCATAGCAAAATTGTTAGGCTTCATAACTCCAATGCTTAGAAGGGTTGGCTATTTATTCTCTTGTCCGGAACATTAGAGATAGTCTTGAAGCCTTACATTTTCTTGTCCGGGAATTTTTGCGATCTCGAATCTGTCTTTTGGCTTTTGCAAAGTTGCAGTCGCGTCGATCCCCAACTTTGTCGTCAGCAAGTTTACCTGGTCGCTCGAAGGATCGAGGCTTGAGCCCTTCACATTAGGAACAACCACAAATCCTCTGTCGGCCTGGCACCTCGTGGTTATTGCGTATTCTACCGCAACGGGATCTGTGGGATCGATGTCGTCATCGACGACCGTTGCCGTCTTCAGGGACGGATGTGCTGCATATGCAGCAAAGATCGCGTTCTTGGGTTCACCTTCAAGCCTCTTGTTTATCTGGATCACGGCTGCAAGCCAGTTGCAACCCCCATCCGTGAGATGCACAGACCGCGTCGTTGGCACCACGTTCTTTACATAATCAAATATCTTTGCCTCGACCGGCAGCCCCATGAGCAAACGATGTTCTGCATACCCTGGAAGAATGTCGTGGTATACGGCGTTGTCCCGGAATCTTATTCTCTCTAGCTCAAAGACAGGTTGTAGGCGCCTGTGATCATAAGTTCGGAGCATCTCGACCATATACTCTTCATGAGTCTTGTCGCGGAGAATTCTTCCTTCAATTACAATTTCTGCATGACTCGGAACGAGCAATTTGGAAGTTGGTGCTTTGGAAAGGGTCAGTCCGCCCTGAAGAAACGAATTAGCGATTCGCATTTCATCAACTCCATACGCCGCCTGGTAAGCCGCCGCGATGCTCACCGCAGGATGGACGCCTACCGTAACCGCGACCTCTAAATCCTCTCCGTGGTCCTTCGCATGAGTGAAGCATTTGTGAAGGTGCCTGCCTTCCACCATCCTAATTGCCATGTGATGGTCGTCTAGGAGCAATAGCCGGTGCGTTGACGAATTCTGATTTCCTTTCTCTTGGTCTTTTGCATACACTATTGAAGAAGTAATAAAAGGGCCTGCGTCTTTTTCAAAATGTGTGACAATGGGAAGATCCGTCAGACTTTTTGATGTGTTCTTTTCGAAGGGAGCGCTCCCTGATGACAACTTTGGGTCCGAGAGATTTCCCAGGCATTGCGTAATTCGGGAGTGGATGGCCTTCTTTACATCTTGTCCGACTCCCGGAGTGTCTTTGCCAGCAATGGCAAGGTAGAACCTTTCAGGCGTCCCACAGACATTGGAGGCTACTGAAAACTTGCTGCTGTGCACTTTGGAAAATATGACTGCCTCTTTGCTGTCTAGATTTGAAACTACGGCGGCAAGCTCAAACCGGGCGTCCACATCCTTTCTTACTTTTATGAGTTGATGTTTTTCTTCAAGAAGCGTTAGAAATTCTCGAAAATCATGCGTTGGCTTATCGGCTTTTTTCTTCATCGCCCTTCCTCTGTCGGATGATATCCATAACTACTTCCATAATTGCTTTCATGTCCTCCAGCTGCATTTGGACCTTGCTGTGGAGCGAAACAAGGCAGATTCCGTTTATCATTGACGAAACTTTCTCTGAAATTGTGTTGATAAATATCGAATCGTATTTGCTCGGGATGACTTTGGCGGTGTTTACCTTGCCTCCAGAAGCGCTGATGGATGCAGACATGGCGCCTATTCTAGGCTGACCCTCAGAAATGATCAAAAAACAGCCATTTTGAAAAAACAGGCTTTGGATAGAGAATTCTCTGCCAGTGCCAGATCTGACATTCGTGGCTTTTGCGTCAGACCCGTCTTGCATTATTCTATCTTACGCGCACAGTAATTGGCTTGGCAACCTTGATTTCTTGCCTCTTTGTCCTTGCCCTCAGCTTCGCCTTGTACTTCAAGTTCCTAGGCTTTGTACGAAGTCTATAGCCGCAGCACGGGCACCAAAGGCCATCCCATTTTATGAATATTTCACATATCTGGCATCGCTTTTGGCCTGATGCGTACCTGCCA
>DASYRH010000055.1:0-5199 GCA_036004585.1 Nitrososphaera sp. | reverse complement strand
GGGTTATCCGGCATGCTGCTGCTCACCTTGAATTTTGCATTAATTCCCAGCGCCGTCAGCACCGCAAGCGCGGTGGTAGTGCCTCCGGGAATACTTTCGCCTATTACTACAAGATCGGATAAGCGCGCAAGTTCACTTCCTACGAGCTCGCCATAGTGAAGGGCCTGCTCTACAGCAAAAACATCCATGGCTTTTTCTTCAGAAATATTCCTGCCGGGTTCAAGACCAAAAGAAGCGAATGGAATGAGGGGCTTTATCTTTGCGCCGGCATCAACTACGAACTTGGGGATGCCACCCTTCTGGAGGGCTGTCCTTGTAATCAGGGCGGGTGTCGGCTTTCCGTCTGGCGTCGCAGGGACGGCGTCGATGCATTTGCACTTGCCATAGTAAAGGAATTCAGCGTCCGCAGGAGAAGTGTACTTTATCAGCGCAGGATTCGCACCAGCTACAGTGAGTCCAGGGATCTCGCTTGTTGCGGTATAAGAGATGACGCAGACAAAAACAGGATTTACTGCCCCAAACCTAGCAATCGTCGGCCTGCCTGTTGTTGAGGTAATATCGGAAGGCAATCAGCTGCCGGCACCCATAAATTCCAAAAATTCCTGCTTTGTCTTTGGTTGGAGCACAAAGTTTGTACTCCGTTCACGGCCAATGGTGGAAGTCTCGGTAGTCCCATAGTTGTGCCCAGGATAGATGGTCAGTTTTTCGTCCAGTTTTGCCACGATATCAAAAAGACTGTGGTACATCTTTGCAGGGTCGCTTCCGGGTAGGTCGGTCCTGCCGCAATTTCCAACGAATAGTGTGTCGCCCGTAAAAACAAGTTGGTCGTCGAGCACGAGACAGATGCTGTCCTCGGAATGCCCGGGGGTATGAACTACCCTTAGCCGGGTAGCTCCTAACTCGATTGTCTGCCCGTCCTTGACTGCAATGTCCTTAACCAGTTTTGAATTTTCATGCTGGATTATTTTTGCTCCTGTGACTGAAGCAACTTGATCGTTTCCCAGGACATGGTCAAAGTGGCTGTGTGTATTTATGATGTATTTTGCTGTCCAGCCGTTCCTCTTTAGCGAGCTGAAAATCTTGTCCAACTCCCATGACGGATCTATTACTGCGGCCAATTCCGTATCCACATCGGCAATGATGTAGGTGTAGTTTGCCATCTGGCCCGTAGGAATCTGAAGTACTTTGAAAGTCACAGGACACCTTTCTCCGCTTCTGGAGGTATACCGATCTTTTCAACGTACACAGGTCCTGTGTATTTTCTCCCTCGAGCCAAGCCAACCTTAAGCCTGTGAAAAGTAACAGTCGCATCAGCCTTGACGCATCTGTCGTGTATTCTGCCGGTGTTGGGATCAAACCCAGATGGCACGTCCACCGCGATAACAAGTCCACGTCGGTTCGCATTAATCGAGTCTATAGCAGACGCGTAAGGCTCGCGGATATCTGCGCGTATTCCGGTACCAAAAATGGCGTCCAAAATAATATCTGCTTTTGAAATGACGCACTTTATTTCAGCAGTCACCTCCCGGCCAAACAATATTTCTATGGAATCCATTTTCTCAACGATTCCCCAGTTGAGCTTTGCTTCTTCGCTCTTGATGTCTGAAGGGCTTCCCAGAAGAACAATAGTTATCCGTGCGTCGTAACCTGCAAGGTGGCGTGATGCGACAAAACCATCTCCTCCGTTATTCCCGGTGCCGCATACCGCCACAATCTTTTTGTTTCTTAGCCTCCCATTGAACTTTGAAGCCACAAAATCTGCCAAGCCGTGGCCAGCATTTTCCATCATCAGAAACCGTCGCATTCCAAGTGAGCTATGCCCGTTCTCCTCAATACGATACATCTGGTCGGAGGTGATCGCTTTCTTTGATGTCAAGAATTGCAGCTACAATTTCAGAGGCGCCAACATAAAAACTATCAAAGGGTTAGCCCTTGTCGTTCTTCAAGAATTCTCTGAACTCCGGGCTGAGCTTGGCAACGTCCGAAAGGTTGGACATCTCGGATGTTTCTCCTCGAGTCCACACAATATAGCCATCTCCATCTATCAGGATGGTTTCATTCCTTTCCAGAAACCTGATAACCAGATTGAGTTTGAATGGCTTTAGCCCAGGGACCAGCTTGGCGAGTTCTCTGAGCTTGGGATAGCCTTCAAAGTTCTTGATTGCTTGAAGCACTGTATTGATTTCATCTTCCGATATCTCATTTGCGGGCCGCTCCTTCCAACGGTTCGATTTCTTTTGTTTAATGGCTTGCAGTGCTAGGAAGGCTCCAAAAATCCTTTCGATCTAGGAATAAGTTCGAGAATGATCACTGCGATCGGTTCGCCTGCCTGACATGAATTTCCTTGCACACCTAGAGGGGAAAAGAAAGTGTTGATTTTTCGAGGTTAAGCACAGGAACATATAGCGACTGTGCGTCCGAGCCGATCGTATCAATATACGTAAATTCTCCAGAAAGTCTTTTGAGCTGGATGAATTTCTTTGCAGGTTTTTCTTTCTCCACCACGTAATGGACTGTAGCCCCGCCAACAGCGCCGGTTTGGAGAAAAAGAATATTCTTTCCTGTATAATTGATGTAATAGAGCATCGGAACTACTCCGAGCATTGACTGGGCAGAGTAAATTATTACTTTGAGCATATCCTCCAGGTTCTGGTATTTTAGATAGACAATTTCGCCTTGCTGCATTTACATGGTACTGGCGCGTTCGGCTATTTGTTCTTTAAGTATGGTCGGCAATTCCGAGATCTGATTTCCCGCATTGCGAGGACGGCTTGAACACTATTGTCTGAAGCAAAAGTTGGATTATATTGGCTCGGACACAATGGCAAACCGATGACTGAGAATTCTGTTAGGCACATTGAAACATTGAGGGAGATGGAAGCACATAAACGCCAATACCAGATAAGATGCAGCCATCATGAGCTAGAACTTGCCGAAAGCGAAAAAAGTATCGCGTGTGCGATTTGCGGCAAACAATGGCAATACACTGAAGAGCGCGGCTATCGGGACTCTAGGAGAGTTTTTGCGGCCGAAAAAGACGGTTAAGCTGGCGGCATGTTCTTATGTTCATGGAATTCTACCTAGATTCGTGGTAGCGTCATTCCAACTTCCACAGCTACAAGAGCTTGTCGAGATGGGACCGCAAGAAAGGCTTAATGTGTATAGACGGTTCTTTGCTGCAAGTCGTTACGGCCGGCTACTTATTCAGCAACGCTTGGTGAGGTCAGCGCTGGAACAAGCACTGATGCGAGATGTCGTTCAAATGGAGCGCATTCACAACCAGAATTTCGAGGATACGCTCGAGACAGTGAGAAAGCATGGTTTTTTTGAGGAATTCCTGACAGCGGTAAGGGAGGAGGATTCGGCGTTACAAAAGATAATCGAAGCATACGACAAACGGATGGAAGGGAGAATGTAGCCGGGATGGTAATCGGTTACCAATTCGCGGCTGGAGATGAACGAAGGAGACATGTACTCTAAAGACATAATATGGAGCGGAATAATCAGATGTCCGGTTGGCTCCCAGAAAGTTTCAATGTGCATGTGGAAAGACCATAGAGTACATCGACAGAGTAGTTGGAGGCAGCAATTCCCAAGCAGCGGTTCTCGTTTGCGCAAAATGTCAGAAAGAGCACCAAATCTCATTTCTTGGGTTTCTTAGTGAGATAAAAGGTGCAAGCATAAAGACCTGAGCGATTTTCCATTTGACCAATATGTAAAGCCAAGAATACACGTTAGTTTGTTATAGAGGGTACTGATAGATTTCTTAAATAACTTTCAAACCTAACACTCGCGTGGGTAGGACAGGCTACCTTCTAATCGCGGGAGCCGCAGTAGCAGTCATTGTCGTAGCATCCTTGCTATTTGCACCAATGGCGCGACCGGAAAGTCTGATGAATCCTGTAAACAATGGCACCACAAACACCGTGTCTGATCAGCCCAATCTTGTCCTGGTCTTGCTCCAAGGGCCGGAGGATTCCAGCGCGGCCGTGGCACAGCATGATCCAAAGACCAACGAAACCATCAGCTTGCAAAGTAATGCACACATTAGATTTGAATCGCCCAAGGTCAGACCCCCTGAGAGTCTGAAAGTACTTGCAGTGGATCTTGATGATGGAGGCATAACAATCCTCCGTAAATCTTATGATGTAAATAATGAATTTTTTATTAACTTGGGGCAAGGAGAGTACGAACTAAGGGCCCAGGCTTCATGGTTCGATAGGGGAACCTTCTTCTATACTTACAAGATTGCCGTTGCGTGATTAACGTCTTCTGGCCTTGCTCTTCGTTGCATTTCTCTTGGCTTTGCGCTTTCTAGTACTGGCCGAACTGACTTTGATTCGCGCCACTTGCTTCTGGACTTGCCTTAACTGATTTTGCATTACTCTTAACTGCTGCGATAACAGCTTGGCCTGCCTAGACTGCTTTCTCTCAACATTCCTAAATTGTGTTGGCACCTGTCCTAACAATCTTGTCAGATTCTCAATCTGCTTCGATTGCTTTTTGACTCGGCTGAGTACGAGTGCAGTCATGGCTTCTTGGTTCGAGATTGAAGGTGTCGTAGCTGCCTCTACTGTCGCTTCTGAGGCGACGGCTGGTTCTTGTTCTAGTGGCTGCATTTCTAAAGCGCTTTCGACCAGTGTCGAATTGTCTATCTCAGACATTATTTCACAGGGATCTCAAGTAACTAATGTCATTATTGATTGGAAAAATCTGACAAAGTGATCTACTAGTTGTACTATCAAGCAATTTAGCTGCACACTGATCTGGAACCAATTTCGAACGATTTGAAATGACTAGCCTTCCAAAGACTCTGCGCCGGTAGAGTTTCCGCCTTCTTCCAATGGCCTCGGATATGGTATAATTCCGCCTGTGGTTCCCAGCTCTAGCTCGTTGATCTCGTCTAGGTCCCCAAGGTCATTCATTTTGATCAGATTATTCAAAGTCACCGTATACAATACATCCTGTATGTAGAATGATCTTGACCCCTGGACTCCATAGCCGTAGTAGTAGTCCTGAGTGTCATTGAGGTGTTCGACTTTTCCCTTTAGACTGAAGCCGTCATTTGGATCCACACTAAACACGTAAAATCCGCGCCATACCTTTGGTTGGATGTAACTTCCGTCTGGCGCGTAGGTCTCATGGTAGTCTGGCATGATAGACACTGGAATGGATAGCACATTGTTGGCTCTGTCGAAT
>DASYRH010000054.1:0-6485 GCA_036004585.1 Nitrososphaera sp. | reverse complement strand
TGGAAGCGCAAGTGCATCGACTTTGGATCCCGCGCGCGGAATCCTTCCTTCATTATCTTTGCGTATATCCGCCTGGCTGCTCGAAACTGTGCAATCTCCTCAAAAAATTCCATGGTACAGCAGAAAAAGAACGAAAGCCTTGGTGCAAAGTCGTCTACTTTCAGTCCCCTCGCCGTGCATGTTTCGACATATTCGATTGCGTTTGCAAAAGTAAAGGCAAGCTCTTGGATTGCATTGCATCCAGCTTCGCGCATGTGGTAACCTGATATGCTGATTGGATACCATTGCGGAACTTTTTTGGAGCAGTATTCTATCATGTCGGCAATGATTCGCATTGAAGGCTTTGGAGGGTAGATGTACGTGTTGCGGGCGATGTATTCCTTGAGGATGTCGTTCTGAGTAGTCCCTCTCAGCTTGTCAGGTGTTACGCCCTGCGATTCGGCGACTGTAATGTAAAGCGACAAGAGCGTTGACGCGGTAGAGTTGATAGTCATAGAAGTGCTTACTTTGTCAAGTGGGATTCCTTCAAAGCAGGTCATCATGTCCTTTATCGAGCTTATCGCGACGCCTGTTCTGCCTACCTCGCCTTCAGATTGCGGATCGTCTGAATCCCTGCCCGTCTGCGTTGGCAGGTCAAACGCGAGAGAAAGACCAGTTTGCCCGTGGTCTAGCAGGAACTTGAAACGCTTGTTTGTCTCCTCTGCGCTTCCAAATCCGCTGTACTGGCGCATGGTCCAGACCCGCGCGCGGTACATGTTTGGATACAGCCCTCTGGTATACGGATATTTGCCTGGCTCATCGCGTGCCTCGCGCTTCACGTCTTTCTTCGAATATACACGCTTTACTTGAATCGAGGAATCTGTCTTGAGTTTCTCAGCCGCCATTGCAAACACCTATTTCATAAGGCCCGCGGCGAGCTCCTCCGCGGCAAGGTACGGATCGATTTCCTTTTTAGCCAGCCTTTCGACAAACTCGGAATAATGTTTATTCTGTTTGAGCATCCCAGAGATTTTTTTCTCCATTATGGTTAGGACCATAGCCCTCAATTCGTCCTCCAACATCTTTCTTTCCCGTGCTTTATAATTACTGCTTTTTTCTTTGAGCAACTTGTCAACTGCTTGAGCCAGTTCTTTCACTCCTCTGCCTGTCTTGACAGATGTCTTTAGGATTGTAGGCTTGCGTTCGGTTCCTCCGATAAAATCGGCCAAGCTAGAGTATAATCTTGTGGCGCCTTCGAGATCTGATTTGTTTACGACATACATGTCGCCTATTTCACTTAGGCCAGCCTTGACGGCTTGTACGTTGTCGCCAGTATTCGGCGTAAACAGGACAACAGTAATGTCGACAACGCTGGCGATTTCAACTTCGAGCTGCCCAGCCCCGACGCTTTCCACGAGTATCAGATTATAGCCGGCGGCGTCGAGAATCCTTATGGCATTTCGAAGCGACCTTGAAACTCCCCCTACCGCGCCCCTTGAAGCCATGCTTCGCATGAAAACTCTCTGGTCATCGAGGTTGCTCTGCATGCGGACTCGATCTCCAAGGATTGCTCCTCCTGTGATTGGGCTCGTTGGATCCACCGCAAGTACCGCGACTTTGTATCCCATGGCCTGGAAATGCGCTATCAGGCTACCAACAAGCGAGCTCTTGCCTGCTCCTCCAGGCCCCGTAAATCCAACTGTCCTTGCCTTGCCGGTCCTGCCAAAAATCTCCCGGATAATCTGCCTTGATTCCGGCTCGTCGTTATCGACTATTGAAATTGCCCTTGCAAGTGAACGCCTGTCGCCGCCCAGCAGTCCATCTACAATAGGTAGCATCTAGCCTGCTCGAGCTGACGTGTGAGCGCAATATTAACTCTTTAGGCGACCTATTCGTCCAGAGACTTTGAAATAATATCCGCGAGGTTGTCTTTGCCCTGCTCCCTGTACTTTTCCACTTCGACCAAAAGCTGCTCCTTAAGTTGTTTGTACATGTCAGCCCGCTCCCGGACGGCCTTGGTCTGAAGGTCTGCCGAGTCAAGTGACGCCATGCACTAGTATGGGATCAATTCTTATTTATGACTATGCGGGTGTCTCGCTACATCCTTATCGCACACGAGTTGGGGCCTGCTTCCAAGTCTCCCATGTTGATTTCTTCGCATCCAACAAGCTCTTGGTTTATTTGGATTATCATCTTGTAATTCGCCGGCCTTGGCGGCACTGACGATGACATGGCCCTCACGAATTCCTCCTTTGGCATAGACATGAACTTTACGTTTTTCTTGACAGAGCCTATGGTATCAGCGACTAGTTCGCCGTGCTTGATGGTGATTGAATTTGTATCAAAGTGGGCAGGGAGGATAAGTGTATCGTCAGGCAGTTTCAGAAGCTTTGCCTGGTATGTTTCATAGAGCTTTTCCGCATACTCTGGTGCCTTGTCCCGCAAGTCGGGCCTTCCAACCGCGTTAACAAACAGGGTATCTCCCGTAAACAAAAAGGTCCTCTTGACCGATCCGGAAGCTACCCCGAGCACATAGCTAGTGCTGCCTTCTGTATGACCGGGGGTGTGAATCGCAGTCAGAAACACGCCGTCTCCTACCTGTATCTTTTGCCCGTCGTCAATCATGTTAACTTTGAAAGAATCACTAGGCGTCTTGTATCCTTCTGCTGCTCCCAAGTGTGCCTGTGCCCCTGTCTTTCTTGCCAGCGACACAAGACCGGAAACATGGTCAGCGTGCATGTGGGTGTCTATTACGTTGGTTATCTTGAGGCCGAGCTCTTTTGCCAGCTTGAGCGCCGAGTTGTCAAAATCACAAGTAGAATCGATAACTGTAGCGCTTGTCCCTGCCGCAATCACGTAAGAGAGGCATCCTTTGGAAATCCTCCTCAGTTGCCATACGCGTACGTGGCTTTCTGGCATATCTGCTACCGATGCAACATCATAAACCTGATTCCATGCTGCCATGCCTCCTCTTACACTCTTTGCATTGTAGCCCATCTGCGACAGCAGTTGCGCGGCCATCATGGATCTATTGCCGTGCGAGCACAGCGTAATGATTTCCTTGTCCTTTGGAATTTGATCCGCTATTGCCTTTTGCGCGCCAAACAACCTGTCAACAGGGATAAGGGGAGTCTTGGCATGCTTGTCGTAGGACAGTCTCCATGCTTCATACTCTTCTGGAGTGCGTACGTCAAGTATGAATACATCTTCTCCTCTGTCCATTTTCTCCTTCAGCTTTTGCGCGTCTATTTCAAGCGAGCCTCTTTTAAAATTGGGGTTAAGCGTCAATATTGTGGCCTCTAAGAATAACGGCTATTGACTTTATATAATCATTTTCTGGGCCAACCGGCGGTCTGCTGCTGCAGGTCTACATCCGCATATAGCAAATATTTTAAGGTGACCAGAAGTCTCTAGATCACCAAATGTCGGCGCAACAGCAACAGCAGAGACCCATCCGAGTTCTGGTTTGCAAGCTTGGACTTGACGGCCATGACAGGGGAGCACTAGTGATCTGTAGGGCCTTCCGGGACGCCGGCATGGAAGTTATCTACTCCGGTCTGTTTTGCACACCGGAACAAGCGGCCAATATGGCAATAGACGAAGACGTAGACGCGATTGCAATGAGCCTGCTTAATGGAGCTCACCTTACCCTCTTTCCAAAAGTTGCAAGGCTACTGAAGGAAAAGGGCGTTGCCGATATTCTCGTCGTCGGTGGAGGCATAATTCCCCCTAGTGATAGGGCGGAGCTCGAGAAGCAGGGTGTCAGCGGTAACTTTGGTCCTGGAACTCCGCTGCCAGTTATCATAAAACACATTACCGAGAATGTAAAAAAGACTTCGTAGGGTTATTGCTCAAGGCTGCCTGCTTGGATAATCGTTAATTTCTATGCCCTGTATATTATGCTAGATGGACAGAATTGAAAGGGACCCGGCGGCAGGAGGTGTGCATGGAGCTCTATCCGCTTCAAGGAAAAAGAAGCTGATGGCGGCAGGAGGAGCTGCGCTAATCATTGTTGGAATTGTGGGCATGGTTTTCATTGGCGCAGGTGCCATTTACACTGTGACAACCGGCGGATTTTCGGATCCGGGAGAAGGCAAATCTATTCAGCTCACAGAGTACGTGTTTCTGTTCACGTTATTGGCGGGACTGGTCGTAATGTTATATTCCCTGGTAGGACTTCAAAGAGACAAGGCAAAGGCCAGAGAATCACGGCGCACTGCCTCGAAGAGCGGAAATGAAGCTAACGCCGCCTGATAAACCGCGTCACAGTCAAGAGCTATTTCTTGTTCTGATCAGCGGAAGATGGCCGCTATCACGGGTGTGTAAAGCTGGGTAGAAAGTGAGCAGCGAGGCCGGAGGCTGTAACAACGGCACTGTGTATGTTGTGGATGCGATTTCTAGTTTTTATTTTCACAATTCTAAGAGTTCAAAAATGGGAGGCAAACCCAAACAGCTTTTGGTGTTTGCTTCTATAACATGCCGTCACCCACATTATATAGTGAAAAGATACATGCAATTAACACATGAAATATAGAAGCAGAACTGATATTTGCTCGCAGATTCTGGAAGCAGCCAACGGCGGAACTACAAAGACCCGCATAATGTACAACGCCTATCTTTCTTATGCACAGCTAAAGGAGTACCTTGCAGTCCTTCTAGAAAACGGACTATTAGAATACATGGAAGGCGAGCAGAAATACAAAACGAGTGAAAAGGGATTGCAGTTCATCAAAGCCTACGACCACATGAACAAAATGACCGGACCTATGCGTGTAGAGGTCTGATCACTTCCTTTTCTTTTCGGCTATAGTTGCGTAATCTTCCCAATTATTTCGTGCGGTCTGTACACAGATATCGCTTTTGGCATTGACCCCGGCTCTACATCTGCAAATTTGCCCAAAACTGTTCATAGCTATGGGAATAGATTTCAATGACATTTCCAAAAGGATCCTCGCAAAAGCAGATCTGCTTACTACCACCCGGAACTAACTCCAGAACCTCTGTCCTTTTCTTTCCGCCATTCGCTGCAATCTTTTCTGCTAGCTCTGCTACCTTGGAATCTGTTATCGCAATGTGGAAATACCCTGTCTTCCAATACTCGAAATTATCTTGCCTTATCGCTGCTGGCGGATCTAAAAACTGGAATAGTTCTATCCCGACGCCGTTCGACGATGTCATGTGACAGATTAGAAATTTCTTCATCCTGGGCCCAAAGACTTGTTTTACGAGATCAGCCAAATGGGGGTCTGTCTGTGACTCCTCCGCTGACGCGCCTCCTTCACGTTCAGGTGATCCTCCAGCCGAGGAAATCTGAATCGGCTCGCATAATGTGGTCATGCCCAATACATCGCGATACCATACCATCGCTCGTCTAATGTCAGTTACAGAAACCGCCACGTGATTCAGTGCCAGTGACATACTTGAATAATGCGAACCAAGTAACTTAAAGAACTATTGCCGAAAAATGCTCTGTCGCCAATAAATCGAACTTTGAAGCACCCTGCGCACCTACAACCACTGGCTAAAATGCCGCATCAAGGAACTATAGTCCCATTCTGGAATTTCTTGATGTGTAGGCGAGATAGACATAGCAGAAGTTAATTCTTTTCTAAACGTTGAGATATTGTTGTCCGGAAAGTGCAAGCTCTGCACCACGCAGACACAAGTCATCGAATTCAATGGAAGGGCACTTTGCACAGTCTGCTTTGCAAGCGAGCTAGAGTCGATCGAGGATCACGCCAGTCCTCGTCGCAATGTCAGGTAGACTGGAGAAACCTGGATAGGGGATCCACGAGTTCCTGATAATTCTTAACTCCAAAATATTCTATCAGCACGCCAACTTTGGTATCGTCTAACTCTGGGGGCATACACATCGCATACATCAGTTATTTTTGCACAATCGAGTCTAAATCTATTGCACAGTAAAGATCCCGACGCATTTTTTGAGCTGGATCATTCTTATGTAAGATATACCCGATAATTTTATAAGCAAACAGCCAATGCAATTTATTTAAGGATATGCAGAATCGTCAAAAAGACGAGATCATGAGAGACATTCTTCAAACGGCGCAGGGTGGCGCTGGGATTACCAAGATAATGTTTCACGCATACCTAACGCACGGGCAGGCAAAGGAATACAGCCAGATATTGATGGACAACGGATTGCTAGAGCTAGATGCAGAAAGCAGCTCAATGAAGCAATTCCGTACAACCCACAAGGGGATTGAATACCTAGCCGCGATCGGCAAGATGTCAGATATGCTTCCAATCCAGACAAGGCGATCAACAAGAAATAGCGCGTTTCTATTCTAGTTTTTTGTCCCGTACTGCTCGGACTAGTTCCTCACGTAACATCCTTAGATGATCCTGCTCGTCTTATTTCACTGAAGGCCAAAGCCGAATTATCTGTGGCTGGTTATCCTTTTCCACATCACTGATGTATTTTTCTGCTGAAGAGAACAATAAGTCGGCCATTCTTCTCGATCCGTGTTGTATTGAATGTCGAG
>DASYRH010000053.1:0-3241 GCA_036004585.1 Nitrososphaera sp. | reverse complement strand
AGGTAAAAAGAGCGTTCTACGGGCGGGAACGCGGGGGGAGAAACTGCCCGTAGACGCCTTTTGCTTGTCTGAGTCTGTTTGCTGGAGGGATAATAAAAGCAGAATGATATGATATACAAGAACAATTCTTAAGAAAATAATACTAGCCAGGTAAAATCGACTTGGTTGTTCGTTCTCCTAATTTGGATCTGATATACTGTGCGGGCCACAAATTTTTCAATAATCGACGCGGAATCCTCCTTGGAAGAGGGCTGGCAGGGCAATTTTAGCTGATATCCAGCGTTATCTTTATAAATTATATCAGGGCAACTTAGCAAGGATGACTCAGGCTGGCGGCGAATATTCTAGGCAGAAGATTCATGTTCTGGTTCTGCTGACACTTGCCTAGGGCAAACTCCGCTCAGAAAGCAGGCGTTTGTGGTGATAAATTGGTGAACAATAAAATTGGTTGAAATGACCGGTGCAAAAGCGCTGATACATGCCCTTGAAAAAGAGGGTGTAGACGTAGTCTTCGGACTTCCAGGCGGTGCAAACCTTCCGATATACGATGCCCTAGTAGGAGCAAACTTGCGTCATATTCTGGTTAGACATGAACAGTCCGCAGCTCACATGGCAGATGGTTATGCAAGAATCAAGAGAAAATCAGGTGTTTGCTTTGCAACTTCGGGACCAGGTGCAACGAATCTAATAACTGGAATTGCTACTGCATATGCAGATTCGTCTCCGGTAGTCGCGGTTACAGGTCAGGTACCTCTGAATATGATAGGTAAGGACGCGTTTCAAGAGACAGATATCATCGGGGTGGCCAATCCGTGCACAAAATATTCTTTCCAGCCCAGAGTAGTGACAGAAATTCCGGAAACAGTCAAGAAGGCATTTTATATTGCAGAGAGCGGAAGACCAGGTCCTGTATTAATTGACATTCCAAAAGACGTTCAGCAGGCCACAGCCGATATGAAGTTCCCAGATCTTATCAAGGTCAGAGGCTACAATCCAGTAGTTGATGCGAACCTTTCGGAATTGAGTAAGGCAGTTGATCTATTACTAAAGGCAGAGCGCCCTATAATAATGGCGGGAGGGGGAGTGATACTCTCAGGAGCCTTTTCAGAGTTGCAGGCAATGGCAGAACTGCTAATGATTCCGGTGGTTACGACTTTCAAGGGCAAAGGTGCGTTCCCGGAAAATCACCCTCTTGCGATGGGACCAATCGGCATGCACGGACATGCTGAAGCTAACAAGATAATTCTTGAAGCTGACCTCATACTTGCGATTGGAGCAAGGTTTTCGGATCGCTCGGTCGGTAGGTTTGACGAGTTTGGAAAAGGCATGAATATCATCCATATGGATATAGATCCAGCAGAGATTGGCAAGAACAAATCAGTGGATGTGGCCATAGTAGGCGACGTAAAGTCATCGCTTAGGACACTGGTCAAGTTACTGTCGAAAAAAACTGCCAAGAAGGAGGCCGACAATCCGTGGCTAAAGCGTAGAAAAGAACTAATCCAGTATTTCGCCGATAATATCAAGGACTATCCCAGAGAGATTACTGCCAGGAAATCCTTGAAGATCTTACGTGAATTGCTCCCGGCTGAGGCGATAGTGACAACGGAGGTAGGACAGTGCCAGATGTGGGCGTCACTCCACTTTGACGTAATATCGCCGGGCACCTTCTTTAGTTCAACGGGTCTCGGAACGATGGGTTTTGGATTTCCAGCTTCGATTGGCGCCAAGGCGGCTCGACCAAAAGTGCCTGTAGTCGATATCGCGGGAGATGGCTCGTTTAACATGACAGAGAATTCCCTTGCAGTTTCTGTGTTGGAAAAGCTCCCAGTAATCGTTTTCCTGATGAACAACTACATGCTGGGTATGGTTGCCCAGTGGCAGCGCACGTTTTACAACAGGCGCTACAGCGGCGTCCATCAGAAGAACTGTCCCGATTATGTAAAGATAGCCGATGCGTACGGTGCACAGGGGATAAGGGCAGAATCAGCGAAGGATTTAGAGAAGGCAATCAAGGCCGCCATAAAGAGTGATGTTGCCACGGTAATAGACATTCCAATCGACCCTGACGAAGATGTTTACCCGTTTGTGGCACCAGGCACTGGCCTTAAGGATATGATCACGGGGGCTTGAAAATGACACTGTCTTCCGATGCCCGAGGGTCGTGGTATATAGTGACTGCGCTTGTAGAAAACAAGCCCGGGGTGCTTTTCAGGGTTACTAACCTCTTCAGAGCCAGAAACTTTAACATTGAAAGCATTACGGTCGGCTCGACAGAGCAACAAGACCTCTCCAGGATGACCATTACCACCAACAGCGATGAAAAAACCTTGGATCAGCTCGTCAAGCAATTGAGGAAGTTGATTGATGTTGTCGAGGTAAAGGTACTCGACACTGAAAAGTCAGTTTACAGGGAGCTTGCGCTAATCAAGATGAAGGCAGTTGACCCAACGACCAGAAGCGAGATAATCAACTATTCGACAATATTTCGAGGAAACATCCTGGATATCGCGAAGGATACGATCACAGTAGAGATTACCGGCACTCCTGACAAGATAGATGCGTTTAAGAGCCTCGTTGAGCCTTACGGGATTACGCAGCTGGCAAGGACTGGAGTTTCGGCGCTTCCGAGAGGAATGGAAAATTGACGGAAAGAAGGTTAGGCGCCGGTGACAAAGTTCGTATTTTTGACACCACACTTAGAGACGGCGAGCAAACGCCAGGCGTGACAGTCACTCCAGAACAAAAGATCCAGGTCGCCATCAAATTAGACGAGCTCGGCATTGATGCCATTGAAGCAGGATTTCCCATCGTTTCGCAGGGAGAAATGCAGGCGGTAAAGGCGATAGCAAAGCAAGGCTTGAATGCGGAAATCTGCGGCCTTGCGCGTACTATCGAGGCTGATATCGACGCTGCGCTTAGGTGCGAGCTCAAGTACGTTCACACATTCATTGCCACTTCAGACATCCACATGCAATACAAGCTGAAGATGACCAGAGAGCAGGTCTTGGAAAAGGCAGTCAATGCAGTAGAGTACGCCAAAAAGCACGGATTGCAGGTGGAGTTTTCAGCCGAAGATGCGACTCGCTCAGATAGGGCGTTTTTGATTCAAGTGTTCAAGGCGGTCAAGGAAGCCGGCGCGGATAGGCTAGACATTCCCGACACGGTTGGATATGCGACCCCTCAATACGTGGCAGAGCTCGTTAGAGAGGTAAGCAGTTCTACCTTGTTACCTGTTAGC
>DASYRH010000052.1:0-3951 GCA_036004585.1 Nitrososphaera sp. | reverse complement strand
AAATGCGACTGCCCAATTCATGGGCGACTGGGTTGGAGGCAGCGGCTGGGAAGTTACTCTTCCTGATGGATCTGTTGAAAAATATTATGTGAATTTGCCGTCTCGAATAGTTACATCTCGAGTCACATTTGTTGACCAACCCAAAACTCACTTGGGCAAAGATGTAAGTAGGAACAGCATCGAGGAACAGAGTACTTTGTACATCAATTACCTTACAAGTATGGTAAACGATGCGAAAAAACAGTTCAAAAAATGATACTCGAGGCAAATTTTCGCTCACCACTCGTAACTGACCTTCAACTACCTTGCAACAGTTTCAACCGACCTGCAACGACCTTCAGAATCAATCGGGTACGCAACAGTACTCTAACTGGAGTTCTGTCGAGTAGTGGGGCTTTCAGTCAGATTTCACTGGCTGTCGAAGCGCGGGGTTTATTGTCGATTCGCGGGGTTTTCGTTGCAGCACGGTTGCTTTAAGAGTCGTACACCTGCAAAGCAGTAGGTAAAGCTTGAATTACTCTATTACCTGCTGCAGGAAGTCCGATAAGAATTGCTCCAATAATTTCATCTCTTGTTGCACCTAGCGATTTTGCATGTTGAACATGGAATGGGATTCCACTCGCAAGTCCTAATGCCGCCAATACAGACAGGTAAGCAAGAGATTTCGTTTTACCATCAAGCACATTGGCTTTGTCCAGTCTTTCCACAGCTTCCATCCATGCTTTAGAGTATTCAGGGGCGTCTCTAAAGAAAGTCTGAAACGCATCACTCACAAGAGTATCTTTATTCATCTTGTAGACTGGTACTCAAGCATTATTTCAATGCCGAGACTGCTTTGCATAGCATTGCATTCCTCTGACCTATAAAGAACGAATTGTTATTCCGATCCGATGAATAAGGAATGGCATAGAAAGCATCCAATGCCCAAGAATCCAAATGTTGAACAAAGAGTCAAATGGCACATAGCTCACAGCAAGGAATGTGGTTGCCGTCCTATTCCTGCAAGGTTGCGGAATTTAACAAGGAAGCGGGAATGACCCGCAGAACTCATTCGCCGAAAACGACTTGAATAGGAAAAGATATTGTGGCGGCGATCTCCCTGTCAAGCTTTAGATCGTTGATAGCTTTAGCATGTCTCCCATGCTAACCTTCATGCCGTAGCGTACCTCCTCACTCTTCATGTGCCTGTAAATCTTTAACATCTCCATTCCGTGCTTGGCCATGCTGAACCGCCCTGCGATCTTTAATTTTACAAACTTGAATGCCAGTGCATATACTCGGAATCTATCGATAACAGCGTCGCGGTATGCCTTCAAATCGTGAATATTGTTGATGAAAAGTTCCGCGCACCAAGTCGACGGGATAATGCCCTCACCCAAGAGTGGGAATACCGTCCCTATCGATTCGCCTACTCCAACTGACTTTCGGCCGTCCGTAAATGGCTCACATCCCGCTGGCGGGGTGAGCCTAACAGGTCTTCCAACTTTTTTTATTACTTCGCACTCGTGTTTGTTCAGAAACTCGCTCACAAAGTGGTTATGGTTCTTCAGAAAATCGCCAGCGCCGACGTGAGCATAGCCGTTCCCGAGCGGAAAGTACCAGAAATATCCTGACATCGATGGAAACGAACGCAAATAGAAATCATCGAAAGGCTCCCTCCCATGGGGGTATCTTACCTTGTACTGCACACAGGGTATCCACATCTCATCGGCAAGTCTTGGAAGGTAATTTCGGTGAAAACCCGTTGCGTCGACGATCATATCAAAGTCAGGCTCAAGCTCTTCTTTGCGCGGGGCCCTGCCGAATCTGATTTCAGTTCCCTTCACCATATCCTGGATCAGCCGAAGTTTGTCGTAGCTCACCATTCCTTTCAATTTGAGATCGATTCTGCCTTTCTGCCCAAGGTCTACACGCATGTGCTTCCCGTCATGCAGAACATATCGTTCAAAATCAAGTCCACATTTCCCAGCCAAGCCCTCCATCACATTTGCGCAGGTGGCCCAGGCACAGACTGCATCATGCTGATCCTGAGGCATCCTTTCAAAACCGATCACGCGGTTGTCGTGGTCATCGCTGAGCCTGTTCATGAGGTACGCCCCGGCGACGCCAATCCCTACAACCGCGATCTTCAAACTGCGTCCTGATAAAGCCATAAGAGCCAATAAATAGATTGACGGCAGGCTTTATCACCAAAGGGATATCTAGCGGAGCCACTTTTGAAATCGCATCTTTGTCTTCAAAAAGAAAGATCCAGATGCCTGGCGCAGCTCGTGCAGGCATAGGTCTGCTTGTCAGTGGAGCACTAGTAGTCGGGCTCGGGCAGTACTGGGAGCGTGATTCCGTTTCACTTTATGGATTGGCGATGGCGATTGGAGGGTTCATCCTGTATATGGCCGCTTCAGTTGTAGCCAAAAGAAGGTCCCGTTAAATATCCACGAATTTTCTCCCCAATAACCACGTGTATAATTAAGACATTCTTAGCTCTTTTGCGGGGTGGTATTCTACCATTGCGGGAGTATCGTGCTTGACAGCTTCCTTGAGGCCAGACTTTTGAGCAAAGCGAACAAAGCAATCATAGTCTCCAATTTTGAAATATTGCATCAACATTTTGATTGTCGGATCGTCAATCGATTGGACAAAAGTCGAGACAGGCACTGATTTCTCGTTCTTTGACCCAACCAAGATTCTAAACTTGAAATCATGACAATGATAATAACGGTTTATGCTACTAGTATCTGAAGTGTGAGCCCGGTCTGAACAAGGTGGCATTGAAGATAATAGCAAAAGAATAAAAGATGATCGTCAGGCGATCCGGCTTTCTAAGCGTATTCCTTCGCTCGAGGTTCTATCATAAACAGATACCTTTCGATTTCGGAAAGTGTGAACTGACTTGGGGTGCGACTCGAAAAAGATCAAAAGTGTATTTCATCCAAACATTCCTTTAGAATACTCTTAAGAGACGGAATTTCACTTAGCTTAATTGTCCCGGGAGATATGAATCCACGTTGTCGAGCGACGACAGAAGAATAATGGTCATTGACGACGAATATGACATAGTCCATATCGTAAGGAAGCATCTGGAAAGTTGGGGGTACAGTGTCGATACTTTTACAGACCCGATGTTTGCCTTTCAAATGTTCAAAGAGAATCCAGATCGCTATTCTATCATTCTCACCGATATTCGCATGCCGGAAATCAGCGGTATCGCTCTTGCCACGATGATGCGAAAAGTAAAGCCAGACGTAAAGATAGTTATCATGACAGCGTTTGAACTAGAGCCAGAAGATTTGGCCATGAATCTGCCGACCATTACGCGCGATAATATCCTGAAAAAGCCATTCAGTCTTCTGCAGGTCTGCGAGGCGGTAAAGAATCAGTTGAGACGCGCCTAGTATCCTAGCTTCCTTTGCACTTGTATTTCACATCTCGCCCGTCCTTGAGAACGTTGTCTTCATGCTCTGCAAGTCCGAGAACAGTGGTCTTTAATGAAATTTCAAGATTCAATGCAATGAAATATTGTCACATTTTCCAGATCCGGGTGGAGAGAGTAGCTTTTTTTGGCAATGATAACCGTCGATTACGGCACGTATCAATCTACCTATCGCGTGTCATGAAAGCTATAGTTGACTGCCGACTCCTGAATTCGTCAGCCTGACACAAATAATGAACGAACTAACTGCTGTAGCGCCTGCGCGTGCGATATACGATGACGCTGAATTCTCAGATATTAAGATTGAAACGCTTATGCAATACTTTCATGTGTCAACTTACTGACCTCAAGTTAGTTCTTCTCACAATGAAAAAGTCTACTCAAGAATTCTAGTCTCTCATCTCGCTAAGGACTTTTGATATCTGTCTCCTAAAGATAACTACTGGGCCTGCGTACGGCTAAGTTCGTGTATTTCCTCAGTAATCTGTCTCAGAAGGTTGTTGGCGCTACCCTCACCGAGC
>DASYRH010000051.1:0-3756 GCA_036004585.1 Nitrososphaera sp. | reverse complement strand
ATCACGATCGTCTCAACCGGGCCTCTCACTAACATAGCCTCTCTTATTCAGAAGGAGCCCTCCCTGGTCAAGAAACTAGACAGGATATTTGTGATGGGAGGACTCTACGACCCGACGATGCGTGGAAATGTCAGCGAATATTCAGAATTCAACTTTTTTTCTGACCCTGAGTCTGCAGACAGGGTGATGAGAATTGCCGAAAAGGCTTTTCCAGCGATTACAGCAGTCGGGCTAGATGTGACGAGTCATCCCTCGTGCGTGATCGATGGCAAATCACTGGCAATGATACGCACAATCGGCAGCAGAAATAGCGACATTGCAGGGAAAATTCTTGATTGGCCAGTGAGCACCTATTCAAACTTTAACCTTCATGACGTGTTTGCGCTGTTTGCACTAATCCATCCGGGTATCTTTACGACCGAAATATGCACCGTAAGAGTCACACATTCTGGAAAATTCAGGGGAAGGTGCACTGTCACATCGGGCAGCGGAAACATACACATTTGTAGAAAAGTTAACGCGATGAAATTCAACGAGCTGGTGATTGACGGCCTCAAGTGAGCTTGAATTTATCATAGGTTTTACGCAACACATCACTATTAGCATACTTGCGAACCTCCTCATAAGTAGGGCTTCCTCGCGTCTGTTCCTTTGTTATCTTCAGTGCAGCCGCAACGTTGGCAAGAAAGATTGCTTCCGGATCCGCCAGTCTCTTGAGCTTGAAGGCGGAAAATGCACCTTCAAATGTGTCGCCTGCTCCAACTGTACTGGCGACATTCAAACCAAACAGTGAATGGTCCATTGCAGGTATTGCCATATTTTTGCCTTCATGACAAATCAGACATCCATCCCTCCCAAGAGTTGTTATGACTCGCTTGCCGCCGAGACTAGCTGACAGTTTTTCGCAGGCGGTACGGCCGTTTGCTACACCGGCGAGTGACATTGCTTCATGCTCGTTCAAGATCAAGTAGTCAGCCTTGCGGAGAAGTAACTCAAGGGCCGAAAAGCCGTGGATTACGAGCATTGCAGGCGAAAGTAATAATGTTTTGCCGTGATTATTCGCTAGAATCGCAAGCTCAATCGCGACTTCAAGAGGGGGATCGATAATCATGACCATACTTGACGTCTCTACTGTAGTGGCAACATTCTTGCCGTGGATTGATTCCTGCGTCACCGCCATGTTCGCAGCTCGGTGAGTCAGAATCATGTTTTCTCCCCTACTGTCGACGACCACGTATGCCTGCCCAGAGGGCAGATCTTTGTGCCGACTCAAGCACGATGCGTCTACTCCTTCCTCCTTCAGAATTGTCAATTGTCTGTCGCCTATTTCGTCTGCGCCAACCATACCAATCATACCTACTTCGTTTTTCCCTAGGATTCTGGCTGCCGCCACCGCAGCGTTTGCCCCCTTTCCGCCCGGGACGGACACTACCTTGATGACCTTCACTTCTTCACCAGGACTTGGCAAATTATCCACAAAGAGCGTCGTATCCCAATTAATTGCGCCGGAGACTAGAAGGCGAGGCACTAGTAGGCTATCCAGTAGCCACTCAATAAATCTACTTTCCTCAACTAAGCGGTGATCGTAGCTATTCTTTCGATTGGATCCCAATATGACAAGTCTCATTAATGTGGAGATTGTTCTAATTCATGTGAGAACAAATGATTTTGCGTCTTCCCGTTTGCGATTCATTGAGGGGTGCTTGAGCTATTTCAACTGGTAAGACATCCGATCAGCGATTGGAGCACGTCCTGATACTTCAAGGCGGCGGATCTCTCGGCGCATTTGGCTGCGGTGTATTCAAGGCGCTGGCAAGAAGCAAGTTACGAAAAATCTACATAGTTGCGGGGACGTCTATTGGCGGAGTTAATGCGGCAATTATCGCGGGGAGCAAGACTGACCAACCTGAAGAACACCTAGAGCAGTTCTGGCTAGAATTAGCGGAAAATAGCTCGAGATTTGATTTTCCCACTACCAAGCTGATGCAGGCGGCGTTTCTTAATTTTTGGGCACCCAGTCGGGATCGAATCATAGACGAATTGAATTCAAGTTCCGTCCATTCTTTCTACCGGGCTGCAAGCAATTGAAACCCAAAGATGTTTGTTCCGCGGTGGAACCTGACTCAGGCCCTGAAGGATCCGTACTTTTTCGTGCCTCAAAAATGGACGTACCTGTATGATCACAGTCCGCTTTCAAAAACTCTCGAAAGATACATAGATTACTCAAAGTTGATGCCGGGAGGAACGCCAAATTCTCGGCTCCTGCTAACCGCGGTCAACGTCATGACCGCCGAGCCTCTTACCTTTGATAGTTCAAGACAAAAGATTACAGCCAAACACGTGCTAGCCACATCAGCGTATCCCCTTTACTTTTTTCCTTGGGTTGAAATTGAAAAAGGATTGTACTGCTGGGACGGAGGGCTTCTGAGCAATACGCCGCTTAGAGAAGTTATCGATGCTTCTCCGGTGGCAGACAAGAAGATCATTGTCGTGGAGAATTACCCAAAGAACATTGAATCGCTACCGCAGAACCTTCCAGAAGTACTTCACAGGGCAAGGGATATCATTTTTAGCGACAAGACTTTGCACAACGTAAAGATGTCCAGGGTCATAACGAAGTATCTGCGATTCATAGACGAGCTCTACAAAATAGTGGAAGAACACGCGGTCATATCCAAGCTGGACATTGAAACCCGGCACAAAATTCAGTCAAAATACAAGAAATTCAAGATGGAGCGGGGAGCAGAAATCAAGAGCATTCGGTACATAACAAGAGAGGAGAAACATCCCAACATCTATGAAAACGCAGACTTTTCACTCACGACAATAAAGGCTTCGATAAGCGAAGGCGAGACAAGAGCAAAGGAAGTCCTGAGGATAAAAGGCGAAGAATAACTCATGCCAAGTCAGTTAAAGTAAGCCGGCAATACGTTCGGCAGAATGTGATGTCGGTTTACTCCGGACAGTTGAAATCTGGACCAGATTGGAGCTTGCCGTGTTCCGTAGCTGTGTTGAATTTAAAGTGTCAAAAAAGGCTGTGCGGGAAGACGTCTACATTCTTCCTTTTGACTGACTCGATGCTTCGCCAGCATGTGCTTGCCTTCCGTGATTGTTCAACTCCTCTTGTGAATTGAATGTGGAACTACAGTCATTACACTTGAACGTGCCTCTTGCTTCTGACATTAGCCGCCCTTTCGTTACAAAGCATTTAGGAGTTAGCGAAACTTGTTCGCTATAATTTGGCAGAATTTATGTCTCTATTATCGGGGCGATTTTTGTCCAAGTTTACAGAAGTTGCTAGCCTCCTACCTATGGACTCTAAACCTTTCGCAAAAGGCTTCGAACTAATGTAATAGTGTTCAAATCGCCGCCGCATCTAGATGTCGTGCTGGAAGCTTTATCAATGATATTCTTTCCGCCATTTCAATTGCAGGATGACATTCATAACAGTAGCCACAATTTATGCAAACTAAACTCTTCCTTTCGCCGCAATAATCACATTCCCTGTATGCGGGTCTAACGGGACTCAAAAATTCATGCGGCTCGCGATGCCTCATTTCGCATTCTATTTCTGTCTCGGGTGTATTAAGCTGGTCGTCTGCAGTGCATTGCGCTGTGTACGGACGGGATATAGCCTTGCCATGTTCGAGCATTAATCAAGCATGTACATAGTTGGATTCGATGCGAAGGGAACGATGCACAAGCCGGTAGCTCTCCGACCCGAGCAAACCCTAGCTGATGCCAAGAACATCATGA
>DASYRH010000050.1:0-25489 GCA_036004585.1 Nitrososphaera sp. | reverse complement strand
GTCATTACTGCGGCTCTATCGTGGCCGGAGGCTTGCTTGACACTGCATACGTCACCCACGTGGCACCTTCAACTTCATTCGTAATCCTGTTGCTAATTTTTTCCAACAGCTCATGTGGCAACCTGGACCAGTCAGCAGTCATGGCATCAACAGATTCCACTACTCTTATCATGACGATGTGGCCGTAGACCCGCTCATCTCCAAGCACTCCCACCGCCCTATCATCGCCAACAGCCGCATATGCTTGCCATACCTTTTCGTACCAGCCCGCAGCCTTGAGCTCGTCCTCTACTATCTTGCTTGCATGTTTGCATATCCTGGTCTTCTCCGGCGTAATCTCTCCAATGATCCTCACTGCAAGTCCCGGACCCGGGAAGGGATGCCTCTTGAGCAGCGCGTCCGGAACTCCTAGCAATCGCGCTACTTTTCTCACCTCATCCTTGTAGAGATACCTCAATGGCTCGATCACCTTTAGATTAAGCCATTTGGGGAGACCACCCACATTGTGGTGGGTCTTGATTACTGCAGCCGGTCCCTTTGATACCCCGCTTTCGATCACGTCAGGGTAAAGTGTACCTTGAGCAAGCCACTGGAACGGCCCGTTCTTCTTGACTGTATCAACAAATACATTGGCAAATTCTTCGCCTATTATCTTGCGCTTTTTTTCCGGATCTGAAACGCCTTTCAGCTTGCCCAGGAACTGCTTCTCTGCATTACGATAAATGAGATCAATTCCAAGGTGTTCCTTGAACAGCTTGACCACTTCATCTTCCTCTCCCTGGCGGAGCAGCCCGTGGTTAACGAAAACGCATCTCAGGTTATCGCCAATTGCTTTGTGCATGAGAGCCGCAACTGTCGTTGAATCAATCCCGCCGCTCACTGCAGCGAGGACTTTCTCCTTGCCCACCTGCCTGCGGATGTCAGCAATTGTAGAGTCGACAAAGCTCTCCATGTCCCATTCGGGTTTGGCGCCGCTGATGGTCTGCGCAAAGTTCTTCAGGATTTCTGTCCCTTTCTCAGTATGCACCACCTCAGGGTGGAACTGTATGCCGTACAACTTTTTGTCCTTGTTGCCAATAGCGGCAGAGAACGAGTTTTCAGTGTGAGCAATGACCTTAAAGCCATCTGGGAGTTTCTCTGCGGCGTCGCCGTGGCTCATCCAGCAGGAAATGCCAGTCCCAATGCTCTTGAACAGGTCGGACTTGTCGTCAATTACAAGCCCCGTCCTGCCGTATTCTCTTGCGGTAGCCTTCTTTACCTTGCCTCCAAAATTGTCAACAAGCACCTGGTGGCCATAGCATATCCCGAGTATGGGCTTGCCCATCTTTAGCAGCTCCTTATCCGGCTTTGGCGCGTCTTTTGCATAGACGCTCGCAGGCCCCCCTGAAAATATTATCCCCTTTGGATCAAGTTCTCTGACAATCTTGGCAGGGGTATTGAATGGCAACAACTCGCAATAGACATTTGCCTCGCGGATGCGCCGGCATATCAGGTGGCTGTACTGGGAGCCAAAGTCCAGAACCACTATCTTGTCCATCAAATCAGCCGCTATTCTTTTCGAGCATCCTGGTAAATACCCAGGAAGAAGTGTTAAAGATCTCCTGAAGGCGTTCCTTTTCGCGATAGTTCTCTATCACTATCCGCCTGATGACGCCATTGTCTTCATCGACCCGGTACGACAGGGCGTCGGATTCTTTCATCGCGCCTTGGCTGATCCTTTCTGCATCCTTGGCCTTCATTCCATCAAGGATTCTGTTCAGAAAGAATGAGCGGAAAGGCGGAGTATTCACATTCAATGAAATTTCTTGAGAGGGCGCAATAATTACAGACGCAGGCAGTACCTCGGCGCTTCCAAGTACAAAGTCATCCTTGGCTCGCTTGAGCGGCCTAATGTCCCTGTCGTCCAAGGATTTCAGAGTAGGCGCCGTCTGCTGCCTTGCCGGCGCGGGTCTGGTCTGCTGAACCTGCGCAGTAGCCGGGGATCCACCGGCCAACGAGCCCAGGCTGGCAGCCGCCCTGAAACTACCCTGCTTTAGCAATCCGTCTATAAGTGAAAGCGCGGTCCGAAGCCTCTCGACTTCCTCTTGTTTGTCTGCAATCTGCTTTACGAGCCATTCTCTAATGTCCGCGGCGCGCCTGATATCGTCCTCGGAATATCCTGACATTGACATCAGATGCTACTGTAGAAAAGATATAATAGCTTTAGGTTTTGGCAACTTTTTTCTTCTTCTTGTTCAGATTGAGCACAACTAAAAATGCTGCAACCCATGCAATGAGGCCTGGAATTTGCTGGCCATAGAACCACCCTATGCCTCCAACTATCGCAAGGACCATGCCTGCAATGCCCAATGCCTGCTTGCGGCCAAATCGCATGCCTATGGGTATCTGGAAAGCGAAGTGAATCCTCTTACAGGCCTTTTTGAGGTGTCGGCGAGCTCTGACCTCGACTGTTTTGCCAGCATCTCAAGGAGCCTCCTTCCTGCCTGCATCTTTTGCTTCTTTAGCTCTGGGTTCTTGACTTTTTTCTTCGAGTACTTGCCTGGAGAATCAAGCTCCATACCTAGAAGGACAATCTTTTTTGCTCCGAATTCGTCTGCTAAAAACACGCACCTGTCGCCGTCTGTAAATCCGCCAAAGTTGTAAACGTTATCCAACGGCATCACTTGCGTCGTTGCAATAATCTTTTTGAATTTCGGTACCATCTTTTTGAGCAAGTCCGTGTTGTCTCCGTGCGCATGAACCACCATTGTCGCTCCAGACTTTTCTGCCTTTTGAAGGGACGCAGGGTCTCCATCAAGGTCCGTCACGACGATGTTCGGCTTGATCTTGTTTTCAAGAAGAAACTGGACGGCCCCATCCGCAGCTATCGTTACAAAGCCCTTGTTTTTCTTGATGTATTTGGTTGCGCGCTCGTCTTCAAGTCCTGATCCCGCCCCGATGACGATCACATTCTTGCCCTTGATCTTTTTCTCGAGAATTCTTGGATCGACAGCCTTTTTCTTTGTCATATCTGAGAGCATTCGTGCAGCTTCCTGATCCTTTTCAGAGCTGTATCCGAACTCGGCGCGGATTCCCTGATAATACGGGAACCAGTCCACGAACTTCACGAAAGGTAGGGCGCAGAGGTTGCTATTAATAGCTTCTGGGCGGGTTGTCTCTTGTTTCTTACCGCCCGTCCCTAATCCTTAATATTCCGCACAAGACATCATGCGGCATGGCACGCGGAGACCCTTCTTGAAAGAGAAGGAGAGCAAGTACGAGCGCGTGGAACTCTCGCATAGGGCATTACTCCTCACCGCGAGTGTGATCGTCAAGACATTTCTGATGGCAATAGTTTCAAGCCAGGTATTCTGCGGCGGCATAAACCCCTCGATGGTGTTCTTCGAATGCGGCGCCAACATAGGTTGGGTTGCGGGAAGCACTGCTGCAGTTGCAATCATGGGAGCGATGTTTGGAAATTACATCGTCAGGCTCAAGACGTTTGAGCAGATATTCGCACGGATGATGAAGGCGGACTTTATCATCACTGCAATGTACTTCGGCGTCGCCTTCTCAGCTCCCGAAATGGTGGCAGGGAAGGTCATGATCTGGCTCTTTGGAATGTGGATCCTCGGTATGCTACTGGCACCATTCAACAGGGATCGGACTATCCTGAAGCAAGTAGCAGAATACGGATCGCTAGTGGCACTTGGCGCCCTCCTGACCGTACATTTTGTTCCGGCATTCCAGGAATTTGGATCGTCGACAACCCTTGGAATGATGGTTAGCAGCGTCATGGGCCTCTTTGGTTCAGGCAGGGCAAAGTAAAGAAAGCTAAATATCTGCATATGATCATATCTTAAGACATCTTGTACAGTGAATTCTTATATAATTCGTCAATAAAGTAAAGACCAATGAACTCCAAACTAGTATTCGCAGGAATATTCGCGGGCGTCTTGGTCGCTTCTTTGGTCGGAGTGCAATCTGTACTTGCAACGATCGCAGGCCCTGGTTGGGCGGAAGTCGTATCATTCACCGCGACAGCACAAAATGACAATATCTCAAAACTCACTGTGACAACAAACGGCGAAATCTCGAGGCAGCCAGATGAATTCGTAGGCGAAAACGCCGTAGTAGGGTTCGCATGGGCAGATCTCAACACTGGCGAGGTATTCGTCATAACTATTCATCCGGTCCTAGGTAGAGATGCGCACCAGAATCCAGACTCGTGGCATGCTCACACGGCTACACTGTCTCCACTCGGCGGAACGGGCAATCCGGACTTTTGCGTCGTATCGATTGATACAACGCCAACTGCAGGCATCAACATTCAGGGAAATACTGCATCGGTAACTGTAAACACCTCTGACCTGCCATTCACGCTATCAGAAATAGACGGTGCCGTAGGATTTGTAATCAACGGCGGAGCAGCTGGGTGTACATCAGGTCTTGGCGTGGACGTAGTGGTGTAGCGAGAAGCGAGGACCACTATCCTTTCTTTTTTGTATTAGTAGCTTTCTGAGATAATCCGGGAACACACGCCAATCTGCGCGTTAACGTTAATACCGGCAGGCTTTCTAAACAGCACGATTACCTAGCAGATGGAACCTAAAATCCAGTCAACTTCTTGGAACCCGGAAATCGAAAAATCAATTCTGGCCCGCTGGGAAGAAAATGACACTTATCGTTTTGCAGTGGAGAGGGAAAGGCCGGCGTTTGTCATAGACACACCGCCTCCCTATCCTTCGGGGCGCCCTTGGCACATCGGAGCGGCAGCTCACTACGCACAGATAGACATGATCGCCCGGACGGCCCGGATGAATGGCAACAATGTCCTGTTCCCGATAGGAATCGACCGAAACGGCCTGCCAGTCGAAATTTACACAGAGAAAAAACACAAGGTGAGGATGCGCCAGATGGACAGGCAAAAGTTCCTTGACCTGTGCAAGGTGGCGTTAGACGACCTTGAGGCAGAGATGATCCAGATTATGAAAAGCATGGGACTATCTGGCAATTTTCGACAGCATTACAGGACTGATTCTGACGAATACCGTGCCCTGACTCAGAGCACATTCATAGAGCTGTGGAAGCGCGGGCTAGTATATCTCGCAAACCGGCCCAACAACTACTGCCCCGATTGCGGAACAACAATTGCAGACGCAGAAATCATCCACGATGAAATCCCGACCAAGCTTGTCTACATGAAATTCAGAGTCAAAGAAACTGGCGATATTCTAATCATCGCATCTACGCGACCCGAGCTCTTGTTCGCTTGCCAGGCAATAATCGTAAACCCAGAGGACCAACGCTACAAGCCGCTTCAGGGCAAGCATGCCGTCCTGCCATTGTTCAATAGAGAAGTGGAAATCAGGCCTCACCACTCTGCCAAGCCGGAATTCGGTTCAGGCGCAGTGATGGTGTGCAGCTATGGCGACCAGAACGATGTCCAAGTCTTCCGTGAGCTGGGGTTGAAGGAAATCGTTGCTCTTAACGAAAACGGGGTAACTACTGCAGCTGCCGGGCCTTATCAAGGTCTTCGCGTAAATCAAGCTCGCAACAAGATAATCGAGGATCTGGGGGGTGCCGGGCTAATGGAAAAGCAGGAAAGCATCATGCACAGGACACCCCTTTGCGAGCGAAGCAAGACACCTATAGAAATAATCCCCCTGCAGGACTATTATGTAAAGCAGCTTGAATTTGTCCCGCAATTGCGCGAGCTGGCTCACAAGTTAAAGTTTCACCCTGACATGCACCGGCAAATTCTTCTAAGTTGGCTTGACTCTGTAGCAATCGACTGGCCCGTTTCGAGGCGACGGTTCTATGGGACCGAGATCCCAATTTGGTACTGTACCAAATGCAAAGAACCGAATCTCCCGTCTCCTGGCAAGTACTACCGGCCCTGGAAGGAAAAGCCTCCTTTTGAAAGATGCCAAAAATGCGGCGGGACAGAGTTCACCGGCGAGGAGAGGACCTTTGACACCTGGATGGACTCCAGCATATCCCCATTATACGTTACCGGCTATGGCAGGGAAAACGAGCTTTTTGGTTACGGCTACCCAACATCATTGCGGCCCCAGGCAAAGGACATCATCAGGACATGGCTTCACTATACGATGCTCCGCTGCGTGCAGCTGACAGGCAAGATGCCTTGGACAGATGCATGGATTATGGGGTACGGCGTTGACGAAAAGGGAGAAAAGATGAGCAAAAGCAAGGGCAACGTAATCGACCCGTTTCCTGTGATGCAAAAGTATGGCGCTGACACGTTCCGTTTCTGGTCTGCAAGCGAGGCAAACCTTGGCTACGACTTTAGGTGTTCCGAGCAGAGGATTGCGGGCTCGCAAAAATTCCTCTCAAAGCTCTGGAACGTCGGCAGGTTCCTTTCATCATTTCAAATTATTACTGAAATGCCGGAAAAGTTGGAACCCACTGACAAGTGGATACTGGGCGAGCTTGCCAAGCTAGAGCAGGAATGCAGGCGCGGGTACGACGAGTACAACTTTTTCGTACCAGCAAACGCCATCAGGGACTTTACCTGGAATGTGTTTGCACCCCACTATGTCGAAATGGTCAAGGGCAGGGTGTATTCTCCTGAAAATGATCAAGGCCACAAGTCAGCTCTTTACACACTCCACAGATGTCTCTCTGGCATACTTCTTCTGATTGCACCAATTACTCCATTTATCTCCGACGAACTCTGGACAAAGATCTACTCTGACAAGAGCGTGCACCTGCAAAAGATATACCGCGAAGAAAAGCCAGACGCAGAGATGGCCAGCTACACAAAGCAAATAACGGAATTTAACTCCCTAGTCTGGAACAAAAAGAAAGAAACGATAAAGGACGGCAAGCCGCTTTCGCTAAAGGATCCAATAGATATCACAATTCCCCCAGAGCTTGCGCCCTTCAAGGATGACCTAAAGGCAATGCACAACCTGACTTCGACATGAGAGCAGTCCCGTTCTTTTCACATGGAGCTTCAGATGTTTTGGAATACAGGGATGGCTTTTCAGACCCAGTCGCCAGTACCGACCAAGTCATTATCGACGTAGAATATTGCGGAGTGAACCACCTTGACATCTGGACCCGGCAGGGAATAGCCGGAAAAAAGATCAGACTACCACATATCTGCGGCTGCGACATAGTCGGCAAGACAAAGTCAAAAGGCTTGGTGATGGTCTATCCCGGATTTTCCTGTGGCAAGTGCAGTCAGTGCAAGGCTGGCAGAGAAAACCTCTGTAAAGATTTTTCGATAATCGGCGGGATGAGCGATCATGATGGAGGATACGCGGAGAAGGTAGCGGTGCCTGCAAGAAATACAATCAAGCTGACACCCTTGATAAAACCAGAATTCGCCGCGACGCTCGCCGTTTCATATCTTGTTGCATGGAACATGCTTACTACGAACAACGCCGGTCCGAAAAAGACAGTACTGGTCTACGGGGCTGCAAGCGGCGTCGGCATGGCGACAATCCAGCTTGCCAAGGCACTGGGCTCAACCGTGATAACTACCGTGTCAAGCGAGGCCAAGCGCAATTTTGCTGGTAGGCTAGGCGCCGACCTCGTCATAGACAGGAACAGCGAAAACATTGTCGAGACCGCAGTGAAATTTGCAAAAGGTGGAGTCGATATCGTTATTGATCACGTCGGGGCAGCTACCTGGCAGACGAGCATTTCTACATTAAAGCCTGGCGGTAGGATGGCAGTTTGCGGTATGACTTCGGGTAACGAAGCGACGGTGCCAGTCAGGATGTTTTACACAAAGCAGATAGTGATGACAGGGGTGCTGCTCGGAACAAAGCGCCAGCTCCAAGAACTCCTCAATTTTGTGATAAAGAAAAAAATACATCCTGTCATAGACTCTGTCGTGCCTCTTCATGAAGTCGCTCAGGCGCACAAGAAGATGGAGGAAGGCCGGCACATGGGAAAAATTCTGATTAAATGCCGCTAGCCTTTGCCGTCAATCGCTTCTAGAGTGTCGTCAGCAATGTCCATTGCCGTGTGTGAATCCAGGTTGGGTTCAAGCGTCAGCAGAAGGATCTTGTCGTCTAGGTAAAAGGTAAGAACCGAGACTTTCTCGCGCTCCACATAGGCAAACCTCGCTCTTCCCATTGAGGTATCAAACCGCTCCCTCATGGACTTGCGGAGCGCGGTCTGGGTGAGGAAAAGCTCTTCGTCGGTTTCGCTTACTATAGAATTGATCCCTTCGCGCATGCCGCCTGCCAAAAGCAATCCAGAATCGTCTATTACGCCGGCATATCTGATGTCATCGTTTAGCGCGAACACGTGCTCGCAGAGTTTGGCGAAATCCATACGCATACTTACAAACAGGCTAGTTTATTGATTTTTTGTCCGGAATCCATATTAGCAGCAAAGTGCAAAATATATTATGAGCACGGAACGTAAGCCGCGAAAGCGCGACCAGGCGCTAAATGACGCGACCGGAGGCAGGCTCGGAGAAGAGCCACAACCGGATCCATACCCTGAGAATGACCCTCGAAGAGACGTGGCACGCAAGAAATCAAAACAGCTGTGACCTCCCAGCAGAATTACTTATCTAATTCTATCCCTATCCTGTACCATGCCTGAAGTCAGCAGGACTGTTCGCTCCAACAAAGACATCAAAACAGAAATTTCTGAAATCAAAGATGGAATCTACCGGATATCCGGCTTTTCGGAAGCATTTGGGATAACCTTCAACCAATTTCTTATCAACGACGAAAAGCCCATGCTTATTCACACAGGCCCTGTGGGAATGTACGAGCAGGTTGAGCAAAGGGTCAAGGAAGTAATTCCACTGGAGCGACTTTCATACGTTGCGTTTCTACATTTTGAAAGCGATGAATGGGGAGGAATGGAATTCCTTAGTGCACCTAACACAAAGCTGTTATGCAGCGACCTCAGCTCCACGCTGAACCTCACGGGGTGGTATAACATCCCGTCAGACCACATATCATTCTGGGAAAATGAGACGCTAAAGACCGGCAAGAGAACATTCAGGTTCGTAATGACTCCGCACGTTCACCACTGGGACAGCATGATGATGTTTGAGGAAACCACGAAATCGCTTTTTCCATCAGATCTTTTCATCCAGCCGGGAAATAACAAGCCAGTGAGCTCTGACGATCTGTCGGAGAGCATGATCGGCCTCTACCGCGCCATAGGCATTTTCGCAAGCGAGCAGCCAGTAAGGCAGACAGTCAAACGACTTGAGCGCCTGAAACCCGAGATGGTGTATCCTATGCATGGCTCGTGCTTTGACGGCTCGCTTTTTGCGCGTTATTCTGATGCCCTGATGAAAAATGATTTTGCTTTCTCCGGACTGCTTTTGGGTAAGAAACTAGATATCAGCTAGTGCTCGTGCGTGGCATCCTGCATCCTCCCATAGCTGGTAAATACGCACGACATCGATTCATTGCAAGTCGAGCAGTAGACAGTCGTATTCACGATGCAGCCTTTAGTCTATCAATTTCGGGTGAATGGTAACCTATTGATCATTTGCTCGAATCTTTAGGACGACATACGATTTTCCTCTCATAAAAGCCGTCGTCACGGCGTACATCATGCCGTATTTTTTTCGGAGAAGACGATATGCTTCGTCGGCCTCTGATGGTGGAGCTACGCTTGCCTCGGCGCCGAGCCAGTCGCCCTTTACATTACCTCTGTTATCACATGGGGCTATCTTGACAGTGGGATTGCTCCGTATCCGCTTATATTTTCCAGTAGAATCCGCGGTCCGCACATAGAGCACGCCGTTATCTTCCACAAACCAGACCGGAGTCCTCACGGGGTCACCACTCTTCCTGTAGGTCTCTATGCTCAGGTACTTCCTTCCCTCAAATTGGGCAAGCAAGGCGCCCATAGAAGACTAGGGAGATCCACGGAATTAAAGCGTTGCATGCCGATTTTTTCTGAGTCCAGGTCCGTCGCTTGTCATCCTATCGGATATGTTTGGAGTTAGCTGCCTATTTGGATTAGATCATTTGTCGGCTGAATCACGCTACGAAGAGTACTGGTCTCCGCCACCAAGCGACTCAAGGTAGTCGGAATGACATTGTTTGCACTGGTTTCCCACGAATTGTAACTCGTCAATTTCTTGCTTACAGGTATTGCATTTCTTGATGGCCATCCGGATTGAGCCAGGCTTTTCCATTGATAACTTTTTGCGAACGACAATTGTTTGATTGGTTTTCACTAGAGCACAACCTCAAAAGCGTTAAGATGCTTGCCGATTCGCAATAGCTGATGGGTCTCATAACTTGGATACTGCTAGGCATAATCGTGCTAGTAGCCATAGGCCTTGGAGTAGGCGTGTTCTTTACGGGGCTTTTCCGAGGGGCCGAAATTATCGGAGAGAATCCCGCAGTGCAGAATGCTTCAGAGGAGGCAAAGGACTTCATCGAGGACAAGGTAAGCAACGCGTTGGTTATCGTAACGACGGAAAGGTCAGATTTCCAAAGAGGAGATGCTGTTCTCATTACTGTAAAGAATAACGGCGATGAGAAACAGACGTTTCCCGATGCCGCGCTTGGGCTTCAGGTTAAGAATGTAGATACAGACAGGAGCTACAATGTCTTGGCCGCGCAGGTGATAACCGAACTTGACCCGGGCGAATCCAAGACCATTACATGGCAGGATGATTCAGCTCCAGCAGGGGAATATGTCGCAAGCGTCCACAGCTCAGACGGCGATTCAGCGCAGGTAAGCTTTGAGATCAGAGAATAAGAACAGCTCCGCTTACCACGGTTGTCCACAGACCAACCTTGTGGGCTTCAGCTGACTGCGTAAAGTTCTGCGTCATGCAGATCTTGTTTGACAGCCTCTACTTCATCTCTCTACCCGCGGGCCTGGCAGCAAGATATATGAGCAAATCCCAGTGCCATGCCTATTGTCGTTGACACAGATAGGCAAACTCATCGTCGGGCCAAAGTCTTCTGCGAAAGTGATGGGAATAATTAATGTGAGCCCAGAATCTTTCTTCAAGGGCTCGGTCAGGACAGGCGACGAGCAAGTCATAGCGGCCGTGCAGCAGATGGAACGGGACGGCGCGCACATGATTGACATTGGAGCTATGTCTACTGCTCCGTACCTCGAAACAATGATTCCCGTAGACACAGAAGTGCGCCGGATAACGAGTGCCATCAAAGCTGCAAAGAGCGCATGTGACTTGCCCATTTCAGCCGACACTCCGCGGGCTGAAACTGCAAGGGCAGCCATAGCTGCGGGGGCCGATGTGATTAACGACGTAACGGGGCTCAAATACGACTCTATGATGGCTGACGTAATTGCACAATCACGGGCTAAAGCAATAATCTGCGCGTGCAGCCGATCAGAGATCACGGGTCGGATGTCGAGCACCGCAAAGACGCTCAGGGAGAGCCTGACTATAGCAAGGAAAGCCGGGATAAATGGTGACGATATCATCATCGACCCTTCGATTGGGTTCTTTAGGCCGGAAGGCAAGAATTTTTTCTTTACTAAAATGAGAGACATGCCCTGGTACGTGCGCGACATGCAAGTCATATCGCGGCTGAGTAAACTCGCAGCTCTCAAAAAGCCGATTTGTATTTCTGTATCAAGAAAGTCGTTCATCGGCCACCTGCTAAACCTGCAGTCGCCTGAGGATCGGATGGTTCCTTCTATTGCCTGTGAATTGATATCAGTTCTACACGGGGCCTGCTTGATAAGAACTCACAACGTCAAAGAGACAGTCCAAGCGCTGACGATGCTCGAGCTTCTCAGAGCATAGAATTACCAAATGCTTTTCAACTACTAGCCGTTAACGCGCTTGGGCTTGTTCCTGCCCCGATGACTCCACTCGGGACCTCTAGAGGCGTGGCTTCACGTTGCATGAAGCCTACGAGCCTTCAGAATCTCGGTACGTTTATAATGCTTCAGCCCGACTAAAACTGAGGGAATAGTTGGACATCAGAGAGGGTCTGACATTTGACGATGTGCTCCTTGTTCCTAAACGATCACAGATAATTTCTAGATCACAGACAGATCTTAAGACAAAGCTTTCTCGAAACATCACTATTAACATCCCGATTATCAGCGCGAATATGGATACTGTCACCGAGTCAGGCATGGCCATCGCAATCGCAAGGGAAGGCGGCATCGGGATAATCCACCGTTTTCTTACGATCGAGAACCAGGTGGACGAGATCCTGAAGGTAAAGCGTTCCGAGTCGGTCATTATAGAACAGCCGTATACCATCAAGCCCGATGTTACAGTCCTAGAGGCACGAAAGGCGATGGAAGGATACGGGGTATCTGGCCTCTTGGTGGAAGAAGGGGGCAAGCTCGCCGGCATCATAACTAGACGCGACATCACATTTGAGAAAGACAGCAAGCGCAAAGTATCAGAGGTGATGACCCGAGAAGTTATTACTGCAAAGGCAGGCACCACAATAGAGCAAGCAAAAGAAATATTGCACAAGCAGCGAATTGAAAAGCTGCCGGTGATAGACGAAAAGAAAAGGATTGTCGGACTTATCACCAGCAAGGATATTTTGAAAATTGACGAATATCCCTACGCGTCAAAGGACAGGAAGGGCCGCCTTTTGGTCGGCGCTGCGGTTGGGGTAAAAGGCGACTACCTAGAGAGGACAGAGGCTCTGCTTGAGGCAGGCGCTGACGTTCTTGTCGTGGACATTGCGCACGGCCACAGCGACAATGCCATTAATACCGTCCAAATGATCAAAAAAGCATTTCCGAATTGCGAGCTAGTCGCTGGCAACGTCGCTACCGGAGATGGTGCGAGCGATCTGATAAAGGCCGGAGTGGATGCCGTAAAGGTAGGAGTGGGGTCGGGCTCAATATGCATCACCAGAGTTGTAACAGGATCTGGTGTTCCGCAACTTACCGCGGTGCTAGATAGCGTCAAGGTTGCACGCGACCATGGAGTGCCAGTGGTTTCTGACGGCGGAGTAAGAAATTCCGGCGACATAACCAAAGCGCTGGCGGCCGGCGCGTCGTCAGTCATGATAGGAAGCCTGTTTGGGGGCACGGACGAGAGCCCGGGCAAGACTATGGTAAAGAACGGCAAAAAGTTCAAGATGTACCGGGGCATGGCGTCGTTCTATGCGTCGCTCGGAAGAAAATACCGCGAGGAAGGGCCGCAGGTAGTCGATGCTGACGATCTGAACGATTATGTCCCTGAAGGCGTTGAGGCGATGGTCCCGTACAAAGGTAGCGTCGTTGAAATCGTGAGACAGCTTTCTGGCGGCCTGCGATCGGGTCTGAGCTATTGCGGAGCCAAGACAATAAGTGAAATGCAGCGCAACGCCGAGTTTATCAAAATGACGTCTGCCGGTTTCATCGAAAGCCAGCCGCACGACGTTGACGTAATGTAAGTTACTAGTCGTAGAACTTGTAGATCTTTTGTATATTGTCGCGGCCGCCAAGGTAGTCTCTCCGGAACATTCGCTCCTGAAAAACCCATTTGGATCTTGGAACGCTAACTAGAATAGTAATTGTCAGGGCTCTGGGAACTTTTTATAATGCAGGCGTTGCACTCTAGGCATTGGCAGGCAAAGTTTTCTATGCTACCACAATTGCAGGCGCGATATTCATTGCGATCGGGATCGCATCGAGCGTCTATTCTGACGTTCCAGTAGATGTCCCCGTAGACGGTGTCGTCAGGCCGGGACAAATAGATGTCCTCAGCCCCGAGATGAACGTCGGGAGCACGGCAAGCCTCACTGTCCAAGGCTCTTCGTACGAAGTCACCGTAACAGATCCTGAAGGTCGCGAGCTAATCCTTGAGCGTGGCAATTCAACCTTTAATTACGAATTGACAGCGCAACGGGCTGGCGAGTACAGGATTCTTGTCAACAATACGGGCACGACAGACCTCTCGATAGCTGGCAGGGCAGAAACAAAGTCAAGCCCTCTTGGGCTCACGGGCGCACTGATGCTAGTTGTGACCGGTGTAATAGTGATAGGGTTGGGCTTGCGGTTTAGAAAGAACTAATCAAACTCGGCTTTTCTGTACGAACCCAGTATCTTGAGATAAAGCGTCTTTGCTTTTACGGTCCTAAGTGCTTCCTTTACTTGTTTATCTTCAGCGTGCCCTTCAAAGTCAACGTAAAAGTTGTACTCCCACGGCGTCTCTTTTGTCGGGCGTGATTCTATCCTTGTTAGGTTAATTTTGCGCATCGCAAACTCGCCTACTATTCCAAAGAGCGCGCCTGGCACGTGCTTGACTGAAAATATCAAGGACGTCTTGTAGTGAACTGATCGCTTTGGCCTGTGCGCTTTGCGCAGCGACAGAACAAGGAACCTAGTGTAATTGTTCTTCCTGTCTTCGATTCCTTCATCCAGGATCTGCATTCCATACAGCTCTGCCGCCCTCTTGCTCGCTATTGCAGCAGAGTCAGTCGATCCTCTTTCCTTTATCATTTTTGCAGCGCCGGCGGTATCATACGCGGGTACGGATTCCATCTTGTTTTTTTGCAGATAATCTCTGCATTGTGCCAGAGCCTGCGGATGGGAGTGGACCCATTTGATCATCTTTTTCCTTGCCCCCGGGTTTGCAATAAGACAGTGCCTCACCCTCTGGTACACTTCTCCAACCACTCCCAGTTTCTTTGTCTCTAGCAGCAAGTCATAGACTTCGTTGACGCTGCCTTCAATTGAATTTTCAACCGGCACTATCGCAGAATCCGAATCGCCGCGTTCTGCCGACTCAAAGACTTCACGAAATGACTTTAACGGGACCAGCCTTGCCTTTCTGAAAAAATGCAGAGCCGCCATCTCTCCATAAGCACCTCGCTCGCCTTGGAAGGCAACAACGGAGGTGTCCGATGGCATGTGCCTATCTGCCTGCTTTATAGATCAGCCGGAATGACTCTTTGCCATAATCGTGAGTCAGTTTTCGATCCTCAAACGCTCCACACTCGATGCACTTGATCGAGTTTTCATTGGTGCGGACTGTGTCGCCTCCGCACATGAAGCAGAGCGTGTAGAGTACGCCAAACTCTTTTTCGGCAAGTGTGATATGCACCGTGGAATTGAGCAAGCTGATTATCCGACCCCTGACAATGTCGCCATTCCTGAAAACGGCGCGCCTGTCTCCCCTTCTGTCCCTGTCACGAGCCCCAACTCTGGCCGAGCCGATTGCAGAGTAGCCTGAAGGAAATCTCTCGCCATTGAGATACAATATTTTCACCGAAACCATGCTCGAGAAGAGCATGTCAACGTTGCCAACAACGATATCTCCAACCTTTGGAAGTAGCGGAGAATTTTTCTGTTCAATCTTGACAATCCTTCTCTTTAGATCATAAATCTTTGTGCCGACAGCGGCTGACCTCACTGTCCCATCAGACGCAAGATAGGTGTTCTTGCCTCCCTCGAATTCTTCTATAGACGCGATCTGTTCGCCAGGCAGCATCGGCTTATTTTCATCTTTTGGCAATGCGATATCAAGAATCGCTGGGCAAGTTATAACTGTTTGCGGCACAAGAATTTGGAATATTTCTACAAATCCTGTCCATTAACAAGCAATTGTCATAATACAATCTGGGCGAAAGATAATAAAGGTATAAAGAGCAGGTATGGCAAGGTGGAAATGTGAGCCAGAATACTCTGTCCCTAAAGGTACTTGAGGCGTATACCAGAGATGTTGGTAGGGGAGTAGCTAGGATCGACTACGACTCGATGGACTCGCTGGGTGCGTCCACCGGGGATGTTATAGAAATTAGAGGTAAGCGTAGAACAGTTGCAAAATGTTTACCGCTCTATCCTTCAGACGAAGGCAAGGGCATCATTCGAGTTGACGGCCTTGTTAGAAATAACGCCGGAATTGCAATCGGTGATACGGTCATTGTAAAGAAGATCAAAGCAGTTCCAGCAGAAAAGGTAATCGTAGCCCCGCTTGAGGCGATTCCGCCAATAGACGAGCGATACCTTGCCGATGCCCTAGAAAGCGTGCCTCTTATCAAAGGCGATAATGTGATGGTCCCCTACTTTGGAGGCAGGCTGACGTTCCAAGTCATCGGAGTCACTCCGGCAGCTGACGCAGTGCTTGTCACTCAAAAGACGATATTTCATATTGCAGAGAAGGGCGAAACTCTCAGGGGAGTCCCGCAGGTCACATACGAAGACATTGGTGGCCTAAAGGAGGAGATCCAAAAAGTTCGAGAAATGATCGAGCTTCCTCTCAGACACCCCGAAATATTCGAAAAGCTGGGAATCGAGGCGCCAAAAGGAGTATTGCTCTATGGTCCCCCGGGAACAGGCAAGACATTGCTGGCAAAGGCAGTAGCCAACGAAAGCAATGCTCATTTCATTTCGATATCGGGTCCGGAGATCATGAGCAAGTTCTACGGCGAGTCAGAAGCCCGACTGCGAGAAATATTCAAGGAAGCAAAGGAAAAAGCTCCTTCTATAATATTCATCGACGAAATCGACTCGATTGCTCCAAAGAGGGAAGAAGTGACCGGCGAAGTCGAAAGAAGAGTTGTGTCGCAGTTGCTGTCGCTGATGGACGGCCTTGAAGCAAGGGGCAAAGTCATCGTCATTGCGGCAACAAACAGGCCAAACGCAATCGACCCGGCGCTAAGAAGACCCGGAAGGTTTGACAGGGAAATCGAAATCAAAGTGCCAGACAAGCGTGGTAGGCTGGAGATACTCCAGATCCACACACGCAACATGCCACTTGACACGGATGTTGATCAGGACAAGATAGCGGCGGTAACACACGGCTTTGTAGGTGCCGACTTGGAATACCTCTGTAAAGAGGCTGCAATGAAATGCCTCCGCAGAGTGCTACCAGAGCTCAACTTGGAAGACGAAAAGCTGTCTCCAGAAGTTCTGAACAAGCTCATCGTAACCATGAGTGACTTTGAAAATGCGGTCAAGGAAGTAATGCCATCTGCCATGAGAGAAGTTTATCTGGAATCGCCGGACATCCCGTGGTCTGCAATCGGCGGCCTTGAGGAGGTAAAGCGCGAGCTCCAGGAAGCTGTCGAATGGCCACTTCGCTACCCCGACCTTTACACAAAGCTGGGCCACACGATGCCAAAAGGTCTGTTGATGCACGGCCCATCTGGAACAGGCAAGACATTGCTAGCCAAAGCGGTGGCGACTGAATCAGAAGCCAACTTTATCAGTGTAAGGGGACCAGAGCTGCTGAGCAAGTGGGTCGGCGAATCGGAACGTGGCATCAGGGAAATATTCAGAAGAGCCAGGCAGGCAGCGCCATGTGTGGTGTTCTTTGACGAAATCGACTCTATTGCTCCGACTAGGGGCATGGGAGGAGACAGCATGGTCACAGAGCGCGTCGTGTCGCAATTGCTTACAGAGCTTGATGGTATACAGGCATTATCTGGCGTTGTAGTAATCGCTGCAACAAACAGGGCAGACATGATAGACCCAGCGCTGTTGCGCCCAGGAAGGTTCGACAAAATTGTCTTTGTCCCGATGCCAGACAAGGCTGCGAGGCAGAGAATCTTGGAGATTCACGCAAAGGGCAAGCCGATGGACTCTGGCGTGGACTTTGTCAAGGTCGCCGAGCTGACTGAAGGATTCAGCGGAGCAGACACTAGCGCAGTATCAAACACTGCGGTATCCCTTGTGCTCCACGAATACCTTGCAAAGTACCCGACTCCTGAAGAAGCGGCAAAACACGCTGCGGAAGCGCACGTGATGATGCGCCACTTTGAAGAAGCGGTAAGGAAAATCAAGACGCAAAGGGAAGGCAAGCCGGGAGAAAAGCTCACGGTACCTTACTACAGGTAAACCGGCATTCCTCTTTTCATTTTTCTTCTATTGAATCATCGACTGTTAGCCGGCCCGCGCAAGCCGCTGGTCTGAAAGCAAAGGACTGGAAAGACCTGCTGAAGCTGGCATTCAATAAATGACGAGATGTTTCATACATGAATTTATGCCACCTCGTTAAGTAACGAACATGATTAGCGTAAAGTACGCCTTAATCATAGCTATCTCGGCATTCGCGGCTGGCGCTTTTGTTGTATCGCCAGTGCCGCAAGCGATAGCCGCTGTGATAGCAACTGATGTACAGTGCACGGGCTGTGTGGGCACGTCTGACCTTGCCGGCAATGCTGTAACATCTGTTAAGATCAAGGACGGGGAAGTAAAGGCAGCAGACATTGCTGCTAACGCCGTAGGCTCGAGCGAGATAGCGACAGGTGCGGTAGGAAGTCCCGAGGTATTAGATAGCACGATAAAGTCAAGCGACCTTGCCAGTGCAGCAGTTCTGAACGTCAATCTCGCGACTGCTGCTGTAACTTCTATCAAGATAGCGGATGATTCGGTGCTTGCGGTCGATATTGCGCCCGACGCGGTAGGAGCTAGCGAGCTGCAGGGTGTAAGCAAGCTGATATTTGCGGAATGTAGTACCACATCCAACAGCCCGACTAGCGGCGATGCTGGCATCGGCTTTGGGTGTACTGTGTCGGGCGCGGACACTGATGATCACGTTATTGCCACAAAAAATGATGGCAACCAGTGCTTCGCGGTTACATTGGCCGATGTCACTAGCGCAAATACTGTAACGATTGTAATCCAGAATGTAAAGAGCGTTTCGTGCACCTTAGGCACAGCACATTTCTCGGTGATAGTGTACGACACGTAGCAGCTGATGACTAAGCTAGATGCAGTACTAAGTAAGCCGCTCTAGCTGACGCTACGGCTCATGGGATGGAATGCCGTGGAAAACTAAACAGCTGATAATCACGAACCTCCACCCAAAATCAACAGAAGAAAATTTTTCGCGCGGCATGTTTACTGTAAATCTATTTACACGCAGCTCGATGTTGAGGCTGCGAAGGGCAATGTTTTTAAGTTATATGTTTAATGATAAAAACACTCAAAAGAAATTGGTGGAAAATTCACAGGTCCAACTTGTTCAAAAACCAACAACACCTGCACTAAACCGCTTTGTTTCACCGGTCGACATGCATAAACTGGTTACACAATACGGCACGCCTCTCTACCTTGTAGACGAAGAAACTCTTCATGCAAAAGCAAAAGAGTTGCACAAGGCCTATTCAAAATTCAAAGGCCCAGTCAAGGTAGCCTATTCAGTCAAGGCAAACTTTACGCCAGCGGTAATCAAGGCTTTCATGAAGGACGGAGTCACCTTTGACCTGACTTCACTTGGAGAACTCCATTTCATCAAACAGTGCAAGGCGGACCCGGAAAATATCATCTATACCAGCGTGACAGAGGAGCACGAAGAGTACCTCGAAGTACTTCAGAGCGGAGTTAGGAGAATTGTTGTTAGCTCGTTCAAGGGCCTTACTAACCTTGCAGAGGCTGCAGAAAAGCTCGGCGTGAGACCCCTGACTATGATCAGGGTTAACCCTGAAGTAGGCGTCAAAGCCGAAGTTCGTGCATCTTATAGAAATGGCAAGTTTGGCGTCCCATTCAACGGCGGGACCATTGACAGCGCGGCAAAGATGGTCAAGCACCTGATGGGTAATGAGCTGCTAAAGTTCGAAGGGTTCCACTTCCACCTAGGATCGCAGATCACAGACTTTTCATGCTACACACATGCGCTGGACAAGATGGATGCATTTATGACAAAAATGAAGAAGGAGCATCCGTCGTTCCATGTCAACACCTTTGACATTGGAGGGGGGACGCCAGTATTCTACAACGACCCGGTGCCAACCCCGGCCCAGATGGCTGAAAACCACGTGGGCAAGCTCAACCAGCTGGCAGAAACACACGGGATATTCACCTTGATGATTGAGAGCGGAAGATTTCTGGTCGCCGAGTCCTCGATACTGGTTTCTAGGATAGTAAACACCAAGGAATACAACGAGCACAAGATTGTGATCATTGACGCAGGCTACCACATACTGTTAGATGCGGCTCTTCTCAAGCAAGAGTATCCACAGGAAGTTGTGCCGGTCGTCGACGGCAAGGGCAACACCACAGCACTCACCACGGCAAAGAACACTCATCTAGCAGGCAGGCTGTGCGACACGTACGACGTCTTTCCGCTGTCAAAGGTTTCTGACCTTAACGGATCAGAAGTTGGCCGGTACGTGGCGTTCTACAACGTCGGCGCATACTCTGTGGTCTTTAACATGCCCTTCCACTGTCAGACAAAGCCGCCAATAATCATGAAAGACAGCGACGGCAAGTTCAGGCTCGTAAGGAAAGGCACCAGCTACGAGCAGCTGTTCGTAGAAGAAGGCGGCGACATCGCCTAATTGGTTTCAGCATAGCAAAGGGACTTCAATTCATCTAATCTAGTATACCAACAAGTAGAGTCCAGGGAGGGCAAATATTCCTACGGGGGTTAAATAATACGCCATTCTGGATCCATATCGGTGCCATGAAAGCCCGGTGCTTTAGGAGTATTGGCAGTATCTCCCTTTCAGCATTGCTCATTGCTTCTACCTTTGTCATGTTGAATAGTAGTGCAGGAGCTACAGAGCCGGGTGAAGTGTCAGCAGCCTCTGGAGCAAACAGGTTTGTAGTGTGGAGTGACTCAAACCCAGGCAACTACGAGATATTCTTCCGGCGCAGCACTGATAACGGCGCAACTTGGCAGGCAATAAAGAATCTTAGCGACAACCCAGGTCAGAGCTCTGTCCCGGAGATTGCTGTCTCTGGTTCCAATGTCTATGTAGTTTGGCTGCAGTTAGACGCTGGTTCATCGCATAAAGACATCTTTTTCCGACGCAGCACTGACAACGGTGCAACGTGGGAACCTAAAATCAGCTTGTCCTTCAACGGCATGGTTGGCTCTTCTACCCCACGGGTGACAAGTTCTGGTAGCAACGTATACGTGGTCTGGGATCAAGGTGATCCCTACCAAAGTGATATCTACTTCCGTCGTAGTACGGATAATGGAGCTACTTGGAAGCTCATTCTCAACCTTAGCAACAACAAACATTCCTATGACGAGAAGATCTCTGTGTCTGGCTCTAACGTGCATGTAGTATGGAGCAAGGAGATTCCTGGAAGTTCGGTATTTGAGATATTCTTCCGACGTAGCACTGACGGTGGTGCTACGTGGAAAGCTAGCGTTAATCTTAGCAACAACCCCGGTCCCAGCCGTTATTCAGAGATTGCTGTCTCTGGTTCCAACATTTACGTGGTTTGGTATCAGCAAAGCGCTACCAGCTCATCAGATGACATCTTTTTCCGACGTAGTATTGACAATGGAGCTACTTGGAAGCCATTTGTCAACATTTCTTCCAGCGGGACAGTTGGTGGTTCTGTTCCTCAGGTGATGAATTCCGGTAGCAACGTGTATGTAGTCTGGCCGGATAAATCATCGGGCAATTATGAGACCTTGTTCCGAAGAAGCTCAGACAATGGAGCTACCTGGAAGCCCATTATCAACCTCAGCAACAATCCGGGACCTTCCGCCGATACAGAGATCTCTGTGTCTGGCTCTAACGTGTACGTGACATGGGGACAATGGAATCCTGATATTACACTAACTGATGTCTTTTTCCGCCGGAGCACAGACAGCGGTGAAACGTGGAAGACTTTTAAGAACCTGAGCCAGAACGGACATTCTAGTGAGCCTCAGATAGCCGATTCCGGCTCTAGCGTATATGTTGTATGGATTGATCATGTCAGCAACAACGATGACATATCCTTCCAGAGGAGTACAGATAACGGAGCTACATGGACTTCTGTGCAGGACCTGAGCAATAACATTGGGCGTTCCTCGTGGCCTCGAATAGGCGTATGATACATTGGCATGACCTGCTGGTTTTGCCAAGATGATTACGCATATTCCCAACATAGCAGTCTCGCAGATTTGGAAGAAACAAAAAGGATTCTGAAGGACTTACCATCTTCTCTGTCAGATGAGATTACAAGAACAAGAGAAGCAGATGATTGAGCAAACATGCTTTGACACCTCGCACACATTGCGCGGGGAACATTTTTTTAGATCTTATCGCAAATGCTGTAGAGTGACCAACAAAGTTCGTGCCCACGTCTTTGTTTCCGGCAAGGTGCAGGGAGTGTATTTCCGGCAGAACACGATGGAGACGGCCAAGAAGAATGGCGTCACCGGCTGGGCTCGCAACCTTCCCGACGGCCGCGTCGAAGCAGTCCTAGAAGGCGACAAGGTCAATGTCGACAAAGTAGTCGAGTGGTGCCGGCACGGCCCCCAGAAGGCTGAGGTGCAGGAACTCGGCCTAGAATTCGAACGCTACATCGGCGAATTTTCTGACTTTGTGATCAGCTACTGAATGCTTGCAAATGCGGCGGCTATCTGCTCCTTTGCTGCGTCTAAATCCTCTCTACTTTTTACAGTCAAGCTAACGGGAGGAGCAGATCTACCCGACCTTATTGAGAGGATAAGTGAGTCGCTTGATGGCTCGACATCAAGGAAGATTCTATAGTTCATCGTCTTGGAGTAAACGACTCTGTGAGGCCTGACATCTTCAAGGACATTGGCTCCAAGAGAGCGGACAAAGGCGCGCAGGTCAAGCAAGATCGCTCTTGCTGAATCTTCTAGCCTATTGAGATGGGTTTCAAAGGGAATCTTGCCGGGACCAGAACCAAACATTTCCATTGTGATTAGGTCGCCCCACTCATATCCTGATTCTGACTCCGTTTCTTTTCAGGTATTTTTTCACCTTGTCCACGGTAGATTTTTCGTAGTGGAAAATCGACGCGGCAAGTGCCGCGTCAACGTCTGCTTTTTCAAACACGTCGAGCATGTGGCGCGAGCTTCCACAGCCGCCTGACGCAATAACAGGTATCCTAGTTGACCTGCATATTTCCCTGGTCAACTCGATGTCATACCCATTCTCTGTTCCGTCAGCATCAATGCTGGTTAAGAGAATTTCGCCGGCCCCCCTTGACTCTACTTCTTTGGCCCATTGCACAGCGTCAACACCAGTGCCGTCCTTGCCGCCGTATATCCTCACCTCGAACCAGAATTTCTTACCTGCCTTGTCCTTGAATATGGTCTTGCCCTTTCTTTGCTCAAAGTTCCTCTTTGCGTCTATGGCAACTACGACGCACTGCTTGCCAAAGATTGACATCAGCCGCGTAATCAATTCCGGGTTCTTGACAGCCGCCGTGTTTATTGATACCTTGTCGGCTCCGCTGAGTAGAATGTCCCGGGCATCCTCGAGCTTTTTGACGCCTCCTCCTACAGTAAAAGGGATGTCTATGACGCTTGCTACTTTTCTTACCACGCTTTTCATTGTGTCCCTTCCCTGCTGCGACGCGGTGATGTCAAGGAAAACAAGCTCGTCAGCTCCCTGTTCGCTGTATTTTTCGGCAAGTTCGACAGGGTCTCCGGCGTCCTTGACCTCTGCAAAGTGAACGCCTTTGACCACTCTTCCGTTGTCCACATCAAGGCAAGGGATAATCCTCTTTGCTAGCACTATGCCACCGCCCTTGCCCTCTCGATGCTTACCTTGCCGTCGTACATCGCCTTGCCCAGAATGACCGAGCTGCATCCTGCGCACCTCACCTTGATGACGTCTTCAATGCTAGAGATCCCTCCACTTGCGATTATCCTTGATCCTGATCTTGTTGCATCGGCTAACGTCTGGATGTCCGGCCCCCCGAGCGTGCCATCGCGCTCGATGCTCGTTAGCAGGAACTCTTCGATTCCAATGGACTTGAATTGCGAAATCGCGTCTGCAACCTTTACCCCAGCGGACTCTTTCCATCCCTTTACCATGACATTGCCTCCAGACTGGTCAATCGAAATGATAATCCTTCCTGGGTTCTTTTTAGCCAGCTTCCTAACTGCATCCTGATCACCGTACGCCATTGTGCCTATGACCACCTTCGACACTTTGGAGAGCATGGCTTCAGCCGCGTCCGACGACCTGATGCCGCCTGCGGCCTGCACCGGGATCTCTACCGTTTCTGCAATCTTGTGAATAGCCTCCGTATTGCTGCCCAAGGAAAATGCCGCGTCCAGGTCAACTACGTGGAGCATGTCCGCGCCGGCCGCCGCCCACTTTTTTGCAGTCTCTACGGGGTCGTTGCCGTAGACCACCTTATTAGCTGCGTCACCCTTGACCAGCCTGACGACACTTCCGCCCATGATGTCTATTGCCGGTATGACTCTCATTTCTTGTCGCTGCCATTTCTGCACATATCGATAAAGTTCTTGATCATCACTGCACCAACATCGCCTGATTTCTCCGGGTGGAACTGGACACCTATCAGGTTATCCTTTTCGATAACTGCGGGCACGCTGATGCCATAATCCGAAGTGGCGACTACAAGTTTGCGGCTTTTAGGAGCCGCTCTGTAGGAATGCACAAAATAAACCCACGATCCGTCCGGGACTCCCTTGAGCAGCCTGCTCTTGCCGTTTATCACAAGGTTGTTCCACCCCATGTGTGGTATCTTGACCTTGTTTTTTGGCAGCATTATCACGTCGCCGTCTAGGATCCTTAGACCATCGAGGCTCCCCTCTTCGCTCCGGTTGAATAACATCTCCATCCCAAGGCAGATGCCCATTACTGGCATGCCGCCGGCAATAGCCTTGTCAAGGTGCTTGGCACTTTTCTCAATTGACCTGATAGCGGGGTCAAAGTTGCCAACTCCCGGAAGCACCAGGCCATCAAACCTGTCCAGCTCGCCCAAGTCGTAGATTATTTCGACACTCTCAGCGCCGTTCCTTTCAAGTGATGACTTTAGGCTGAATAGATTACCTGCTCCATAGTCAAATATTGCTATCCTAGCCAAAAGTCACATCGCACCTTTGGTACTTGGAATCCCTTTTCTTTTCGGATCGATTTCTACTGCCATCCTGAGAGCCACCGCGAAAGCCTTGATCGCTGCTTCGACTTTGTGGTGGTCGTTGTCTCCGTACTGAACCACCATGTGCGTGCACGCATTGAGGTTTTGCGCCAGGGATCGGCAAAAGTGTTCCAGGTCCTCCCTTGGGACTCCTTCAATGCTGTCTCGACCGAGCTTTAGCTGGACATTTTGGTACTGGCGCTTTACAAGATCTATTGCAACAGAGGCCGCAGCTTCGTCCATGGGCAAGATAGCATAGCCAAATCTCCGAACCCTTGCCCTGTCGCCAAGGGCCTTGTCAATAGCCTGAGAAAGCGCGATCGCAACGTCTTCCGCAAGGTGGTGGACTATGCCATCGTTAGACTTGCCTGACAGCGTGATGTCGATCATGGCGTGCTTGCCGATAGCAGTTATCAGGTGATCAACGAAAGAGAGGCCGGTCTTTACGCTGGTCTTGCCGCTGCCGTCAATGTTTACCTGTACCGTTACTGCAGTTTCCTTTGTGATCCTTTCAATTCTCGCCTTCCTTGCAGCAGCCAATGTAATAATTTACAGAGCTGCCCGTACTTTATTTAAATTAACGGGCTGGTTGGTTCAGTATTTCATATATCCCAGTCTTGAGCATCCACCTGGCGTGCCAGGTACAAACTTCTGTCAAAATCAGTACAAGCTCTCTCGCGCTAGCGGTCAGCCTGTACTCTACTTTGGGTGGCACAGAGCCATATACTTTCTTTGTGAGCAGGCCCTCGTTTTCTAGCTCCAGCAGCCTTTCCGACAGCATGGTGCCGCT
>DASYRH010000049.1:0-9617 GCA_036004585.1 Nitrososphaera sp. | reverse complement strand
CATATCGGGATGCTGGATTGCGATCATCACCTGTTGAAAAAAATGAGGCAAGCATCCTTTTCGGACGCTAATCAACCGGGTTTAGGTCTACTTTTCCAAATTTGCCCGTTACATATCCGGCAACCCTTGTTCCCCTGTCTTTTCTTGCAGGATTTTCACTCCTTCCGCGGTAACCTGCTGTGCCTTTCTGTCATCATTTATCCCCGTTTCTCGTTTAACTCTCTGGACAACCTCTTCGTTGCTGATATCCTGCCTTTGGGTCTTGAACTGCTCCTTCTCGTTATCTGAAAACCTGCTGGTTATGCTCGATGGCAAATTTGACAGCAGACTGGATGCCTTATTTCCGTCCACTTTTTGCAGCAGCGTCCTTGAAACAATGTTGATTGCAGTATTCGCTTGTTCTGGGGTTATTCCTACACGCTGGGCCAAAGTATTGGCCAGCACATTTGCTTGTCCTGCCATACAGTGTTTGATCTTATTTGCCTTATATTGGGTACGATAGATTTGTTTTCTAGTCGGCTGCGACAGCTATTCAATCGACGATCAATATGATAGGGCGCGAAGGCCTTGGATTTGCAAATTTCTAGCGCTGGCATTTAAAAAGATTATATAATAATCGTTACGTCACGGTACAGGATCTTTGAACCTCAAGGAAGCCAACGAGGTCATGCGCCGGGCAATCATCAAGGCATACTTTGAGCCAGAGCTGCTAAAGATAGAATATCACAAGTCTGGCATCAAGCATCCTAGCATCACTGACGATGGACTGACTGTCGAGGACACACTGCATCTCTTTTTCGACATTTCAACGGGCAATGACTATCCGGATGGTGACGAGTGGTTCACCGCCGAATATCTTTTGCCCTATAATGTGAAATTGCCTGATGGGCTGAAGGGACCAGATTATTTTACCACGGTGTCTGTTGCTGACGGAAAGCATTTCTGGCGTCATAGGGAGCTCGTGCGGTTCAAGTACGGCAAGTCAAAAAAGCTAGCAGAGTCTCTGGTCTTTATTGACAAGAAATACCGCGAGCTCAGCAAGGCCATACACGACTCTCCAATAATTGACGAGCTAAAATAATCATCTTGACTTCCACTCGCCGTTTTTGAAAATGTAATTTCGTTCGAGCTTGTCCTTTGCCACTGACGGGCTCCACTTGTAGCTGGATTCGTCGAAATTGAACAGGACTTCTTGCGTCTCTGCGGGGAGCGACTTGAGCTGAATTGGCACTATATCAACGAGATATTCCAGTTTTTCTGCCGCCATTTCAAAATGCCTATCCCCTTTGTGGCCCAACTGGAAAACGACATCCGGATGCCCTTCAAACTTGAGAAAAGTCTTGAGGCCCTTTCTTCCGCGCCTTCGCTTGATGTCCTTTATCACTCCCTTGATCTTGAACCAGCTCTCCATCGTAAAGGTTTGAAAGAAATCTTCATCAAAAGGCAGCGGAAAGCAGATCTCTATCATGCTGACGTATTTTGGATCATCGGGCTCAACCTGCTTCTCGTCCACTTCGAAGGACCGGTTGAGCGTGTCGTAGAGAACCTCGATCTCCCAAGGCGAGATCCCGTAATGATGGAACGTCGCTGCTGCCTCTGACACCTGCTCAGAATACGAGGGTTGTTTTATGAAATAAAGCCTTTGCTAAAGCATCCCGATAAACTTTAGAAGGTAGATAATAGAAATGGTGACCGCGGATCCGGCCATGTGCTTCCAGGGTATTGCAGGCAATTTTGGTGCATTCAGCGCAATCTGGTGATAGTCGATCACGCTTGTGATATACTGGCGCAGTTTGGCATGCCAAATCCGGTATTCTATTTTGTGCTTTTTCAAGATTGACTCTATTTCAAGAATTACAGGAGACCTGACGGACCTGATGTGCTGGATGTACCTCCGCGAGATCTCGACTTCAGCCTGGATTGCGATGAGACCCTTCTGCAGCTCCAGCAATCTGACGTGCATCTCCCACGGCTTGGCCAGTTTCTTTGCAAATCCGTGGCCTATCTGCGTGGGCTTTCTGTTTTCCAGATTCACCCTCCTAAAGCCCTCAGAGACAAGGGCATTAATGATTTCATCTTTTTTGATCTTGACCATGAGGCTGAGGTGGTCCAGGTCGATCTCCTCCTTGCGGATGAAATCCTGTAAACCTCTGAGAATTTTCACAGTCTTTGGGTAGGTCGTTAGGAACTCGGACATCTCTGAAGTGTAGCATGACTCTAGTTGCGGCATATTAAAACTATATGTAGCGATACAAGCCGACATTCATGCTTCTGGCGTAACGCCTCTGAGGTAAATATCCTCATGAGCAGAGACTGCCATGTCTTTCCATGAGAACTTTTTCTCGGACCATCTGACGGTCGCTCCCCTCACAACCGCTGCGGGAGTTGACTCGCTACTCTCACCCATTACTGAGACTCCCATCGTTGCGATGCCGTCGGCAACCGCTCTCATAGTGACTCTCAATAGGTGGCCAAAAAGGTCCTTCTTTCCTCTCAGGTCCTCGACAGGAGCAAACCCAGAACACGCGATGGCCACTCCTGTGGTGCCCTTACGCGTGGGCATTAGGCGGCTGTCAGCAACGACGATTCCGACTCTCAAGCCCATTTTCTTGAATTTTTTTCGCAGACTGTCCGCGCTTGCAAACGCGTTCCTTGGGTAGAGTATCACATAGCCGCCAGGTGCGTTCGATTTGTCTATCCCTGCATTTGGGGCAATCATGCCATTTCGAATTGCCAGCAGAAAACCGGGTACTCCCTTGACTACGTAGTCTGATTCTTGCAGGACAAGCTCTGCTATCTTGGCGTCCATTTCCCACTTTGTGGCCAGGGACTTTGCTTTTGTACTGGGCGTTATGCTGGCCAGTTTGATGACTGCGCCCTCGCTCATTGCCATGAACTTGCTTGATACTACAATGATGTCGCCGTTTTTATAATCAAAATTCTGCAGAGCCTTGAAGAGGTCAAACCTGGTCTTTTTCTTTCCTATCCTAATTGGCATGATCTCTACAGCCAAACACAATGAAATCTTGCAGACCGTCTTTTGTATTTTCTGTTTCCGTGGGGAGTCGCTGATCTCGATTCTATGCTTTCCCTGGGGGCTTATACAGTCGCAAACTCACAATGTCTCAATGCTCCAAAGGTTTTAATCCGTCATGCATGCAATTTGTTTCAAACGTGAATCTCTTTTGACGACTGGAATGACGATTACTGAAAAGATACTTGCCAGGGCTTCTGGGAAACAGGAAGTGTCACCTGACGACGTAATATTTGCAGAGGTAGACACGGTCATGATGCATGACGTATCGGGCCCCGGTGTAATCAAGGTGTTCAGCGAGTGGGAAAAAAAGGGACTAAAGATGGACCATATCTGGAACCCGGACAGGGTATGGGTCACTGAAGACCATTTTGTGCCGGCCGCCGACCGCGTTTCAGCTGACAACATTATCGCTCTGTCAAACTTTACAAAAAAATTTGGGATAAAGAAGCACTTCAAGTATGGTCTAGGCCAGTACGGCATTTGCCACACCCTCTCCCATGAGGAGGCCATGGTGCTCCCCGGCGAAGTCTATGTCGGAGGTGATTCGCATACAAACACGACAGGAGCAATGGGCGCGTTTGCCGCAGGACTTGGGCACACAGACGTGGCCTATGTGCTCATGAACGGCCAGATTTGGTTCAAGGTACCAGAAACGATGCTGTTCAAGATCGAGGGCAGCAAGCCCGACTATGTCATGGCAAAGGATATCATTCTCCAGATTATCGGAGACATTGGGACTGACGGCGCCAACTACAAGTCGATGCAGTTCTCTGGCAGCGTCGTCAAGAACTTGGAGATGGAAGAGCGGCTGACACTTACGAACATGACTACCGAGGCTGGTGCAAAGAACGGCATTATCGAGCCGGATGAAACGACCTACGCGTATCTCAGGGAAAGGACGGATGCAAAATACTCTCCGGTGACGGGAGACCCAGACGCAGAGTACTCTGAGATTTTCAATTATGAAATAGAAAAGATCGAGCCAACTGTAGCCAAACCGTTTTCGCCTGGCAACATCACGGTAGCGCGGGAGCTCCAGGGAATAGAGCTCGACAAGGCCTATATCGGCTCATGCACTGGCGCCAAACTCGAAGACCTGAGGGAAGCTGCAAAGATCCTGAAGGGCAAGCGTGTCAAAATAAGGACTGAAGTGCTCCCGGCGGCCCAGTCGATATACATGAAAGCTCTCAAGGAAGGCCTGATTACAATCTTTATGGAGGCAGGGGCGGTCGTTGGGCCCCCGACGTGCGGCGCGTGCTGCGGCGCGCACATGGGCGTCCTGGGAAAAGGCGAGATTTGCGTCAGTACGACCAACAGAAATTTCCCCGGCAGGATGGGCCATGTCGAATCGCAGACTTACCTTGCATCTCCCCTAGTTGTCGCAGCCTCTGCTCTAACTGGCAAGATAACTGACCCTAGGGACGTGAAAGCAAATTGATCAAGATATTGAGAGGCAAAGCCCACAAGTACGATAGGGACAACATCGACACAGACGTGATCATTCCTGGGCCATACCTGAAGATCCACGACCACAAGGAGCTCGCCAAGCACGCGATGGAAGGAATAGATCCAAAGTTTCCAGAGAAAGTTTCGCAAGGTGATTTTGTAGTCGCGGGAAGCAACTTTGGTTGCGGCTCAAGCAGAGAGCACGCGCCGATAGCATTATCACAGACAGGCATAAAGGCCATACTGGCCCCTTCATTTGCAAGGATATTTTACAGAAATGCCGTGGACGGTGGCTACCTCCTCCCTATTGAAGTGGACGAGGCAACATTCAAGAACATCTCGGACAAAGACGAGCTCGAAATAGATCTTGAAAAGAACAGGATCACAAACATTACCAAGAACAACAGCTATTCAATAAAGCCATTTCCAGAACTAATCGCAAAAATAGTCGAAGCAGGCGGGCTCGTGCACTTTAGACCCGACTCTTCCTAATCACTGGACACCCAGCTGTCTTTTTCCTTATGATACTTTCTTTTCACCGCAGACCAGGCTACCTTGTGCGCGACCTGTTCCCTGCTCTGTCTTTTGCCGCCCCGCCGCTTTGATGGCGACCTGTATTGCTTCAGGGCGTTCTTGTGTGCGCTCTTGTAGATATGGCGGGCGTGTACTGGCAGTGCGTCTATCTGCTTCTTTGTCCTCGGGGACAATACGCTGCTAGAGCCGCGGCGCCGGCTGCTTGTTCGTCTCGAAGAACTTTTTCTTGAAGACTTTTTCGCCATGTCATAACCGGATCAATATGATATATAACAAGTCAGCAAACTGATGTTGTGGCGCGGAAGGGGAGGCTCGAGGAAATATTTAGCATGGCATTGCACTCAGTCGATGACCCGAGTATCTACACTGTCGGTTACCGGGATTTTGGAAATGTTATTGAAGTGCCGCTTCCAGAATTTGTGAAAGCCTCAGAAAATTTCGCGGTCATTCCTGCAAGCAGGATAGTCCTTGTAAAGAGGCAGGGCAAGATTCTATATAGAAAGCACGGGTCTAGCCATCAATGACCCATCCTTGTGGAAACATCTTGTTCCTCTCTTGCGGTGCTCCTGTTGCAGTGGCGTAGCGCCAGATGCGAAGCGAATCATCGACGACCTGCACTTCATTCTTTATCTTACCTAGCGCTTGAGCCTCGCTGAGCAAAGTCTGCGCGCTTGCGTTTGACGTAGAGGAATCCTTACAGAACCTGCAGTGCTCATCCAGTTTGGCGGGATCGCCGCTTTCCAAAAGTGGATATGCCCTGCATGCAAGAGGCCGGTTCTCATATATCCTGCAGGAAAGGCCGCCATGGGGCGACTGCGCGCCAGAATCAGTGTCAAGGAACGGGCAGAGGTCGCCGTCGTTGTTCTTACCCATCATCTGGTACGCAATTATATTCTCCGGCGAGCCCTTGCCAACTGCGATCCGCGGAAGTATCTTGACATCGACACATTTTTCTTGGGCCTGCTTTTCGATAGCTTCGACCTCGCCAGGCAATAACAACACGCCTATCTTGCCGAACTGTTTAGTAGGATAGTATTCGCGGTATATGCAGCAGTCTGAACAGCCTTTAACGCAGCTGAACTTTTTCTCAGCCATGCTCGTTTTCTCGGATGCAATTAGCCTCTACGCTTTCTGGCTGCAGGTCTGAGTAAGCAGAAAACTCGATGTCATATACTGATTTCGTTTTCTTCAGTATTTCCAGGTCGTAATTGCCTTCATCCTTCTTTTTTGGATTTTCCTTGTAAATCCCAAATCGCAGGACGACCTTTTTCTCATAGCCTACCTTGAACCGCTGGTAGTTCTCAGAAATCTGCATCTTTTTCACAAAACCAGTGTTATCACCCTTGTATTCTGATTCGCCATACAGAATGAACCAGTAAGAGTCTCCTTGCTCTACGAACCGCATCTTTATCTTGTCGTCCGGCCACCATTCCGCAGTCTTTTTCCACAAGCGAAAGGCAAACATCTTGTCATGAAACAGCGGAAATACGTTCATGTAGACGTCGTGGTACCTATAGCCCACGCCTGCAAAGTCCTTGAACCAGACGATCTGAGTGGTATTCAACTACGGCAAAGTAGCAGGCTTTCCTAAATAAATGTCAAATGCAGCGGGCAATTAGATTTTGAGTCTATAATCAATCTGCAACTGCACGAAACGGCTATTATGTGCGGGCGAGTTATTAGGGAGCGAACTGAGTAGTGGTTCTGTCTCTATATGATGTGTCTAATCTCCTTCCTACGCAATACTTATTACAGCCTGGACGGCTGATTAGGTGGGTTAGGAATGGGTGAGGTTTACCGCAACAGTGTAACGATAGTCGGCGATGTGTTGCAGATCGCAGACGAATCGGGTATGAGCGGAGTCAATCTCACGTCGCTTTTGAGAAAGGCTAACCTCTCTTACGGAAGACTGGTGAACGTTGCGTCAAAACTAATGCAGGCAGGATTGATAGACGAGCAGCTGCAGGAAGGCCAGAGAATCTATGTTATCACAAACCGAGGGCGGGACTATCTGCACAGGTATCAGCAGTTTGCTGAAATTGCTGACTCATTTGGACTAAAGCTCTAATCTACTGCAGTTTTTCAACCGCTTCAATGTGGCACTCGTGACCTCTGTGTTCATTGTCCAGCTTTTGAGCTTCCTCGCTTGTTATAGGGAACTTTTCATCGTCCAGTTTTTCCCCTGGCTTTTCTAGGATAATCTTGCCGCATGTGTCACAAACGAGCTGCATTACAATAGTGCCCATGGAAATTTTATTTCTGCTCCACAGTATTTAGACTATGCTACATGTCTATTTCTTGAGGTCAACTGGGATTTTTTTGAAGACCTTGCTGATTCCGCCAAGCATGCCCTTCTTTTCACGTTCTTCCTTTTCGATTGCCTTGAAGCACTCGGGACACAATGCCCTAAGATTTGTGGGCCTGTTGTCTTTTAGTGCGTGATTTATGTGCTCAAATTGGGGTTGCACGCTAGGAGTAAATTTTACGCTGCATTTTTGGCATCTATTCTTTGCCCTCTCAAGGACAGTCTGTCTAATGCTCAGCGTCAGGTGTTCGTACTTTTTTTTATCAAAACTCGGACCACTTGGAGCACCAAAGAAAGACATGGAAAAACCATGGCAATCTCGAGCTTATGTGTTTTACTCCATCAGAGGATTTTCGCACTTCTTGCTACGGCATAGACGTGTTCCTTCAGGTCCCGCTCGTAGAGAGAGTTCATTTTCTCAAGGAGAACCGACCGGGCTTGTGACCTCTCGCCTTCAGTCCCGGCTGAAAGCGCGGACGCAAAGATATCAGGAAAGTTCTCCTTTATCCAGCCGTCTAGTACCAGGTACCTGTTTTCGTTTATCCAGATTACGCGCGAGGTTGACTGATCAACAGGCTCGTTGAAATTTCCGGTCTCGACTCTGTCAATGAGCATAAAGATGCAATTGTTTGGATCAGGATTGCTCAGAACCTGCGCCATCCTACCGGTGGAATTCCCCGCTTTGACTCGCTCGATAAGTCCCTGAGGCCTTATGTAGGTTCCAATAATGTGAATACTGCTACCGTTAACGGATTGTATCCGGCCAATAATCAGCTTGCTGTGATCGCCGTCTTTTTGGACGACGAAAGCATAATTTCCAGGCTTGAGTTCCCCTTTGCCAAACATTTGACTGCCCTGTCAAAGTCCCGCCTGCAAATTATATAATGTTATCTTGTCATTCTGTGGCCGTCTTGAAGTACTTGCTTAGCGCCTCGCCTGGTCCAGATGGAGGGGCCTGTTCCTTTTCCTTTTCTGAAAAACTGACATAGCTCTCCAGCTGCTGGCATTTGTTACAATAATGCATTGACTGAGTAATTGATCTGTGGTCAAGATACTCGTGCCCGCATCCGCTGCAAACCATGTCTAAGTGAAGAGGGATAGCCAACTAACATAAACGTTTGACAGTGTTGATGTCATACAACCATCAAGCCAGTCTGCATTTACGCGTTATTGTGTTTTATCGTTGATATAATCATAAGTTTTTCACGATTCACGGATCCCGATACTAGGGATTTCTTTTTTATGGGCTTTATTAGTCAGAATTACGTTTATTAACACAGGCATGTAACTTTACAGCGTATGCACAAATTCGACGAGCTTGACATGAAGATCCTGTCAGAATTGACTAGGGATGCCAGCATCTCGGTTCCAAGGCTTTCCAAGAAACTAAACATTAACGCCTCCGTACTTTACAGCAGGATAAAGCGCTTGACGAAGCGCAACCTTGTAAAGAAATTCACAGTCATTGTTAATGAAAACATGCTGGGCATCAATGTCAAAGCTACGGTTGGCATAAACCGGGATCCAAAGCTCAAAGAGCCTATACATGCGGAATTGCTAAAGATTCCGGAAGTAAGGTCGCTATCCGAAGTCACGGGAAGGTTTGACATGATAGTGAGCGTCAGTGCCCACACACTTGAGGAGCTCCACAATGTCGTAATAGAGCGGGTCGGAAAAATCGAGGGCATCCAGAACACAGAGACCTTTGTAGAGATGCAGAGGACCGAGAAGGAGCCCCTTTACACGGTACAGGTTTCTTCTATAAGCCGCTAGCCGCCAGAATATTTGCGGGGCTTCCGTTTGAAAAATGGAAACGGCCAAAATGGCGTTTGATTCTCAACTTGTTCTTGCAGCACGGACAACGGTTATCACAAATGCTAGACTAGATAGAGTCATTCCTGACAAAACGAACAGAACTTGAAACCTAGTTCATACCTCTTTCCACCTTGCGGTAGCTTTGCTCTATACCTGTGGCAGATACTATTGCACACTGTCGCCATGCCTTTCAATACAAAGTCACGGAATATAAGGTCATCCGCTATGTATCGAATCACCCACCAGCAGATATTTTATATAGCGCATAAAGGCAGTGAACCCTGACTTGGCAATAGTCGAGCGCAAGATTACTGAAATGATCCAGACCCTTCGGCTGGCGAAAAAGACCAGCAGGGAAGACTATTCCCAGCACTTGCGACTAGTTTTCGTAGGAATGATTGCGGTCGGAGGCATAGCCTTTGTCATAAAACTAATAGCCGAATACCTCACGTTTGGCTCTAGATTCGGCTGACCATTCAA
>DASYRH010000048.1:0-5898 GCA_036004585.1 Nitrososphaera sp. | reverse complement strand
AAACTATTCAACTTGACCTCTTTGTTGGCGGTTCTCAAAGCGCGATTGATTGCGATACTGCGGAATTTGGCAACTTAAGAATCAGTTCGATATCTGACAGTAATCCCGGCATAGCTACAGCAATAGAGACAGATTGCGCGGGTCCTACTGAAGGTCTAGATGTGACATGTGATAATCCCGGCACGACTCAAATCTTAGTTCAAGGCATTGGTGGCCCATTCCTGCTTGGCACATTTACTCTTACTATTGATGTAACCTGCACCATGTTCGTAGTCCCTGAAAGCCCAATTGGAATCATTGCTTTAATGGCTTCCTCACTAGGAGCACTTGGCGGATTCATATTCTGGAAGAGAAGAAGTAAGAATCCAACTGACGGAATGGTAGGACTAGGAATTTAACAAGCCCTACTCACCGGGCGTTGGGATACCGGCTTTCGGGCCGGTGCTTCAAACAACAAGCTGTTTTGCGACGGAATGTATCTATCAATAAAATTCAAGGATGAAAAGAACTAGTCTGGTAAGTGCAGACATCCTAGGTACGGTATTGCGAACTTGCCAAGTTATTGCTTCCGGTTCTGTTAACTGTTCGTCCGCTTAAAATCATCTCAATATTACACGAGCCGATGTTAGGTTAACAGAATCTAAAATGGAAATGCATATAGGCTTTAGACTCTGAAGTGAAAGTGGTCTTCAAATTGAATGATGACGATCTTGTTAGGGTTGCTGATACTAAAGACGTCCAACCTTCGCAGATGAAGCTAGTTGAAGTTGCTGATGAAAGTATCTGTATCGTAAACGTTAGTGGAAGATATTATGCTATTGGCAATGTCTGTACTCATGAAGGCGGTCCTCTAGCTGATGGCACACTTGAAGGCTATGAAGTTGAATGTCCTTGGCATGGCTCTAAATTTGACGTAAGGACGGGGGCGGTCACAGCTCCTCCCGCAAATCTACCGGTCCCGTCTTATGAAGTAAAGATAGATGGCAACAGCATACTAATTAAAAAACAAAAACAGTAATGATACGGAATCTATTATAGAAACAGGTAATAGTTCCCTGTCGTTGTGTAATCTTGAAGTGAATACCGTAGCGATTGGGTTCTCCATCAAGTTCAGTCAGCTGAAGCTATCACAAACCATCTTTAAACTTGATGCTTGCATGACTGCCATTGCAGAACGGCATGTTGGCTGAAGCGCCGCAACGACAAAGGGTGACTCGGTTTCGCACCTCATATGGTTTGCCGTCATGCGATTCGATCCTGATTCGTCCGCGAACCCATAGTGGCCCACTACAGCCAAGCGCAGGATCTTCAACGATTCCAATCGAAGTCGGAAGCTTGTGTTCAATTTCTTTCCCCGTCTTCTTATCGTACACCACTAATCTGCCTGCAGGACAGTGGTTTGCCTCCCGAATGACCAACTCGCGTGCTTTGGGATCGTCGGTTTGCTCTATAAGATTCCAAATTTTACCTGCCGGATCGCAAAACGTGCAAACGCGCAAAGATTTTAAGCATCACTCAAAACAAGCGTTGGTCCGTCAAATTCCTCAGCCTGTCTTGCATAGGGTGTCCGAGTTGCAGTCTCTCGTCCATCGAATCCAATCTTCTGATGAGTGCCATCACAGAAAGGCTTGTTCTTTGAGCGTCCGCACCTGCATAGTGCATATTCCAATCCTGCGGCAAATTTTTTGCCCTCGACCCAATCCCAAGAAAAACCTTCTTTATTGGGCGTGATGACCTGAATGGAAGGGGTATGTCTCCGCTGACCAGATATGGCCCGTCCTTGCTGACTATGATCTTGGTTTCTGGAGTTTTGTCCGAGATTCCTCCATCCTTTTTCATTATTACTTGCTACTTTGATGAAACAGCATATAAGCGCTCTAGGGGGGAACATCCCCGATACTCCAGTGTATTTAGATTTTCCGGGTGCTTGCCTGCCATGGCTCGATTTTACTTCTGCCTTCGATTATTGGGTATGTGCGTAAAATAACTTTGGCGCCATTAAGAAATCTTCAGGCCTGAAACTTCTGGAGCAAGCGCCGCCATCTATCAACAAAGAGTAAAAAGGGAATCCGCATCTGTGTTGATTTTGTTACATGTAAAGGTATCAAGTATCCTCCTGCCCTGCGGCTTAAAGAAATGTCTCATCCCTAGTTGAGAGTAGAGATCGAGTTCATTGCTCTTGACAGACTCATCTCACATAATATCTTGGGAGCGTGGCCAAGATCTTCTGCGACACAACTCCATTAGCGAAAACTAGCGCTTGACATTGATCACATCTAACCATTAGTTTCGCTTTCTTGTTCCACTTCAAGACGGCTTGTCCTTTGCATAGAGGGCAGAATACATACTCGTATGTAGGAGCAAAATAGGACAATGCTATTATCGTCTTTGACGAGGCTGTATTATATATATAGCGTCCGTTTGCACGCATGAGTTCGAAATTATCCTTTTATTATCCCTTGACCTTTGAGGATACGTGCAGTTCCCGCATCCTATAACTCCTGAAATCCAGGGGATTGTCAAAGAGCTTCAAATTCTAGGAACACTTCATCCACTAGATAGTAATAATGTGGGAAGAGCGAAACTATTGATGGCTGCTCTGAAGTTGCAAGGCTTTACTAACAACGATATCAATATTCTGTCGCGTGGAACATGGAGCGTCCCTACCATCAAGCTTTATACCCGAGGTGTTTCTTCTAAGAATAAGGGCATTCCTAATTCAAAATATCCTATCGCTAACATCTTGCTTCAGATTATTTACAACAAAATAACGATTGAAGACATCCAGGATGCAATCACACTAAAGCGTGAGGTAGAATCGCATAGTAGCTCCCTCGATGACATATTCAATATCATAACTGAGGCGAAAAAATGTGAGATGAGAATAAGACAAGTACTTGGAATCTATTATAACCTTAACGCTGTTGGTCTTGCCATCGATGATGTACCTACCTTGATCGAGCTAAAACATGATCTGGATGAGTACAAAGTTTCACCTAGAGAAATGCGAAAAATTCTCACTGACAAACTTGACTCAAACTTGAAATCAAACAAGTCATCATCACATATCACGGGGTCTAGTGATTTTGATTCATAGTTTATCTTTCTTGGCCATCCGATTTGCGACGACTACCAAAGCTAGACTGCCTAGCGGTTGGTATAATCAATTTCTGTCATCTAGCAGAGTTGTATAGTGAATGTTGCTAGTTACCATATAAACAATCACGGCCTTTTCTACTGCATTATAGTATGAAACTAGACCTGCCAAGGTACACTGAGAGGTTCGGTGCGACTAGCCTGCACGGAGTGCAGCGCGTCTATGAGTTAGACTCGGGTTTTGACGACGGCAGGCCGATGTCAGGGACCCTCATGAAGGTGGGAAACGACCAGATCTCCGAGATCGAAAGGAAGATGGCAATAGTGATCCCAATCAAGGGTGAGCGGCTCAGGTTGCTCGAAGGTGTGCTCAGCGGGGTGCCGCACGACTGCCTTGTGATCATTGTATCAAACAGTCCACGCCAACCGGTGGACAGGTACATGCTGGAAAAAGACGCGCTACAGCAATACAACACGTTTGTCGGGCGCAACGCGCTAATCGTGCACCAGCGCGATCCTGGCTTGTCCGAAGCGCTCAAGGAAGTGGGATATACCAGCATACTTGGGCCAGACGAAATAGTGAGAAGCGGCAAGGCAGAAGGGATGGTCCTTGGGATGCTGCTTGCCAAGATGGCCGGCAAAGAGTACGTAGGCTTTATTGACGCAGACAATTATGTGCCCGGAGCAGTCAACGAGTACGTAAAGATTTTCGCCTCGGGCATTGCGATGTCCAAGACCCCGTACACGATGATCAGGGTGTCGTGGATTTACAAGCCAAAAATGTCCGATACCGGACTTTACTTTAGCAAGTGGGGGAGAGTGTCAGAGCTGACAAACCAGCACCTGAATTCACTCATATCATATTACACCGGCTTTGAAACAGAAGTGATGCGGACTGGCAACTCTGGCGAACACTGCATGTCGCTCAAGCTGGCAGAGCTGCTGTCATATTCGTCCGGCTACTCCATCGAGCCTTATGAAGTAGTAAACGTGCTTGAGGAATTTGGCGGCATCATACCCACACTACACCAAGATGCGATGGAGAAGGGAGTTGAAGTGATGCAGGTTGAAACCCGCAACCCTCACTTCCACGAGGACAAGGGTGACGACCACCTGAAGGAAATGATTGTAGCGTCTCTTGCGTCGATATACCACAGCAAGATCTGCCCCCCGAAACTTCGAGAAAAAATATTGGAAAGCCTGCGCGCCAAAAGCATGTTGGAAGAGGGGCAACAGGAGCCGCCAATGCCGGTCAAGATACAACCGTTCAAGGACATCGACATACGGCAATTTGCAAAAGTTCTAAGCAAGGCGTCTACGTACGCACAATGATGTCAAGGCTTGCTGCATTTGACATGGACGGCACGCTTATCCAAGGCCGGCTGGTCTATGCGCTTGCAGGCAAGTTCGGCCTATCTGACAAGGTCGAGGCGATACAGTCAAGCGGCCTGCCTGGATATGAGCAGACCAGGACAATTGCTTCACTCTTTGCCGGCCTGACGAAAAAAGACCTGCAAGATGCAATAGAATCCATACCGCTTATGAAAAATTGCGAGAAGACGATTGAAGAGCTGAGAGATAGAAACTACAAGATCGGGATAATAAGCGACAGCTACACGGTAGCGGCAAGCGCTGTTGCAGACAGGCTGCAATTGGATTTCATAGCGGCAAACGAGCTAGAAATAGAAAATGGTATGATTACAGGAAAGATCGAGATGCCGCTTGGGTGGGACAGGATTGGCTGCTTTTGCAAAATTTCAGTTTGCAAGCGTTATCATTTGGAAAAATTTGCTCGTCAATTCGAAGTACCCATTGAAAATACTTTGGCAATTGGCGATACAAAGTCCGATATTTGCATGATAAAGCGCGCAGGAGTTGGAGTCGCGTTTATGCCCAAGGACAAAGAAATAGCAAAAGCAAGCCAGAAAATTGTACAGGATTCTGATCTCTTAAAAATATTGGAATTTGCTGATTAAACCCTTTTAAGTCATTAACGGCTAACTTAAGGCGATTGAAGTCGAGTTCTCTGCCACGATGCAGGACTCGGCTTTTGAAATTTGGATAGATCGATATGTGTGGAATAGCGGGCATTATGAGCAAAAACGGGGAGAACGTCGTGCCTCTCGTTGGCTCGATGCTCTCTTGTATGGTAAACCGTGGTCCGGATGGAGCCGGGCTGGTAGTCAATGGTCAGATCATAAAGTCAAATTCCGTCGCGACTATGCAGCCGCAGTTCCAGAAAGTGACCGGCAAGAGTGCGCTGGGTCACACGAGGCTTGCAATAGTTGGCGGCACCTGCGGCGCGCAACCTTTTTCCAGTTGCGACGGCCGGCTTGTGCTGGAGCACAACGGCGAGATATATAACTACAAGAAATTAAGGAAAAGACTTGAAAAGACCCACAAGTTTTCGACAATGACCGACAGCGAAGTGATAGTTCATCTCCTTGAGGATCACATTCGCACGAACGACTTGCTTGGCGCGATAAAGCTCACGGTTGCAGAGCTTGACGGAGTATATGCCCTTGCAATCCAGGACATGAAGACAGGTGAGACAGCCCTTGTCAGGGACAGGATTGGGGTGCGCCAGCTTTACTACGCTGACACCAGTAGCTTTGTTGCCTTTGCGTCAGAACGCAAGGCCCTCTGGAGGATCGGGATAAAGGAACCGACGCGGACCATACTCCCTGGCAGCACAGTCATTATATCGCCAGACGCCCGGCTCCAGAACTTTCATGTGGCAGATCCAATCCCACCAAAGGTCACGATAGCTCATCGGACCATTTCATCCGCTGTTGAAGCTTA
>DASYRH010000047.1:0-8734 GCA_036004585.1 Nitrososphaera sp. | reverse complement strand
TCCTTCGACATCGAACTGGTCGGGGAAGTAAACCTCAATTTCTATTCCGTACCTTGTCTTTATCGCGTCAATGACGTCATAGGTCTCTTGGTTTAGGCGACCTGTGTCAAGCGTAAAGACCTTGGCTTTACTATTCACAATTTTATGCATCATATCGATGATAACGACGTCCTCAGCACCAAAACTTGATGCCAGGGCTATTTTGCCCGCGTAAGTCTCAAGCGCCCACCGCAATACATGCTGGGCCGACTTGGTTTCAAAATCCTCCGCCAGCTTTTCTAGCTCAAACGGAGTGGGTCTGGACAATTCCATCTCTCTATGATTTTTGGAGCTATTGGGCTTATAATATTTGTTCCTTGAAGAGTTTATTACAATTATCTGCGAGACGACCCAATGTAGGTAGTTCATATTACATGCTAGTAGACAAATTGTAGAAGTTTGTTTATTAGGAAGTAATCTTCTATATAATGTGAAAATACTCGCATAACTATAGTGTTTGCTAGGAGAGATTTGGTTTGCTTGATAATTTTTGGGAACATATTGACAAGTACAGGAAGCTAGGTTTTGACCCTCTGAGATGGGTTCCCAGTTGCGGAAACGAAGTGGATCAGCTTGTCTTGCGCGACGCACTTCAAGAAGTAAAAAAGAGCACGATCAAGATAAGTCCAGCCTGGTTTGACTCTTTCTTCCATATCGAAGGCAAAGTACCAGAGCTGACTAGGAGAACCTATCGCCTATCGGATCCCGCGATAGAAAAAGAATTAGAGGTAAAGCGCGCTCTTGCGATCCTCAGAATCCACACAGGATCGGGCGAATCATCGCGTTTGCTATCAGAAGTACTTGAGAAGTTTCTGAAGGCATTTGCCGCAAAAGTGGCCGTGACCTGCACTTCGGCTGTGCTGACCGAACATCCAGAGGCTCAGTTTGCCATGTTTGACTATATCGAACTTCACAGAGGCGACAAGGTCGGCTTTATGCCGGCAGTAACAGCTGTCACCCACCTCACTGATATCACAAGGGATCCCGACGCGGATGTACACATCAACATTGCGATGACCTCTGCAATAGAGACTCTGAACCTCCTGGGTTGCGGACTGTCGTCATCGTACAAATTCTTCCCTGTTTATGACGCACCAAGTGAGGAAATTCTTGACCGCGTAAGATCAAATCTTGATGCATTTACTTCGCGCTACAACCTTGCAATGGAAGATTATAGCTCGCTCAAGATAAACAAGTTGTTCTACGGCACTACTGCGATGGCAACGACAACAAAGGAACTTCCGACCAGATATGACCAGGTTGAAGAAGGCATGGACATCCTTGTGACAAACAAGTTTGGAGGCCTTGCAGCATTGAGCCTGTATACGCTTGCGCGCATGGATTCAGAAAACATCATCAAGTACGAAACGGGAGGTGTATCGTTTGAATCAATAACAAAGGGAAGGGATGACGCGATAAAGAACTTGAGTGAGCCTCATTTTGCGCTTGGCAAAATCATCGCAAAGTACTCGCCTGACTTTGGGACTCCGTATGACAGGAACTCTCATGTCACTGCAGTCTATCCGGTCGGGACAAGAGGCGTATTCGCGTTAGGTGCACTCGCAGAGCTTGCTAATGCCCAGCTCGCAATAAACGAAATTCCGATGAGGCATGACGAGATTGCGAGATTCGCAACAAAGGAATACCTTGTAGAGAATGCTACGGCATCTCTGAACGGATGTCACTTGCTGGTCGCCACAAGAGAGGTTGCGGAACTGATAATGGAAGAGCTGCGAAAACACAATTTTGCGCCAGAGAGAATAGGCAGCGTATCAAAGAAAGGACTTGCATCAGTTGCGTTTGGCTCAGGGATGGCAGCGGATTACGTCGCTGCGAAGGCAAAGCTGGAGCGACTTTCATCGGTCCCTGTCCAGCAGCCGGCGCCATGAATGTCCAGAAACAGTAGCCTGCGGTAGACCTTAATAGTAAAAAGCTGATTCAAATATTCATGCAAGACATGAACTGCGTTTTTTGCCGGATATTCGACGGCAAGATACCTGCAAAGGTGGTCGCTAGGAATAAGGAAGCTCTGGCAATACTTGATGCATTCCCGCTTGCAATTGGCCACACTCTAGTAATAAGCAAGTCTCACAGTAGCAAGATACAAGATCTAGATAGGGAAGAGTCGCGAGAAATTTTCGAGCTCGCATGCAAAGTTGCCCCTGCAGTCGAAAAAGCGACTGGCGCCACTTCAACAATCATAGCAGTTCACAATGGAAAGGAGGCAGGGCAGGAAATACCACATGTCCATGTCCATATTATTCCGAGAAGGGAAGGAGACGGGGCGGGACCCGTTCACTCCATGTTTCTTGAACGACCAGAGTCAGGGAGCGCGGTCATGGATGATATTCGCAGCAAGATAGCGTCGCACATTTCTTGAAATCAGGCGAGAGGCAAGCACAGGAGTTATCGAACCGAGGTTTCCCTCTATCCTGTGACCCAAAGTAAACATCGAAATGCCAGCAAGCAAGAGCATTGCCCCAAGAGCCGGTTCAGCTGGATAGCCGGCGAAGAAGCCAACCACATGAGCAATACCCAAAACGTAAAAGGGCATACCTGCAAAGTGGAGTGCTCTGTTTACAGGATGGCGATGGGTATTTCTTAACATAACCCAAAGTGAGGGTAGCAATCGACTCTTAGCAAAGATACGCTTTATCGAAAGATAATCTTTTCGAGAATACCAGGGATCTCTGAAAGACTGGCTATCGAGAACGTAGGTTGTTCGCATTCCTCTGAAGGGGTTTGAAGAGAGAACAGCGAATTCGTGTAACGTATGGTAGTCATTCCGATTGATTTGGCAGGACATATGTCCGTGTCCAACCTGTCGCCCACCATTATGCAATCCTGTGCCGATCTTCCAGCCTTATCAAGGGCAAGCTGAAAAATTCTTGGGTCGGGCTTGGCAAGCCGGACTGCCGAAGATATTATCTTTACATTGAAGAATTTTTCGAGTCCAGATTTTGCCAGAATTTCTGCGATATCATCTGACTGGTTTGCGATCAGCCCCATTTCGATTTCCATTTCATGCAATGTCTCCAGCATCGCTGGCGCATCGTTGGAAAACCTGAGAGTGGAGCCTCGTCTTTTTCGTATCTCTGGTTCTAATCGGTACGCGATTACTTTGTCGTATCCCGGAGGAGCGAGGAGCCTGCAGACTTCGACTATCAATTCGCTCACGCTCCCTGTTCCTATTCTCCTGTCTCTTATGACGCTGTCCCGTACGGTAAGGTAATTGCGCCGGTCGATCCTTGCTCCAAAGCCGTTCAGAATTTCGAGGAATTGGGCGTCAAATGAGTCGATAAAATCCCTTTCATCTATGAGCGTCTGACCCAAGTCAAAAAAGACAAAGGGCCTCTGCATCATCATACAGATTCGCACAGAGCATTTTTGAATATTTCTAAGGTAAGGTAGGCATGGTGCTCGACATACTTTAAATAGCGTTTTTTGTCTTCTCGCGCTGTCGCAAATATAGATGTCTTGGAGCAACCGTGACTATGACATTATCGTTGCAGGTGGAGGGCTTGCTGGCCTCATCGTCGCTTCTTCAGCTGCATACTATTCACGCCAGTCCATCCGAATTTTGGTACTAGATCGCAACCCGGTTTCGCAGCTTGGGAAAAAAACCGTGAATGGCTGGGTCTGCGGAGACGCGGTTGGCAAGAATACTGTCGACTATATGACAGATCGCATAAAGATCAAATGGGGCTACCCTGAGATTGAGCACCCTGTAAAAGGCGTCCTTGCCTACTCGCCAGACCACGAGACTGGAATTTCGTTTGATGGCGAGGGTTTCTTGCTTAACAGGAGGATGCTTCCGCAAAAGCAGTTCAACGATGCAGTAAAGATGGGAGTTGAAGTAAAGGATCAGGTGGCTCTGCGTTCCCTTGTGGTTGAAAACAATACCGTTATTGGAGTAGAGGGAGAGAACCTTGTGGACAAGACGGTTTTCAAAAAGACTGCAAAGCTCGTGGTTGACTGTACAGGCGTAACCTCGGTTCTGCGCACAAATCTTCCCATCAAGTCATTTATCCAGAAGCGAATTGACCGCGACGACCTCGAAGCAACTGGAAGGTACATCTACAACTTTGATCTTGCCAAAGATGATAAGACCTATTTTGACCCAGACTATTGCATAATTCACCTGGACCAGAACTTGGCGCCAGGCGGCTACGGCTGGGTGTTTCCGAAAGGAAAAAGCAAGGTAAACATCGGCCTTGGCGTGCAGCAAAAGGCCTTTGATGCCAGGAATAAGCAGATGGGAGTCCACCCCGACCTCAAGACGCTTATCGATGAATATGTCGAGGCCAACCCCGTCATAGAAAATCCGGCTCTGGCTGATGGAGCGGAGGATGATGGCAACGCCTGGGGAACATGGCAGGTTTCTGTCAGGCGACAGAACGACTGCCTGGTCGCAAATGGATACATGCTCGTAGGTGATTCAGCTTGGATGCCCAAGCCGCTGGATGCAGGAGGGATTGGCCCTGCGATAGTTGCAGCTACGATTGCCGGCAAGGATGCCGTAGAGGCTCTTCAGGCCGGCGACACTTCGGAAAAAAGCCTGTGGCAATACAACAAGCACTTTATCAATGACTATGGCTACAAAACCGCGGGACTGGAGGTATTCCGCCGCATGCTCCAGGGATTGACGAATGAACAGATTAACTTTGGAATGAAGCACTTTCTTTCAAAGATGGACATTGACAAGATTACAAAGGGAGAACATCCAGAGTTTGGCACTGTAGACAAGCTCGGCATGATAATTCGCGGAGCGATGAACAAGAAACTGGCGGATGACTTGCGACACTGTGCCAGCGTAAACAAGGTCCTGACAGACCACTATTACTCCTATCCCGATTCTCCAGAGGGCTTTCCAGAGTGGAACAAAGCGCTCCAGAATCACCTTGTTGAAGCCTTTGCCAGGTATAAATGACATCGCCGTATGTGTCTTTTCCAGTCACCGGGACAATAGAACTGCAGGAACTTTCTGACATTAGGCAGGCCGTTGACAAGATGGCCGAGTCTTACGAACTGGGAATGGCTGAATCGAGCTTTAGCTACAGGATCCTGCTTCCACGGGGAGAGAAAGTGACGGGCAAGGCAAAGAGGCTAGGCGTGTCACTCCAGGGAGAATTCCTGCTTGCGTTGCGCAAGAAAAAGTTATCCCCCAAGGTGCGCGAGTTGCGATATCTTCATGACGAGAGCCACTATGGCTGGATTTTGGCGAACCCCGAAATGTTTGAGCGATTTGAAAGTAAGGCGTGATCTAACGCTGGAGGGTGTCTCCGGGAGCCTTGCTGTCTTCTCTACCCTTGAAGCGCGACAGGAAAAATGGCTGGTCGAGCTTCATAGCGTTTGCCAACACTACAGAGACGATGGCTCCAAACATAATCCCGGCAATGATATCCGTGGGGTAATGTTGCATGACGTATAGGCGCGTTATCCCTATTATTACGGGAAAAGCCCACAAGGCATACCCTGCTATCTTTGACTTGTTGTATACTGCAAACCCCACTATGAAGGCGAGTGCCGCCGCTCTTGAAATGTGACCTGAAGGATATGAAAATCCAGCTGCTATCGGGGAAAGGCTGTCATTTTCAATGCTAAAGTTTTCCAGTAGACTTGATGCGGGTTCAAACCCATAAGGCGGGATTTGCCTGCCAATCACAGGCTTTATGTACATTGTCAGGACCACGAGCACAACGAGGGCGATTAGAAAGATCATCCCAACCTTTCGAGTGCGCCGGATTACCGTGATAATTATTCCAAAGACAAAAAGCGTGCTGACATCGCCAAAGGTTGTAAGTACGACCATGAAAGCGTCAACCGAGGCGTCGCCTTGTAACGTCTTGAAATATCTGCTTACGGCGTCGTCCATAGCAAAGGTCGCGCCCGAAGCGACCAGTGCCGTAAAGCCGGCGAATGCGCCGACCAGGACAACGAAGGAAATAGACCTGGTCCTAATCATCCACGGCGGCCTAATCGCTGCAGACAACAACAATGAACAATCCTGATGGCGTTTAATTGTTTTCCCTACAACTTTGCATTACAATGAGGGCATTTTTTTTCTTCCTCTGAAGACGCAAAGTATGTTGGCCTCCCGCATGCTTTGCAGCTTGTTTGCTCTAATGGCCCCCAAAGTCTATAATAACGGGTGTTGAAATTCTGTGCTATTGGCCTAAGCATCCCCGAAACCTCCATCTCCAGAAGGACGTCTTCAAAGTCCAAGACGTCGAGCTCCATTTCGCGGTAACTATTCTGTTCGTTCAGGTGAGCCAGGATTTCGTCGTTTGAAAATCGAACGTCGGTTACATTATAGTTGTCAAAGATTATTTTGCGGATATCCTGTCTACCTACCTTGGTCGTAGTAGACATTTAGAGTCCCTTTGAATCGTCCTGCAGCTTCTTTGCGGAATCCGGGTCCCTATCTGAATAATATTTGACCATTCCCAGCTTTAGCACTTTCAGGGACAAGAGCGCGCATTTGATCCTCGCGGGTCCGAGCGAAGTCAGTCCAATATTTTCCAAAATGTCATCCTTCGAGAGATCCCTGATTGACGTCAGAGGCTTGCCTATCACCATTTCAGTCAACATAGAAGCGCTTGCTTGGCTAATTGCGCAGCCTCTCCCCTCGAACTTGACATCTTTGATCTTGTCTCCGTCAACCTTGAGGTGGATATCGATTTCGTCGCCGCATAGCGGGTTGCTATCGTGGATGCTCACGTCCGCACCAGGTAGCTTGCCCTTGTTACGCGGATTGCGGTAGTGGTCCAAGATTATTTCTCTGTATATATCGTCACTCAAATTTTGAACAGTCTCCTTGCTTCATGAAGAGCTCCAATAAATGTGTCGATTTCTTCTTTTGTGTTGTAGACATAAAAACTTGCCCGGGACGTTGCCGCTACATCGAGCCTTTCCATCAAAACCTGGGCGCAGTGGTGACCAGACCTGATGGCGACACCGTGGTCGTTCATTATCGTGGCAAGATCATGTGGATGAATATCTCCGATATTAAATGACACTACGCCTCCCCTGTCCTGAGGGTCTGGAGGGCCGTACAGTGTGATGCCTTTTACGCCCGAGATAGTGTCCAATGCATATTTTGTCAGATCGATCTCGTGTTCCCTGACCTTGTCCATACCAAGATTGTTCAGGTAGTCAATAGCGGCCCCATAGCCAATGACATCAGCAATGTTGGGTGTTCCCCCTTCAAATTTGTAGGGAAGATCATTGTACCGGGTTTCGTATTTGTGGACCTCCTTTATCATGTCACCCCCGCCCATAAACGGTGGCATTTTTTCAAGCAATTCTTTTTTGACGTACAACACTCCGACGCCGGTCGGGCCCAGCATCTTGTGAGCAGAAAATGCCATAAAGTCACAATCCATATCCTGCACGTCAACTTTCATGTGCGGAACTGATTGTGCCCCATCAATCAGCACGGGTATGCCTTTTTCATGCGACATCTTTACGATTTCGTGTACCGGGATTATCGTGCCAAGCACATTTGACATATGGCTCACAGAGACGAGCTTTACTTTTCCGCCGGCGAGATACTTTTCATATTCATGCATCTTCAGGTAACCGCTGTCGTCGACTCCGACGTAATCGAGATGTGCCCCTTTTTCACTTGTAAGGATCTGCCATGGAACGATATTGCTATGGTGCTCAATTTCAGATATGACTATTCTGTCATCTTTTTTGATGTTGGCCCTGCCCCAGGAATACGCTACCAGGTTAATGGCCTCCGTAGCATTGCGCGTAAATATTATTTCTTCGGTTGATCTCGCATTGACGAACTTTGCTACCTTTTCTCTTGTCTTCTCGAACGCAAGAGTAGCCTCTTCAGCAAGTTGGTGAACTGCCCTGTGAATGTTGGAGTTATAGTTCATGTAATAGTCATGGATAGCGTCAATTACGGCTATCGGCTTTTGCGTGGTAGCCGCGTTATCCAGGTAAACGAGGGGCTTGCCTCCGCTTACCGTTCGCTTCAGGATAGGAAAATCTTTTCTTATCCTTTCCACATCAAAAGAGCCGTGTTCTTGCAACATTTCACTAATCCAACTTTATATAAATTGCGTTTTCCTGTATTTTAACCTTGTAAGTTTTCAGCGGGTTCTCAGCAGGGAGATTCTGCGGTGCTCCGCTGTCCAGTTTGAATGAAGACAGATGAAGTGGACATGTCACGGTTTTCTCATCCTCGTTTAGTATGCCTGTTGAAAGATCAGCGTAAGCGTGTGTGCATATCCTGTCGGTAGCAAAGACTTGATTGCCAAATCTGGCGACAAGGATTTTTCTTTCGCCATGGTCAAAGTCAAGCATGTCGCCGTCCTTTAGGGCGTTCGTATCGCAGACTTTTATCCAGTCTTCCATAAGATTACCTGTACTTGTAGTGTTTTTCAAATATGTCCTGGGTCTCTCTATATCTGGACTTTTCTACTTCGAGGATCTGTTCCATCGCTTCGTCTGCACGAAGCATCAATGTCTTGCCTTGCCACTTGTTTTCTATAAGATAATTGACCCATGCTCTGATTGTAGGTCCCATCTTTCTCGAAAGCGGCTCCAAGAACCCGGAGACAATTTCTCTCTTGGCTCCTTCTCTATTAAGGCCCCTTGTTGTGAGATAGTATATCTGGTTCTCGTCCATCTGGGCTACGGAAGCAGAGTGTGTCGCCCTGACTTCGTTGGTTTCAATTTC
>DASYRH010000046.1:0-5152 GCA_036004585.1 Nitrososphaera sp. | reverse complement strand
GTTTTGAATTTGGGTGCCTGATGTCCACCGCAGATCCAAAGTCAAACAACATTATGCCCCTGTCACTTCTAAAGATATTATATTCTGAGAGGTCGGCGTGGACGAGGTTGGCCTTGCGGTATAGAAGCGACACCTGCTCGATCACCTGCTTGTAATCGTCTTGTGTTATTTCATGATAAGCCAACGGCCTAGCCAACTCGCCTTCTTGATCCGTCACATATTCCATTACGAGGACATTCTTTTTCACTGCTATGGCGATTGGTACCCTCACCCCTGCAGAATGGGCAGCTTGCATGTTCTTGAATTCCTTCCTTGCCCAGATTGTCATGATATTCCTGCTGCCTTTCTTTATGTCTGAAAACCTCGGGTCACCCGCGATATACTGCATGCGTTTTTTGAACTCGGCACTGACGGTCAGATAGATTTTTAGGGTTATGAGCGAGCCGTCGGGTGCTGCTGCAAGGTAAACTTTGGACTCCTTCCCAGCTGCAAGCGAGCCCTTAAATTCCCCTATTACCCGCTCGCTTCTCAGATCGTTTATTGTCATTAGCGTGGGCACGTCAAAGACATTGTCAAAGACCTGATAGTCCTCTGATCTTTTGACAAGGAGCCGGCTTTCACGCTCATTCTTGGACAGCCGCCTGTCCGCCCTGGCTATTGCCTTGCCTCCTTCGTCTGGCAGCTCCGGTTCGTCCTCTCCCAACCAGAAACAATATCATTCCGATCCATTATTATCTTTGTGCGCAGTCGCCACTAGCCGTGTTGGAATTTGTATATCATCAGGAATGGAACCCCAGAAATCCTCTTGATGCTGGCCTCTTTAGCCATCTTCATAGAGATAGCATGCCCGATTATCCTGTCGCCGACTAGGTTGGCTATGGAGCATTTTTGCAGAATCTCTTCCGCCCGGGTCGGGCCGATGATTTCTTGCTGATAATATTCCTTGGTGAGATTGATTACAAGCCCGTTCTGTTCCAAGCTTTTCCCGATAAGCTCAAGATCGCAAATATCAATCATCACGGCGCCTTGGTAGCGCGTTAATCTCGCGGCGAATAGCTCCAAAACAGTCATCTCCTTCTTTCCAGAGAGTAATGAGGTTTGCCCCTATCCGTATGTTTCAATCTTGATGTCAAAGGACCCATCCTTTCTCTTGTTGCGGTTGGTTACAAACCCAAGAGGCGAAAGAATAGCAACGACAGAGTCAATCGTCCCCTGATATCCGCAGATGCAGAAGAAAGAGTTCTCCGGCGTTACTCTCTGCCCGATGGTCTTTTCGAGAGCCGATTCCCCATCAGCTCGCACGAGAAGCGACTCTACCCGTCCCAAGTTGCCCCGCCAGCCCTTTGATAGCTCGTCATTGGGACGGCTGACTGTTGGAATGTAAATAAAATTGTCACTTCTAGCCATACCTTCAAAGATGCTTCTGTAACCCAGTTCTTGGGCGTTCCTTGCCCCATGCAAAAGGACGATTTTTCTTTTTGAGCCGATGTTTTGCAGGTGGAGTGAATAGCTGACAAACGGAGCAAGACCCGTTCCCGATGCGACTAGAACAAGCCGCCGATTATCCGGAGACCCATCCGATCTCTTGTCCTCAAGAGTAAATGCGCCTGCGGGCTTGCGCCAATATAGTGTATCGCCTACTTTAAGGTCAAAGAACGCACTTGTGAACTTGCCCATCACAGGCTCCCGAGCCAGCTTTACGTAAAGCTCAAAATAGCGCCTCTCTTCTGGTGGAGATGAAATCGAATACGCCCTGTACGTTATCTTGTCCTCGCCAGGAAATTGCAGACCCAATGTGACGAACTGGCCGGCTTTGAAATCCGGAATTGAGCTGCCGTCCGCAGGTTGAATCCTGAGTATTGCAAGGTCTGGCGCGATATCGTTTCGATAAATTAGTTTTCCGATATTTGGTTGCGCCTGTCCGGTTGAGCTCACTTGTTGGCTTTGGAAATTGGCTGGGCTATAAGTGGCTATCTATTTATTGAGCTTTAAAAAACAAATGCATACTTGGCAAGCAAGAAAGGCATTGCCACGACGGCGGCTATAGTGGCTGGGATCGTAGGCGCGAGTTTTCTTGTGTGGTTTGTTCCACAGAGCGGCCCGGGGAATTTTGATACTCCAATGACAGATGCCGACATTGAATCTGAAGTCTACTCCCGTCACCTCGACCTCGCTGCCAGCGTAGACTCACAATATTCCAGCTGGAGAAATGGAACCTTGGGAACCGATGACATGCTTGGCCGTCTTGATTCAGCAGGCTTGGAGACTCAAGAGCTGCTGCGACAGATTCAAAGGGAGCCTGCGCCAGAGTGGAGGCAGAGCTACGACCTGTATGGCAAGGCCCTGGGCGTTTTCGCTGAGTACCTCCGTGAAATCGAGTTGGTTGTAGAGCGTGGAGACACCGGCCCTCAGCAAGAAATAGACAGCCTAAAGATAGAGTGGCAGGACTACGTCGAACAATCGGTCCAGGCTATTCCGATAGCAACATGATCACTTTAGTGCTGAGAGGATCTGGTCAAGCCTTGCATTAGTCTTGAACCCGCCGGGGTTCAGCGCTGTTCGCGAAGCGGCGAACCCTGACGATCGCAGCTTTTCAAGTATACCTAGAACTGAATGAGGGTTTGTCCGGTTTTTCGACGAGATCTCGTCAGCTTTGAAGTAGTACGGTATTTCGCTTAATTCGTCTTGCGCTGCCTCTAGTACCTTTTTCGACCGCCTGTCGGGATCCTGCTCTACCATCCTGCCGACAAATTCTTTGTCATGGAGAGTTCCAGTCCACAACTGGCCGCCAATTCGCATGGCGCCCCAGCAGAGTTCGCATTTTTTCTGTTCATAGTCTGCCACCTTGATCCTGTGGCCGCATTGAAAGCAATGAAGAACGTATCCGATGTTTGTATAGACATCATTTGCCTGGCTGCTGCTTACTGAAACTCTGACATACACGCGCATGTAATGCATTGTCGCATGCACAAACACGGGCTGGATTGCAAGCTCCAACCTTGAGGCCGTCAGCGCGATTAGAGACAGCATTAACCTTATCGCAGTCTCGTTGCCATAGCTATTGTTGAGTGGACGGCCATAGTAACGGCGGAGGCACACTTCGGGATAAATCCCACAAAGCACCGCAGTGTCCGTCGCAGTTATCGACACAAGCCCGCCATCTAGAACCGCGCGAAGGACGCAGTCAACGTGTCTTGCAGGAGTGCCAAAGGGATCAAGGTCTACAATTCCAAAACGATCACCTTCATTCGTTCCTTCCAACAGAAATTTGCAGACCTCATTGATAGAAAAGTGGCACTTGTTTTCGACCGAGTTCAATCTTGCCGCCTCTTTTGCAGCGGCAACTGCTGTGGCATTGATGTCGTTTGCATACACCGCGGACATCTCGGGGATTTCTGTCGCCACTCGAAGAGCCCTTGCCCCTATCCCGGCGAAACCATCGGCGAATGTCTTGTTAGTCAAGGACGGCAGAAAAGCCCGGTAGGCCGTAATGGAAAGATCCCGGCTTAGCCTCGCCACCGGGTTAAAGAATGCAGGGGTCTTTGGCGGAACTTTTGCGATTAGCGATTCCGGAGGAACTAGGAGGATGGTTCCACCTTCAGTCGTACTGACAAATCCTCCTACCTGCATTGGTTTGGACTGAATCATTGCTCTATTTATAGAGAAAGACGGTTCTTGTTTTTACCAGCACAATTGATAATAAACAGGTAGCAAACCAGCATAACGGTCATTAGAAATTTGCGCTTGAAGCAAGGCATACTTGTCGGTGGGGTCGATGAGGCAGGCCGCGGGTCGATTATTGGTCCGCTGGTCGTGGCGGGGGTTGGAATAAGGGAGTCCAAGCTGGCTGAGCTCAGAAAGATGGGAGTTAGGGACTCAAAGACGCTTACTCCAAGGGCAAGAGCAAGGCTATTTGGCCAAATAATTAGGATAGTGGACTCGATATGCGTCCGCAAGGTTGCACCAGAAGAAGTCGACGGAAGCGTAATGTTACATGGCCTCAACAGACTTGAAGCTAGAGTCATGGCAGGAGTCATTGATAGCATCGGTGCAGACGAAATCTATGTGGACTGCTGCGACGTCAACCCTGCAAGATTTAGGGAAAGCATTGACCAGAGGCTTTCATGTCGCCCCAGAAAGCTCCACTCGCTCCATCATGCCGATTCTCTTAACGTCGTCGTATCTGCAGCTTCGATAATTGCCAAGATTACCAGGGACCAGGAAATCCAAGAAATCCGTAACAAGTACGGCCCTGAAATTGGGAGTGGCTATCCTTCCGACGCGACGACCATGGATTTCATCAGAAAGTGGGTTGCAAGCCACGGCGAAGCTCCCGACTTTGCGCGACAATCGTGGAAGCCTCTTCGGCAAATGCTTGAGCAGACGGCTCAATGTACCCTCTACGGACCGTAAGTGCAGTAGATCATGCTGTGATCTTTGTCAAATGGCTCCAAGTTGATTATCTGGCCAATCGAGAATCCGTTCCTCTCAAGCCTTGCGGCCTCCTGGTTGACTACTGCCTTCGGATCCATGGTTACGTCGATACTCCGCGTCTTGATTACGAGGAGCATTACTCCGCCCTTTTTCAGATACGCGGTGCAATTTGATATCGCAATGTCAGTCTGATCTGGCTGGGCGATGTCGCAGTAGACCACATCTACCTTGCCAAAGACCGAGAAATATGATTGCGGCCTGCGTGCGTCTTCAATGATTGGGACTACGTTTTTCCGGTTAGATGCCACGTTTTGAATAAGCTCCCTTGCGACCCTGGTCGCCGGCTCCACTGCAAACACAATGCCGGAGGGTCCGACAATGTCAGATACATGGCTAACCGTCGTGCCAGTTGACGCCCCAAGGTAAAGGACCTTGGTTCCATTTTTTATTGGCATGTTCTTCAAGCCCTTCTTCAGCGAAGCCGCAAGCTTGCTTCTGAATGGATCCCACAGTCGGTATTCGTCGCCACCCTGCCTGATCAACTTTTCTCCGTATACGTTACTTCCTTTCGCAAGGTTGAGCGTGGCGACGTTTTTTTCGCCAGCAACCGAGATCCACCTAATAGCGTCGCTTTCCAAACCGCTTCGGCCTTCTATCCTTCTTTCTTTTGTCGCGCCCGGCCCCTCCTGGTGGCGCCTGGCGCTGCACATGTTCCCTG
>DASYRH010000045.1:0-17145 GCA_036004585.1 Nitrososphaera sp. | reverse complement strand
CAGCGCCCGTTATTTTCGCACCGAGGGCTCCAGCCTGCAAGCTCAGCGTGATCAGGGCCTCGGCCTTACTGTGGGACACGCCAATTTGCTTCAGTAGCTTTTGGTTCTCTGTCATGAGCTGGCCGAGTGTTTCGATGTCTCCTAATTCTATCGCTTGCAACGCTTCTGCGCATATCCCATCCGCCTGCTCAGAAAGGTCGTTGAATCTTCGCAGATTTGCTTCTCTGAACTTTCTCACGCGTTCAACCAGACTGCCTGTGGAATGCAGAATTCCTGTGCTGCTGACCACTAGCCTTAACTGCTTTCCTGCTTTGATTTTCTTGTATCCTTCATCCTTGCTGTATCGTATGATCCCGCCATAGGTGCTGACGTAGCAATCTGCTCCAGATGAATTCTTGTGAATAATGCGTTCTGATTCCATCGCTCTATCGCATATCCAGTTCTTGTCATGCGAGTCAAATAGGGAATCGATTGCGGCGATTGAAGCCACGCATGACGCTGCAGAGGAACCGAGACCTATCCCGTAGGGAATATCGGATTTCAACTCGACTTGTAGGCCTTCGGACTGGCGATGTTCGCCCCGTGCCCTTCTTATCGCATCATTTATGGGATCCAGAATCGCCTTTGCCTTTCTACCCCCTCGCAGGATTTTGAAGCCAGTTTTAGTGTATTCCGCGGATGCCCCGATATCCGACTTGATAATTATCTTGCCGTCGTCTCGTTTTCCTGCTTTTGCAGTTGTGCGCCTGTTTATGGCAGCGAGCAGGGCAGGGGTGCCATACACCACAAAGTGCTCGCCAAATAGTATGACCTTTGCAGGGGCCGATGCGACGTGTGCTGTCCGTTTCATACGAATACTATCGAAGAATATCCGACGACAGCACTTTTGTCCCCAGTAACATCTCCGCTGGTGGCGTACCGGAGCAATTCGCCCTTGGTGGCCCCGAGGCTCTTTGCAGCCACCATTACGGCTGCGATTGCTCCATACCCGCACGCGGAAACATTCAGCCTTTCAAGAACAGTGTAAAATTTGTAAACATCAAGTTCGAGGACTGTTTTTATCAGCTCGTTATCCTTGCGGTGTGCATCCTCGTTTGGCTCATAGTGCGTCAAGTCAGAGGAGGCGATCAAGAGCGTGCTCTCGTTTCCTCTTTCCGCGACCGCTTCCGCAATTGCCTTGCCCAGGTCGAAAGCAGTATCAATGTCTTGCATTATCAGAACAATCGGGACAATCTGAACTTTCTGCCTGATGTACTGAAGAAATGGAATTTGGACTTCAAGGCAGTGGTCTTTGCTGTGTGAGGAGTCACTGAAGTCACTAGTCGCCGACCTGCTGGCTATTTCTTCTGCGAGCTGTGTGTTGATCTCGACATCACCTAGTGGGGATTGCCAAACTCCACTGCGCATTATCGCTACACCCTTGCCGATTCCATAGTGGTTTGGGCCCACCATGATAACATCCTGGAAATCAAGCGATGAGACTTCAAAGAATCCGTTAGCAGCGACGGTCCCTGAATATACGTATCCGGCATGCGGAGAAACCATCCCGTAGATTTTACGCTTTCCAGTCGAAGGCGGTTGCCTTCCGGGGCCAAAGCGCGGATCGCGGAAAGACTGGTCAATGAGCTGTCTTAGGTCTCTTGGATTGTCAGGATAAAACATTCCGGCGACGGCCGGCACTCTTGTTGGTCTCTCGATACTGCTCAAGTGATCTCCTCGACCAACTTTGTCTCAAAGTCGTCGATGGAGGCTTTTCCTAACATTTCGGCATCAGACTTGATTACGCTCTGCTTCTTGAGGACCTCTCTGGCGAGAAGCCAGTACACTGTCGCAAGAGCCTTGCGACCGCGGTTGTTGGCAGGGATGATTAGGTCTACCTTTGCCGTAACGTTGTCACTGTTGGCAATTGCGATCACCGGGACTCCAGCCCTGGTTGCTTCAAGCACTGCCTGCTGGTCGGCCTGTGGATCAGTAACAACTACTATTTCCGGCTCCATATAGTCTGGCAGTGAGGGATTGGTAAAAGTGCCAGGCATGAATCGACCCAGGATCCGTGTTGCTCCAGTGATTTCGCAAAACTTTTCGACCGGAGTCTTGCCGTATTCACGCGCAGAAGTTACCGCTACCTTTGCAATGTTTGCCCTGCCAATGAATTTGGCTGCGACGTCAACCCGCGCAAGCGTCTTGCTGATGTCAAGGATGTAAAGGCCCTCTGGGTTGGCCTTGACGATAAATGGTGCCATGAACTTCGTCTTGACAGGCGTTCCAACTCGAATGCCTGTTGAAAGTATCATCTTTTCTAAATTATCGGTTTCAACAACTTCCTGACCCTCGGGAGATTCTACCGGTGTAGATGTCTCCTCGACCGGAGCAGATGAGTCGACTTCATCCTCTGGATTGCTCATAATGGATTACGCAGAGGTCAGTTCTGCCATACCTTCTATTAAATCATACTCTAGCAGGCGCACAAGCTCGTTCAACTTGGCTACGCGTTCTCCACCGAGTACTCCGGACTTGAGCATTTTCGAATCGGTGGCAACTGCGATATGCGAAATGTGTGAATCGACAGATTCTCCTGATCTATGAGAAGTTATCAATTTGATATTGCTCTCCGTACATTCCGTGGCAAATTCCATCGCGTCATAGAGAGTGCCTGCCTGGTTGACCTTCAGGATTGCACCTCTGCATGCCCTGAGCTTTTTCGCCTTCTTCACCATTGCAGCGTTTGTAACTAGCATGTCGTCCCCCGTCACCAAAATTTTGGGATTCTTTTTGGTCAGTACTGCCATGCTTTCAAAGTCGCCTTCATGAACGGGGTCCTCTGCAAAGACTAACTTGTAATCTCGAATCAACTTGTTGACAAATTCGATTTGTTCGCCTGTGTCACGCGTTAATCCCTGTCTCGAATAATCATAGCACATCTTCTTTTCGTCCCAAAAGGACGAGCTGGCAAAATCGACGCCAATCGCCATTTCCTTTCCAAGAGTATAACCGCAGTTGCGCACTGCCTTTTCCACGATCTCCAGCGCCTGATCGTTGTTAACATTGGGCGCCCACGCGCCCTCATCTCCTCTGCCATAGGTGAATCTCTTGTCGATACTTTCAATTACCTTTCTGGTCTCCGCATGTAACTTGAAATTCATTTCAAGTGCTTGTGTTATGCTCTCTGCACCAACAGGGCAAGCAAGAATCTCCTGTATGTCGGGAGTGCCGGGACCAGCATGAGCACCTCCACCCAGAATATTTCCAAGAGGAAACGGAAAATGATAAGGCCCGCTTGGCTTGAGCAGCTTGAACAAGGGCACACCAAGTGCCTTAGAGGCGGAGTCGACTGCAGCAATGCTGAGAGCATATGCTACAGACCCGCCAATCTGGCTGTAATTTTCAGTCTTGTCTATTTTTCTTATAGTTTCAAAGACCGCTTTCATGTCTTCTGCCGGGAGGCCCACGAATTTCTTTGCATTGTCATTGAGCTTGGAAAGGGCGAGTTCCGGTTTGTTGTCTGGAAAACTTTGCGCCTCTAACTTGCCGACAGATGCCCCAGATGGCGCGCAAGCCCTGCCAACGAATTTCTTGTCCGAAACGACATCAACTTCAATAGTCTTGCTTCCCCTGCTGTTGAAAAGTATCCTTCCGCGCAGTGAAGTGATAAAAGGCATTTGACAGGATGCTGCAGAGACGTTGGTTATTTATTACTTGTTTTGATTATTCGATCTCTGACTGTATTTCTGACATGCGTCGTCTCAGTGCTTCATAGTAGGGAATAATTTGATAGATTGTTTCTACGCTTGAGATAAACATCCTTCGGCAGCAATATCGTCTGACGTTCAGCGAGTCAAGAACTTTTGCCGGATCTTCGCCTGCCTTGACCCTGTTTGAATATTCTGCGTTCTTGTCAGCTATTAGGTTTCCGCAAGTAAAACATCTAACGGGAATAAGCATTTCTGCTGCTGCGAGTGGCAGGTGCACATATAAAAACTATGGCAGGGCACGTAATATTCAAATTAGCGGGTGGAAAGCGTGTTTATTGCGCGGGAGTCGCCCAGCATGGTCAAAGGCGTAAGACTGAGGCTCTTATCCCTTAGGGGTTCGTGGGTTCAAATCCCACCTCCCGCACTTTCTAAATTTTCAGGCCTTTGGAGTACAGGATCTCGTGGTTTCCCGGGCTAAGGTCTTCCCACACCACGAAAATTCTGTCGCCGGCAATCGCTATGGAAGGACACTCTGAAATTTTTGGATTGCCGCTCAGATTGACTAGTCCAAGAGGCTTTGCCGAGTCTGGTTGAGTCTCAAGTGGCAAGAGAAGTATCTCCTCGTTGCTCCCAACAAGTACCTGGCCAGCAATGTATAACATAGAACCATCAACTGCGGCTTCCACGTTGAGCGGATTGACGAATGAGCCGTTTACATTAATCGTCTCCGAAGAAAAAGTAACTCCGCCGTCCGAGCTCTTGGCTATCAAGAGCCCGTTAACTTCGAGCGTGTCCGTCCCTCCTGAAATGACATAGACTGTTTCGTTACTGGAAATTATCTGCGGTTCGCCAAAGTTATTCTGGTCGCTTAATTTCTTGGGCTCACTGAAACTCTTACCACCATCTAAACTCGCTGAATAGAATAGTCCATTTTCTCTTTCATCGTGCAACAAACTCCAAGCAACATGTATTCCGTGGCCATCTGCGGAAATCTTTGGAAGAGTGCCGACATTTGCCTTCTCACTAATTGCCAGAGTTTCATCAAAGGTTTTTCCCCCGTCGTGGCTTGCCCTGAACATGACTCTGCTATTTTTCTCGCCTTCTTCGAGCCATACTGCATAGACATTATCTTCATGAACAGCGATTTCTTGATTGAAGGAGTCTGAAGTACTATTGCTGAGGTTGCCTGTCGTGCCAAGATCGCTTCCATTGTTCTTGGCCGCTACGAACAGGACCTCTCTATTCCCAGAAGTATCGTCTGCCCAAACGATATAGACGCTCTCACCGTATGCCGCAGACTGTGGATGTTCAGAGAATCCAGAATTCGTGCTCAAGTTAATCGGGGGTCCAAATGAATCTCCACCGTCGATGCTAGTTATCATAAAGATATCGTAATTCCTTCCAAGGTAGCGGCCATCGGTAGACTCGGGTAATGAAACAGAATCCTGCCAGACCACATACGCATTGTTGGCAGCTGCAACGACTTGCCCGTAGACAGAGTCATGCGTATTGTTCGTAAGGTTGGTAGCCTTGTCAAAACGAACCACCGCGATTTGAGTGTTCAATTGGAGGAGTATACTCTGTCCCGACACATCCTGTGGGGCAGGTTGATCGAATAAAGGAGGATAGAATATCAGAAATATTGCCACCGCGCCTAGCGCCGCGGAAATTGAGGCAAGCGCGACAGAGTGTTTCACAGCACTCATGAGGGCTGAATTTATTTTAATGCTGCGGAATCCTATCCAACACCATGACTAGTCGAACTTTTTCATTATGTTGTAATAAGGAGAGGTCTTGTGCCTTTCCAGGCATTTGTCACACATCGACTTATCTCCATACTTCGTGTGACATACGCAGTCGCAAATGCTGTGCGCACCTGACAAGCGTCAACAGGAATACGTGGAAGTAATTTAAACCTACAACAACAGCTAGATCGAACTTTTATAGCGTCTCGACTTTAGGAATTGAGATGGACTCCCGGATTCAGGGGCTAGAAAAGAAGCAGAAACTCTATTCGCTGCTTCGAGAGCAGCACGAAGCGGAGGTAAAAGAGCTCATGCACTACATGTCTATTCTGACCAATGTGGAAAATAATTTGGTCCGGAGCTATCTGCACACCTTGCTGACAGACGGGTTGCGCCATATCGAATACATTTCCCGAATAATGGCAGAAATCGAAGGAGCGACAGGAAGTACACACCTTACCAAGAAAGGCATAGCGGAATCCATCGAAGATGAAAGAAACTCTCGAGATATCCTGCTAAAGTGCGCCGAGCTTGCTTCTGAGGACATAGAGACTGCGGCGCTTCTAAAGAGCATCAGCGTAGACGAGGAACATCATATGAAGATTCTTGAGCATCTGTCAGAGCTGGTCGAGGCATCAAAATAGAGTCTGTATACAGATTCTTGTTGCGTAGTTCTATTAAGTAATCTTATTCGCCAGGAATTAGACATATTATGAATTCCGAATTTTTGGCTCCCAACGGGCGTACTGAACGCCACAGAAGCAAGGTTGACATCGTCTATGATATCCTAGTATCTGCAGCGGGCGCGGGCGCAAAAAAAACCCACATACTATACAAGGCCAACATCAGCAGCACCCAGGTTGAGAACTATTTCTCTGCTCTTTTGGCCCATAACTTGATAGTGCACGCTCAGGACATTGAGGGAAACAAGGTCTTCCGAACCACAGAGAAGGGATTGCGGTTTATCATGTGCTGTGAAGAGATAAGATCGTTGATAGGGCTTGTCATGAATAACCGCAGGATAGACCCCATGTCAGACTTTTACGCTTTTGACAGGAGGCACTAGCCGCGCAAGGCGTCAAAGACTTCCTTAGTATGCCCTGCAGGCTTTACCCTCGCGAATATCTTAACCAGTCGCCCTGACTTGTCCACCAGGAACGTGGTTCTGTTAACGCCCATGTATTCCCTGCCCATAAACTTTTTCAGACCATACACCCCGTATTTTCTTGATACATCCTTTCCCGTATCTGCGACAAGGTGATATGGTATGCCCATCTTGTCCCGGAACTTTGTATGCGATTCCTCTGTGTCCGGGCTTATGCCGACTATTTCTATATCTGCGTTTTTGAATTTCTCATAATCTTTTGTAAACTCGATGGCCTCAGTAGTGCATCCCGGTGTAAAATCCTTGGGATAAAAGTATGCCACGACTGACTTTTTGCCACGCAATTCGGACAGCCGGGAGACTTTACCTTTGCTATCTTTCATCGCAAAATCCGGCGCCATTTCGCCTTTCTTGAGTTCAACTTGCTTTTCTTCCATCAGAAGACGCTACGGTGACTAAAATAAAAAACTTATCCAAACACAAACGTATAGAACACAAAGTTGTCAGACCTAGGAATTAGTTCGATTTCATGCATTTCTGCGTTGTCTGTCGCGACTACATTGTGAATGAATGGCCACGTGATTTCGACGTAGCTTATAGTGCCTTCAAGGTGCGATTGCCTGCCGAGCTGTTCTTTTGTCAAATGCCTTCCGTCTAACTTGACCTCAGCCATTGCGGGTTTGCTGTCACTAGATCCGATGATGCAATTGACCCGAGTTGCAGAGTTGTAGTTCATGATCACGGCAGGGTTTTCTTCCTTTCCCCCAGGCGAGATCTGCACTCCTTCACGCTGCCAGATCCATTTGCCGCGCAGGTAAACTACATTGATGTCGTGCGACCCTGAATCCACAACGATGTTTACTGCATCAGGCTTTAGGGTCTGGTTATTTCCGAACCGCCTCAGCCTTGTGTAGCCGACGCAGATCTCAGGGGGCATTCCGTAAAAGTGCATTCCATAGGTATCGTAGATCGGATCCTCCGGATCCTTATCTTCTCTTTCTTCCACCGGCTTTTGCCCTGCATCTGTCAACAATTCGACGACTGCATCCTCAAAATCCGATATTCCACCGTAACCGGCGTGCTCATAGCGGATAAGGCCATTGTGATCAATCAGAACGTGTTTAGGCCAGTACATGTTACCGTAAGCTTCCCAGGTCTTGTTTTTCGTGTCAAATGCAACGGGCTCTGAAATGCCGTATGCCTTGATGGCATGGTTGATGTGCGAGTGTTCAATTGCAAAATGATACTCTGCAGAATGTGCCTGGATAACCTGCAGGCCATACTTACCGTACTTTTCCTGCAGCCGCTTCATAACGGGAATTGTGCGCAGACAGAAAATGCAGGTATAGGTCCAGCAGTCCAGTAGAATTACCTTGCCCTTAAGGGCTCTTACTGTAAGTGGCTGCGAATTGGCCCATCCGCTGATATCCTTGAATTCTGGCGCGGGATCCGCTGGAATAATGTCCATCCGGGTGGGCTGTGTGTGATGAGGATATAATTGTTAGAAGCTAGCATAACGCAAATTGGTTTCCTTCTCATTCCTAATCTATTCTACCCAGAGTGGCCGCTCAAACTATTGGTTGCAATTCGCTACAGCCATACAGTCCGGGAATTTTTCAGGATTGCTATGTGCGAGAACCTGCCCCGAGAGCCTTTTCTTGCGCCATGCCAATGAAGTTTTCCAGCAGGTATGATCACGGTCTCGCCATTCTTGAATTCCGCATAGTCTTCGACCTCGAATGAATAACTGTTGTCGTGAGTTTCATTTATTCTCTTTACGATTTCTACAAATCCTTCTCCTTCGTAAGCAATGAGGATTTGATCGGAGTCGTGATAGTGGAGACGAGTCCTGGCCCCGTCGTGAAATGTCACAAAGTAGGTTTTCAGTTCGCCGTGCTGACCTTTCGACGTGAATTTATCGGAAACCTTGTTCATAGTTACCTTGCCAATTGCATAGTCTTTTTCGACTTCGCCCTCCACGAAAAACTGTATCGTTTCCATCTCTGACCGACAACAGATGAGCATGGCGTCATCTATAAAGTTACAAGCTAAAGATGGAATGTTTCATCATGGGATGTTAATCGCTTCATTTGGCATTCAAAACTGGACTAACAAAGTTTCATTCATTGCTTAACTGATGAAATCTTTATTACGATCGGTAGCGAGCTTGGCGTAATGAGATTCATTATTAGAGCGCAGATTCCTACAGAGGCCGGGAACAGGATGATGAAGGATCCAAGTGGCTTCAAGCAAATTGAGTCCTACATACAAAATGTAAAGGCGGAAGCGTCATACTTCTTTGAAGCAGGCGGAGATAGAACAATGGTTTTTGTAGTGAACATGGACCGGACTGACCAGATGGCCTCGATAGCAGAGCCGCTATTCATGATTGGCGCAAAGGTAGAGTTCCATCCTGTGATGCTCTTAGATGACCTTAGAAAAGCAGGGGAAAGCCTAAGCCACTAAAAGTGGCCCGCAACGCAGCCCAGCCGGGAGCGTGTGCGGAAAAGAGGAAACACTCTCCTGATGTACAACGGCAACAAGTGCTCTATGAACCTGGTAGAACATCCATTAGTGTCAGCACTCTGCTGAAAAGGACAGAGAGTATCACACCCTCTAACAATGATGTCGGGCGAGAAAGTTCAATATGGCCGACAAAAGCATAAGTTACCGCAAAGAACCATTGACCGCGTGGCGCTTATTTTAGGAGTAGTTTGTCGTGATTGACCAGCTTTTGTCGTTAATTTCATTTTCAAAAGGAGTAGCGTACGTTGAAGCGCGCTATCAGTCTCGCTTCATGACAGAGGTAAACTTTGTCAACGGCGAGCTCCAGAGAATGAGAGTAGTTGAAAATGCAGGCTGCGGAATAAGAGTACTAGTAAATGGCTGCTGGGGCTTTAGCAGCACGAGCGAGATGACGGCAGATTCATTAAAGGAGTCTTTCACCGAAGCCACATCTGCTGCCCAGGTTCTCGCAAATTCGAAAAAGAACAAGGTAAAGGGGCTGGCAGATTCCAAGATGGCAAAGGGCCACTTCACGCTCAAAGCAAATGGTAAGCTGTCAGATATTTCAATAGACGAAAAAGTGAAAATCGTGCGCGAAGCAGAAATGGCAGCACGCAAACATTCGAAGATAATCAAGACCGCGTCCTGCACCTACAGGGAGATCCTTGATCACAAGTTGATCGTAAACAGCGATGGTGCCGAAGTCGAGGTATGTGATTCAAAGCCAGAGTTCAGCGTTGTAGCTGTCGCGCGAAAGGGAGTAGAAAGTGCAACGGCGCATGAAGGAGTTGGCATAACGGGAGGATGGCAAGACCTCTTTGGCACGAGGAGCCATCTCGATTTCGCATCAAAAGCCGCAGATCGAGCAGAGAGGTTGCTTGAGGCAAAGCACGCCAAGGGTGAAAAAACAACCATAATACTGGATCCAGGGATGGTCGGGTTGCTCTCCCATGAGGCCATAGGCCACACGGTCGAAGCTGACTTTGTGCTTTCAGGTTCGGTGGTGAAGAACAAGATCGGCGAAAGAGTCGCAAGCGAACTTGTCACGCTTGTCGATAGCGGATCCCAGGAAATGGCCGGTAATGCTGCTGGTACGATAATGGTTGACGACGAAGGTGTTATTGCGGGGCGAACCGCAATAATAGAAAACGGCATACTAAAGTCATTTCTTCATAACCGCGAGTCGGCTTTGATATTTGGCACCGCACCAACTGGAAACGCAAGGGCGTTTCAGTACAACGACGAACCATTAATCCGGATGCGGAATACCTTTGTCGAGCCGAGGTCGGATAAACTTGATGAAATGATTCGGGAGACTCGCCATGGCTACCTAGTAAAGGGCGCGCGAAACGGGCAGGCAGACGCAAACGGCGAATTCATGTTCGGTGCTGAAGAGGCATATCTTATTGAAAATGGAGAGCTTGGCACGTTGATGAAGGGCGATAGTATATCAGGAAATGCATTTGAGGTTCTTCGTTCCGTAGATATGGTAGGCGACTCATTCCAGTATGATATAGGGACCGGCTACTGCGGCAAGTACCAGCCAGCGAAAGTAGACGGTGGTGGACCCCATCTCCGATGCACCGCGGTGATAGGAGGTCTACAGTAATGCAAGAGCTGGTTTCATTTGCCGTTAAGCAGGCTGAAGCGCAAGGTGCAGATGACGCTGAAGCTTTTGCAGCCACGCTTTCCGAATCGGAAGTTTTCCTAGAGAATAATGACGTCAAGCAAGCAAAATCCCAGAGAATGGGATCAATAGGCTTGCGTGTCATTGTCGATGGCTCACCAGGGTTTTATTCTGTCAACAGGCTTACAAAGGATTCAGTTAGGGATGCTGCTGTGATGGCTGTCAAGATCGCCAGAGCCAGCCCACCGGACAAATTCAATTCATTTCCGCGAAAGTCGAAGGTCAAGTTACTGCGTGGAATATACGACAAAGCATCGGAGAGTTTTGGAGCCGAAGCGGCGGCTAGAACCGCCTCCGAAATGCTTGATGCCGCTAAATCACGTGATCCCAGAATAACCGTGGATAGCGGCAGTTTTTCGTCTGCGAGGCTAAATCATTACCTCTCAAACTCAAATGGGCTATCTCTGTCTGAAAGAATTTCTAGCTTTTCGTGGAGCATAATGGGCATGGCAATCGATTCTGGCGAGGTATCCAGCTTTGACTTTCAGAGCGGCGGCACCCATTTTGTAAAAAGAATTGATGTCCGCAAAACTGCAGTGGACTTTGCAGATACTGTGCTTGATTCTCTAAAGCCGAAAAAGATTGAGAGTTTTCGCGGTGAAATGCTTCTTGCACCTTCAGCCGTTAACGAGCTCGTGGAGGAAGTAATCGCTCATTCTGTCAATTCTGATGCAGTGCAGAAAAAGTCCAGCGCGTTCGCGGGCAAGATCGGCATGCCCGTCGCCTCTGAGATCCTGACTGTCGAGGATGATGCCACTAATACTGATGGGCTTGGGGCCGCAAGTTTTGACAGGGAGGGGACCCCTCACAGGCGCAATGTCGTCATTGTAAAAGGTGTCCTCAAGAAGCTGCTTTACAACACCTATACTGCAAAGAAAGATGGGGTCAGGACTACAGGAAATGCAGGAGGATCTTCAAGCTCGCCTCCGCTGGTCTCAACGACGAATTTCATCATCCGGGCGGGGACTTCAAGCATTGACAAAATGATATCAGAAATGAAAAAAGGAATCATTGTAAGCAGATTCTCTGGAAACGTAAACCCTATCAACGGCGATTTTTCCGGTGTAGTAAAGGGAGGCAAACTTGTAGAACGTGGCACCGTAGTCAATGCTGTCAAGGAAGTCATGGTAGCAGGAAACATTTTCAGCGCGCTGAAGAATCTAGATGGCGTTTCAAAAGAGCGCAAGGTGATGCTTACTTCCATCCTGCCGTATCTTCGCATTGGCAACATCTCATTTACAGGTGGCTGACTTTTGGAATCACGATACGATATCGCAGTAGTCGGTGGAGGTCCTGCGGGCCTGTCGGCCGCGTACTCGGCAGCAAAGGCGGGTGCAAAAGTTATTGTATTTGAAAAAGACGAAGCAATAGCCCACAGTGTCAGGACGAGCGGTGTGACATGGATCGACTCAATGGAAAGCCTCGGCATTCCGAGCCGGTACTACAACCCGATACACAGTTACCGGTTTGTGTCATCTGCAAATGATGTCCTCATCACTGGAACTAGTGCCAAGTCGTGTGTGCTTGATGTGCGCTCGATGTTCCAGTATTTGGCGACTCTTGCTGCTAAAGAGGGGGCAGAGATGATGGTGAAGAGCAACGTGACAAATGTGTTAAAGGATGGCGGCAGGGTGACCGGAGTAAAGGCAAGCACTCCAAAGGGCGACCTTGTCGTCGATTGCACTCTTGTGATCGACGCATCAGGATTTAGCTCGTCGGCAGCACGGAGGGCAGGAATCGTTTCTGAATGGAAACGTTATGGCGTAGGGGCAGAGTACGAGTGCTACTGCGACAGCGCGGATAGCTCAACATGGACGCTTATGGTCGGACAACAGTACTCTGAAGCAGGGTACGCATGGGTTTTCCCACTTTCGAGCAATAGGGTCAGGATCGGAGTTGGGATAGGTCGTCCAGAGTCTGGTGTGGATCCCTTGGACAAACTGAATTCATTAATGGAAAATAAGCCAAAGCCGCTTGATTCGCTTGGCAAGATACAGCCAATTGAGCTCCATTACGGCTTTATCCCTAACGAAGGAGTGCGGCAAGGAACAATAGCAGATGGACTCTTGCTCGTGGGTGACGCGGCTGGCCAGTCAAATCCTCTTGTGCTTGAAGGCATACGCTATGCCATCGAATTCGGCCGGCTTGCCGGCAAAGTCGGAGCGGCATCCCTGCCCAGCAATTCGACGAGGGAGTCGCTAATGGAATACGACAGGACGTGGAGAGAAAAGGTGGAATCCAAGATTGCATCTGCGCTCAAGGTGCAGTCTAGGTGGATTGGCCTTTCGGACGAGCAGTGGGACAAGGAAATCGAAATACTGAGGGACATGACGGTAGACGAATTTCTTGACTTTATCAAGGCCGAATTTACCGCTGGAAAGATGATGAGGCTCGCGCTTCACCACCCAAAACTGGCGGCTCGGCAACTTTTCAACATGATTATGAAGAGCTAGGCGACTCAAATTGTGCCAAACTCGTTACGTTTTTATACCAAACTGAAAGCAGCAAAGCACGCCATGGCTGGAGAGACCGCCGCGGACTTTACTCCAATTCTCTATATGCTCGGTTTTGGTCTCTTGGCGTCGGTTCCAGCACTTGTCCTGTCAAGGCTAATTTCTCCGCGCCGCCGCTACAATCCCGTCAAGTTCTTGCCAATGGAATGCGGTCAGATGCCGAGTGGAGAGGGCAGGTCTCACTTTATGATGCAGTATTATGCATACATTCTCATGTTCGTCGTATTTGACGTAATGTCGATCTTCTTGTACGCATGGGGAACTGCGCTGTTTTCAATTCCGCGCGTAGCGACCCTTCCAATTATAGGATTTTTGGCGATAATGTTTGCCGCCATGGGATACGCCCTGTATCTTTCCGGGAGGAAAGGCATTTGGTAGTCACGCTAACAAGTATTAAATATCAAAGCAACGATCAGATGGACAAGGAGGAAAGGAGTCGCCGATGAAGAGAGAGCTAGTCAGCCCAACGACCTTTAACGTCCTAGTCAGCAAGCTAAGCGACGTGCTTGTAAGGGCGCTTGACAAGCCACTCGGCTACGCGATCAACTGGGGAAGAATCTGGTCCTTGTGGCCAGTGCACCTAGAGACAGCATGTTGCAGCGTCGAATTTGGAGCCGCTTCTGGACCCCGATATGATGTTGAAAGATTCGGGATCATTGAGGCGTTTGGCTCCCTGAGAATGTGCGACCTCATAGTGGTGCAGGGAACAGTTACCAGAAAGATGGCCCCAAGGCTGAGAATGGTATACGACCAGATGCCCGAGCCAAAGTATGTAATTGCAATGGGCGCCTGTGCGATTACCGGCGGACTCTACATCGACTCATACAACGTCCTTCCAGGCGTAGATGGCATTGTGCCAGTAGACGTGTATGTGCCTGGCTGTCCTCCCAGACCTGAGACCCTTATCCAAGGCACTATGCTTTTGCAGGAAAAGATCAAAAGGTCAAAGATAAGGTAGCATGAGCGGCGAAAACAAAGAGCAGCCGAACAAGCCTGCTACTCCATCGGCAAAGCCAACTGCAGCCATGCCCCCTGTTCCGGCAAAACCTCCAGCACCGGCGGCCGCAGCGCCACCGCAAAAGAAAGAGCCAGAGCCACCTGCATTTGAAAAAGGAATGACGGATCAAATTAAGAAGAGATTTGGCGATACAGTAAAGATGGTTTTCGTCAGGCCCAGGAGGATAAAGATATCGGTTGAACCTAGAGATATCGTCGAAGTCGCAACCTTTCTTCGTGACGAAATGGGACTTGACCACGCAGAATCCGCAGGTGGAACAGACTATCCAAAGGATAACCAGATTGAAATGATGTACCACCTTGGTTCATACGGACGTGAAGATCTCGCTTCGCACGTATTGATGCTTAGCACCAGAACGGGAAGAGATGACCCCCGGCTCCCAACATTAATTAACGTGTACAAAAGTGTGGAGTACCACGAACGGGAGACCTTTGAAATGCTCGGAATCTATTTTGAGGGTCATCCTAGAAATGACAGGTTCCTTTTGCCAGAGGACTGGGCAGACATTCCCCCGTTGAGAAGGGACTTTAGGATCAAGGGCAGATAAAAAATGGCAAGCCTGGAAGACAAGTTTGAAGAGTCAAAAAAGTTGGGGCTCCAGATTGTAAGGGAGTCAGAAGACGACAGGCTGATGACATTGAGCGTTGGTCCGCAGCATCCTGGCTCAGGTCACTTTCGATTTACGATTAAAGTGGACGGCGACTACATTGTCTATTGTGATCCAGATCCGGGCTATGTCCACCGCGGGGAGGAGAAGATGTGCGAGTACCGCAACTTTATCCAGAATATTCCTCACCTTGAGCGACCAGTGATTCATGATTCCACAAACATTACCTATTCTTACAGCCTTGCAGTTGAAGAGCTGGTAGGAATCGAAGTGCCGAGGCGTGGCCAATACATCAGGGCCTTAGCCTCCGAGCTCAATAGGCAGGTCTACACGTTATACTGGCTGGCCATTTATGGAATTTTCCTAGGCCACTCCACGATGTTCATGTGGCCTACAGGTGACAGGGAGCTCTTCATAGATCTACTCGAAGCACTCACCGGAGCAAGGGTGACCCATGCCTACAACATTCCCGGAGGCGTCCGAAACGACATGCCTGACGGCTTTAAGGACAGGGCCATCCGCCAAGTCCGATACTTTGAAAAGCGGTTAAAGGAATACGAGGACATTTTCTACAACATGCCGCTCTTCCGACAGAGGACAGAGCAGGTGGGCGTGTTGACAAAGGAAGACGCCGTGAAACTGGGCGTCACTGGCAGCGTAGTCCGCGCGTCGGGTATCCCCTATGATATACGCAAGGCCGAGCCTTACGATATCTACAATGAACTTGATTTCAAGGTCCAGTACATGAAGACGGGCGATTCGTTTGCCCGCTCCTATGTTCCGTTCCTTGACATGAAAGAGTCCTGCCACATAATCGAACAGTTGCTGGACAAGATGCCACAGTCCGGCGAAGTGAGAGCTAAACTCCAGCCCAACCCGAAGGGGCCGGCAGGAGAAGTCTACAGGCGTGTAGAGTCAGGCAGAGGCGCCTTGGGATTTCACATCGTAAGCGATGGAACTCCCAAGCCATACAGGGTAAAGATGTCAGTTGGTTCATTTCGCAACATGCTTGCGCTGCCGTTTCTGTTAGTAGGGCAGAGGCTTGCGGACATGCCCGCGATCTACTGGTCACTTAACTACTGGCCCGTGGAGGCTGACAGGTAAATGGCGACATACCCACAGAACTACCGATTCGGCGAATTCATTGGCAGCATAATCTGGCTCGTCTTTTGGATACTTATCATAGTCACGCTGGTAGGTCTGCCGCTAGTCTTTATCGTCTTGTTCTATGTCCCGCTGCCGCCGATAGGCGACCAAGTCCTGACTCCGTACCTGTTCCTGACGATGGTAGTCGATCCTTCCCGCACCATTCCGATTATCGCACAACAGATGACTACTGACTTGTTCAGAGTCGCCATGTTCCCGGGATTCACATACGCCGCGCTAATCGCTGCGGCGACAATTTTCATAGAGCGCAAGTTCCTCGCAAAAATGCAGCTGCGCGTCGGCCCGCTTTACGCTGGCAAGATTGAAGGAATTTTTCAGCTCTTGGCGGATGGTCTGAAGTTGATTGCAAAAGAGATTATTGTTCCTTCAGGTGCCGACAAGCCTATCTTTTGGGCAGCGCCAATCGCGTTTGTGGCAGTTTCAGCAGCAGTTGTTACGCTTATCCCAGTAGCCCCAGGCTGGGTAGTTGCAGACACTGATGTCGGCCTCTTGGCCGTCTTTGCAATCCTTGGATTCTTCCCGCTTATCGCCCTGCTCTTTTCTTGGGCAAGCAACAGCAAATATCCGTTCATCGGCGGCCTGCGGGCACTACACCAGATGATCGCATTTGAAATACCATTCATCCTGTCAGCGTTGTCTGTGGTGATACTTTCCGGAACGCTTAACCTGACTGGAGTCGTCGAGGCGCAGCTCCAGTCGTACTGGTTCATTTTCTTTGTTCCGATCAGCGCGTTTGTATTTTACATTTCATCGCTTGCAGAGCTCGAGAGGATACCGTTTGACTTACCAGAGGCCGAGAGCGAAATAGTCGCTGGGTGGCTTACAGAAACATCCGGGATGATTTATGGTCTCCTGCAATTGGGATCGTACATAAAGACCTATGCTCTGGCCGCGCTGTTTGTCGTGTTTTTCCTTGGTGGATGGGCTGGCCCAGAAATATTCCCGCCAGAGTTTCAGACACCTCTGATTAACGTTGCTCCACTCTATGACCCTGTCGCTGCCAACGCGACTTTCTGGTTCACGCTAAAGACCTTTGGTATGATAATGCTCTTTCTGCTGCCTAGAGGCATTAGCCCTAGGATCAGAATAGACATCCTGCTCCATAC
>DASYRH010000044.1:0-5766 GCA_036004585.1 Nitrososphaera sp. | reverse complement strand
ATGCGCGGTCAAACACAAGATTTAAAGGATGGCTATCGAAAATATCGATCTATGCCGAAGAAAAGAGCGAGCCGGGGTCGATCAAAGGGTGGTAAGGGTAGCTCAGGTACAGTGCATTGCAGCCAATGTGGAGCTTTGGTCCCGCGCGATAAGGCTAAAAAGGTTACGGGACGAATTACCATGATCGAGCCGACCTTGGCAAAGGAGCTCAGACAGACGTACCCAGATACATTCTATGCTCCGCAATCAACGGATGTAAAGTTCTACTGCGTTTCGTGTGCGGTCCATAGGGGAATCGTTAAGGTCAGATCTGAAGCCGAAAGGCGCACCGGCGGAAGGCTCAGGTAGTCGAGAGCCTCCTTGAAGTTGCCACAATTCTCTGTCCCAGAGTAATACCAGCCACTATTGAAACTATTATCATGGCCCAATTAAGGGCTTCAGGATGAGGAATCATTCCAACAAGTGCCACGATAAGCAGCCGCTCCGCGCGCTCTCCTATCCCTACTCCTTTGAGCTCCACACCCAGCGATTCTGCCCTTGCACGAGTGTAACTTACGAGCAGGGACAATGCAAGCGCAAGCATGGCCCAAGTCGGCTGCGCTAGCCCTCCTAGGGCGATCCCCAGAAAGACTACCACCTCTGCAACTTTGTCAAACGATGAATCAAGAAACGCACCTTTCTTGGTGGTTTTTCCCGTAATGCGCGCGACACTGCCATCGATCATGTCAAAAAAGCCAGAAATAAGTAGCGCTACGCCACCCAATACTGCTGCGGTATACCATGGCACTCCTGCTGCGGGAGATGCATAGATTACTCCAGCTAGCAATGAAAGAAGCAATCCGACAAGCGTCCAAAAGTTTGCAGAAAGCCCTGTCGCTGCAAAGCTCGAGCCCAGCTTGGTCACGGTAGGCTGCAGCGAGTCTCGGAGCCTGTTTAGCAACGCTGTCAGTTTACAATTCTTACTTAATAATTTATTTGCCTATTCTACGACTGAATCCAAGCGGACCTCGTTGACAGACTAGCCATCTTCGATATGCTCCAACCTTAATTCATTAATAGTAAACATGCTAATGTATATCAGAAAGGATTCGCGTGGTGTCTTCGATTGGAACTGGATATTGAAAAACTACTGAATTCTAATTACCTATCATTCGCGTCAGAAGGGAAGCCGCATCGCACATTTCGCAACGTGGCATCGCTTGATAGAGCCACAATCCATGATCTGGCTTTCTGCTCTGCAGTTGGAGTGAATGCGATATCAATGATCGTGAATTCCAAGGCGGGGATAGTGCTTTGCCGCAAAGAGCTTTCAGGCAAGGTGCGACCAAAGGATGTAGGACAGACGCTTTATTTCTTGGATAACCCCAGGTTAGCGTTTATCAAGGTTCTGACGCACTTGCAGGATGACAAAAAACCGATAGGGATTTCGCGTACTGCCGTCATAGACAAGAACGCAAAAATCGGGAAGAACTGCTATATCGGAGACTACACAGTGATAGGATCAAATTGCATAGTCGGAAGTAATACCATAATTCATGACAGAGTCTCCCTGGTACAGAACTGTGTCGTAGGTGCCAATTGCATCATTCAATCAGGTACCTCAATCGGATCAGATGGCTTTGCCTTTGAGCGCGATGAATCGGGAAAGTTGATTCGATTTCCACACAGAGGATTCGTCAGAATCGGAAATAACGTCGAGATTTCGGCTAATTGCTCTGTAGCGAGAGGCTCTCTATCCGATACCATAATCATGGATGGGACGAAATTGGATGCTTTGGTGCATGTGGCCCACAATGTCACCATCGGCCGCGATTGCGAACTTACGGCAGGCACTATTATAGGCGGCAGTACCACGGTAGGTGACACATGCTGGATGGGTCTGAATTCTACAATAAAGAACAAGCTACGCATAGGTAACAACGTGGTTGTTGCATCTGGCGCTTCAGTCATCAGGGACGTTCCGGATGAGGATATTGTAGCAGGGGTTCCTGCAAAATCCATAAAGGAGAAAGTCACAACGAGTGAATTGTTCTTGATGGCAGGTCAGAAGAAGAAAGGATCGGATATTTCTGCTGCATAGTGATCACGCGCTTGCGGCTTCAATTACTGCGTTTGGAAGCGCTTCCGGCTTGCTGACTGAAATATCTTCCCTTTGAACTCGGAGGAGTGCAAATTCTTTCCCAAAACAGAGCTTCATTACCTCAAATGCCTCCACGCAAGTTACGGAAGTATTAAGCCTACTTTGCAAGGCACGGTATTCTGCGAGCCCCCTAATGGCGTTAGACTTTAGGAACATCTTTGTCCTTTGAGACCAGAAAATATTAATCAACTGTATCTTATCGTCCATTACTTCGGAAATGTCGAAGTATACCTCAGGCTTGAAATCGCGGGTAACCGGTATCTCATACGACATGATATTGGGAGTAAAGCGACCTGCTTCAATTGTTGACTCAGAAATGGCTCGGTGATCGTGGTGGGTGTCATTAAGGGAGTGGGTAATTACCAAATCAGCCTCCGCCCTGTTTATGAAGAATTCGATGTGATTGATTAGCTCGCTGCCTAACGCAAGTTTAGTATCTTCAAAGTTGTCGATCCATACTTTCTTCGCACCAATGAACTTTGCCGACTGTAACAATTCTTTGGTTCTCTGATCTGGGTCGCCTGATGCGCCACCTCTCGTAAGAGTGTACATGAATATGTTATGTCCTTGTCTTGCTGCTTTTAGAAGTAGCCCTCCGCATCCAAGCTCAATATCATCAGGATGAGCGCCTATCGCCAGAATGTTCATCATGGAAAGTCCGCGATTCGTTTATTTATCTAGTATTTACTGAGACTCTGACATAAAGTACTGCAATCTTTTCAGCAAAGAATCAGCCTAACAAGAATTCGGAAAAATTGATAGGAAGAATATTTTGGTGCCCAGACAGTATTACTGTTAAATTCATTGACTACGGACTTTCGTCATTGTCATATCGCATAATCGTTGTTGCTCTCATTACACTTCCATTTCTTGGCCAAGCGTATGGTCAAACATTTCCGATTCCTCCACCATTTCCTTCGGGCAGTGACCAAGCCGAGCGAATAGCAGACGGTGATAAGAGTCCACCAAAAATAGAAATCCTAACTGAAGAGTTGAAAGCGGGAACAAATGTATTGCAAGTCAGAATTACCGATGATTCCACACTCCGTGCTAGAGAGGTGCGGTATGTTCAAGATGGTCAATTCAAGACCGAGGGATTGTACAGAGATAAGGATGATATCTACAAGGCCTTGATCGACATACAACCCCCGTCACGGATTATCGTAGTGACCGCTGGAGACTCTGCTGGAAATACTGCGTCAACGTTCCGAGAATACGAAATACCAGGGCAGCAAGATATGTTCAAAGAGATAATCGATATTTTGAGCAGCATTCCAGAATCCGTTCAAAACTTCTTGGAGAAATTCTAGGTGCAGCCTATCATGACATATAGTTATTGTCGTAATTACTTCAATAGAGAAAAGCCACTAGCAATCTTTCCCAACCCATTAATACAAAATAACCCCGAGAAAATCAGCGGCACATGTATGCAAAAAGGTGTGGTTTAGTTATTGAGATCTGAAAAAAGATGGGTTGCCGTGTTTCTTGTGATAGTTGCGCTGTGGGCATTGGTCTTAGCCTCAACAATCTACCCATGGCTTGAGGGGATAGAGATTCTTGTTAATACAGAAATTAATCTAACCTATGTCACTGCGCCGTTGTTGGCATTTTACCTGCTGTACGTTGTACTGCTGATCTTTATCTACATATTCTATCTTGGGGTAGCTGGTAAGGTACGTAACCATCAGCTGATGACAACATCAACGGCGCTCCAGAATGAACTATGCAGTATTGTTATCCCTGCGCGCGATGAAGCAGCAGTTATCAAGCGGACTGTCATGAACTGCTTGCAACAAACTCACCGTAATCTGGAAGTCATAGTGGTGTGTCATAATTGCTCTGATGATACATTTGAACAAGCCGAGATCGATGATCCGAGAGTAAGGGTCTACGAACTAGATACTGAAGAAGCCGGAAAGGGAATTGCGCTAAACTTTGGCATAGAAAAGAGTCGAGGTGACTATATCTTGGTGCTCGATGGTGACGGCCTCCTTGCATATGATTTCATTGAAAAAGCATTGCCGCTATTTCAGGAAGGAAACGCAGCCGTGCAGGGCCGGTACATATCTAGCAATCGGAACTTCAATTTTGTCACGAGAATGCTATCGCTGGAAGGAGATCTATGGTCGACTCCATTCATGACCATCAGAAGTCATTTTGGAAGGCGAACGCCACTGGGTGGCACTGGTTATATTATTCGCAAGGACATCCTTGCGAAAGTCGGAATGTTCGCAAATCACCTTGTCGATGATTATGAATTGACCTTCAGGCTGTTGCGAAATCACTACAAAATCGCTTTTGCGCCACTCTCCATAAACTATGACGAAAAGCCGCCTACAATGGGCTCTACGTTCCGACAGCGGGCAAGATGGGGCAGGGGGTTTATGAACTTGCTCTCTGCACGGGTAGCCCAAAGGTCGGACTTCATTGGCAATATTTACTCCTTAAACCCGATAGCGGCAATAGCTGGATTGATCTTGTTATTGATCCCAGCGTATTCCGCCGTTCATTACCTCATTTTCGATTATTACCCGTACACATATTCTTATATCCCACTAAACATATGGCTGGTGCTAACCGCGGCTCTTTTTTCATTGCAAGCTGCAGTACTTATCAAGCAATACCGAGCCAAGGGCATTGCGTACGCTCTGCAGATTATCCCATTGATCCCATTTTCTCATTACTGGTTTGTCACCTTTATGAAGGCATTTTCAGTTAAATCTTGGGCAAATACAAAGACCACGCACGGGTTCACAAAGGATACTCCGATAAAGAGAATTATTTCAGATGCAGCTTAGGCCCTTCGCTGGAACTGTCCAACAGATTAGTACCGGGAAGCGATAAAATGCAAGTAGAAAAAGACAAATCAATCGTCACAGTCGCGGGAACTCGCCCCGAAATTATCAAATTGGCTGAACTAGTGAAGCTCTTGAATGACACTAGGAGCGACCACGCTCTCCTCTATACAGGTCAGCACTACTCGGACAGAATGAAGAGCGTGTTTTTTGAGGAATTGGGCGTAACACCGGACTATGATTTGATGTGCGAATCCTCTGAAGTTTCTACGCTTACCCAGAAGATGAGAGAATTTCTTGGGGAGATGGCGCCTTCGGTTGTCCTGATCTATGGAGATACGAGTTCCAGCCTCGCTGGCGCGCTGGCAGCTGAGCAGCTCGGGTGCACAATCGTACATATCGAGGCAGGATTGCGCTGCTTTGATATGCTCGTACCAGAAGAAAGAGCGAGGGTTAAGATTGACTCCATTTCGGACTATCTTTTTCCGCCAACGGAATTGGCAAGGACATTTTTACAATATGAGCAGATTGAAGACAATGTCTTTACTACAGGCAACCTCATAGTAGATGTCTGTAAGCGCCTTGCAGAGGTCGCATATATTGCTGCAGGAAACCGGGACCTTCCATCCGACTATCTCTTGTTGACAATGCACCGGCAGGAAAACGTGGATAATCCCGAACGACTACACATGCTACGAAAGCACCTTTCCGCAATTAATCACAAGGTAGTCTTTCCAATACATCCTCGGACGAAAAAGAGTCTAGCCAAATTCGAAATAGCCCTACCGCCAAATGTGATGACTATAGAACCCGCTGGATACCTTGAATTCC
>DASYRH010000043.1:0-5344 GCA_036004585.1 Nitrososphaera sp. | reverse complement strand
GACAGCGGAGGAAGAGGTGTGTTCAAGACTACTGATGCAGGTAATACATGGGTCAAGTTTGATTATCCCGGCCAGTATGTTACCTCATTAGCAATTTCTCCGACTGATCCTAACCTGATTTTTGCCGGTGCTAACGATGGTATCTATCTATCGGATGATGGAGCAGCAAGCTGGACACAGCTCAATCAATACAGGGGACTAGCAGTAATGGCACTTGCGTTTGACGCCGAAGGCAATCTTTATGCATCAACTGAAGAATTTGGTCTTGCAAAATCATCGGACCTTGGAAAAACTTGGGAAAGTATCAACCGACCACCTGATAACCTGACAGCAACCTCGATAGCGGTAGATTCTCAAAACAAGATACTGTATGCGGCAGGACACGCCGCTCCACAAGGTTATCAGGAAGTATTCAAAGGAGATCTTGATGGTTCATACTGGCAGCTAGTGGGCACAAACAAGTGATAGTGGAGCAGAATGGACGTAAAATGTGCTGACTGCGGCTGCCTGCCTTCTGAATGCAAGGGTAGCCCGTCTTCAAAAGAATGTCAAAACTGCGCTCTGGAAGAATGTTGCTGCTGGCCAGCGGTTCATCCATGACCCTAGTTCTGGAATTTCTGGCGGATTCGGATGGGTGAAAAATTAACTGTAAAGTTCGGTCTCTGCATGGAACGCTACCCACTCGAACCAGAACCCTTCATCAAACGGTAGGCGCGTGAGCTGTTTGCCTTTCATCTCTCCTTCTATTGCCTCACCGTCAAAGTTCCATACGCTGCCTGTCAGATCTATTATGTTGCCGTTGTCACGCTGCAACTCTAAAGTCTGGCCGTCTACTACTCTGTCGTATGCCCTGACCATGAACGGGTGGAGCGACACAAGCACAATCGATCTGCCTTTGATCTCATCATTGATGACGTTGTCATCCTCTATATGCTGCAGACGGTACGCGCGATAAGTTCCGTCATTTTCGAGTCCCACGACTATTTCCTTTGGTCCGAGCCTATCGTCGCGGTGAGAAACCGGGAATAAGATGTCTGGGCTGGTATAATAGTCGCCGTACGGATCTGCTCCGTACGGTCTGCCAAAGCCTGTGTCCTGGGATAGCACCTTAGAATCTGAATACAGTGCCTTCCACTCCTTCCAGTACGCGATGTCGAATGGCACCCTCTCGAGTTTCTTGCCTGCGTGCTCACCTACTATGGCCTGTCCAAGCGCTTGGCTCCAAAGCGTCTCGCTCGTCCTGTCGTACATCACTAGATTGCTGTTATACAGCTTTCCGGAGGTTCCAAATTCTACGACCTGCTCGTCTATTGTCCGCTTGAAAACTTGGTTTGTGAAGCAAAGGGGGCAGTACGTCACTGCAACTGGCTCGCCTCCCACAACATCGTTTACGATTTCGTGCCACACTAGAATATTGAGCGGATAAGCCCTGACATCGCCATTGAGGTCAAGTCCTAGCACGAGCTCAAAATCTTCTAGTCCTGCCTCACTTGCAGATACAAACTTGGGATTGTCTATTGACGGTATGCCGTCACGCGCTGGCCCGCCGCCTACTATCTGATCAAGCGGAACTATCGCGCTAGGCCCATCTGATTGAGCTGCCGGAGATGAGCCTGACTGGGAGAAATTTGCAGCGATTGCGAAAATAACAATTGCCGCTGCCGCAACGCCGCCACCTACAACTGCCATTGTGCGTACCGTCATTTTCCTTTCACCCTCTGTACCAGTCTAACGCCGGAAAGTGCTGCAAGCCCAAGCACTACTGCCACTGCGACATAGGAAAGCGGCCTTGAATACTCTATCAGGTACACCGACAGTGCGCTTCCAAATACCGAAGGCAAGAATGAAAGCACCAAGAGCCAGCTACCGCAGCAGCCAAGCGGAACGAGTGAAAAGAACGAAAAGAACGAGCCAATCGCAGTGCCGCCAGAGCCTGCTCCCATACCCTTCCTGTCAAGCTTGCAGCCAAGGGACTTGGCATAGGTTGAAAAGATGACCTGAGCGCCAACCGCTGCCGCCATGCCGCCGATAACGATCGAGTTTGCCAAGAACGCGGCGTTGATAGCTGCTGACGGCGGGAGGTTCGGAGTCGTCAGTACAACTATCAAAAGGTACGAAGACATAGTCGCACCGGCTGCAAGCAGCCCCTTTGCTACAGATTTTCTTGCATTGTTGCTGAGGCGCTGCGACCTTATCACTGAGAATTAACGGGCTTACAATTATTTAATTTCACACTTGAAGGGTTAAAGAAAATGTTAGAAGGTCTTTCCGTTGTTCCTTATCTCGGCTATCTCGTGCAGCATCCTGTCGAGCTTTCTCTTTTGCCTTATCACTTTGATCCCCTTCATCATGATCGGGCTGGCCACCATGCCCAGGATCATGCCAACCGTCATGTCAATTGAAATTATTCCAAGCATTATTGGCTCCATGCCCATGTTAAGGGGCAAGAGGATAAAAGATTTGTTCCAATTTACGATGGCAAGCGCTACCTAACCGCTAACCTGAGCGGCGCTTATCGAGCTGCTTGTAACAAGCAGTTTGCCAAGGGTTGTAAGCTTGGCAGATATCTTGCCCCTGTCGCCCTTTTCCACTTCAAGCAAACCCAAATCTGCAAGTCCCTTTGAGTCGCGTGAGCCCATCACATGGTAGCTGAGCAGCGGCTTGCCATAGCCTGACGCCTGTTCCAGCTGCTCCAGGCTTTCAATCGTCCCGCCTACGCCGTGGATCGCTTTCAGTATCCTTATCTTGGCTTCAGATATTATTTCGCTGTAGCTCAACTTGAGCACCGGCATGAGGAGAGGCGCACCTGACGAATCCATGCCAAACGCTTTGATTCCGTTGATAAACGCCGCAGACAACGCCGCGCATCCTATCAATTTGTCGCCGCAGCTCACATTCATGAGCACCTGCTGGAACTCGCTCTTGTGGATGTTGAGGATTTCGCCGATCCTCTCCATGGTGTCCCTGATGACGTTTTCGCGAGCGACGACGCTTATCATTACGGGCATCCCAAGGACCGTGTGGAGCTTTCTTGAAAATTCATCGGCCTTTTGCTTGTCAGAGCTATAGCATATGAGAACCAGCTTGTGAACCGGAAAGTTCCTGATCCCTGTGGCAATACCTTCCTGACCCTCGCTCCCAAATGTTGCGATTTGGAGAGTAGCCATTTGCGTCATGCCCGAATTGCAAGGACATAAGTAATAAAATTAACGTTCAACCGTTCAAGTTTGCCTTTAATAAAGAAGAAAAGGTGTCTGAATCATTTGCTCATGTGTGCAAACACCGTTTGCTGGCTAAAGAACGGGCAGTTAACTATGTGCTTGCCTTCCATCGCGGGTGCAAGGTCCGCGAGACCATCCGTCACGGCCTTGATGATGTCAGCCTGGGTTTCCAGGACTCGTGCCTGCGAGGGGTCCTTCCAGGAGATGAAGCTTATTTTCCACATCGGACTATAGTTTTCGTCCTCTGGGTTTGCGCCACCGATTCCTGCTTGAAATCCCATCGGGCCGGTGCCATTGATTCCGTTAGTGAACTGGAACAGATCGACAGCAACTGGTGTTCCAACGAGCTTTTCATCCGCAGGTGCGAATGATACGCCCATCATTGCTGCCGGCATGTCCGGCACTGCGTCCGTGACAATGTAGTAGATGGTCTTACCATCGGGTCCCCATCCCCTATGCGCAACGAAGGTCACAGTCATGTCATCTGTATTGATCTCAGTCACCTGCCCGCCAACGTACGGTGAATCGGCGTTGATGTTGTCTCTGTCCTCCCTTATCTGGATTGAACCACCATCCCACTTCACCGCCGGGTGGTTTGCCACAACGTCGGTCTGATTGATCGCAAGGTGTCCCATTCCTTCATGCTCCATGATTGCATCCACGGACTTGAGCTCTATGGCAGCTGACTCGTCAGTCCAGTTGACTAGGTTGACCTGCTGGAGAGGACTGTACCCCTCATCGCCAGGCTTTGCGTTTGTGACGGGCACCTGAAATCCGAGGGGCCCGTCTCCTTCGACTCCGTTTTCAAACACGTACACCTGCCCGCGCGCATCCTCGGGCGTCTGAGCAAGCAGCGGCGCATGGTTCACCTTGAACCCTGTCACGTCTGTCAGCATCGTAGCGACGCCCGGGTCTGACACGTCAGTCCCAGTGAAGAATATCTCGTTTCCATTTTCATAACCTTTGATCAGGGGAATATCGACTAGAATGCTCGCACTCGACAACTTCAGGACAGAGCCAGGATCCGCGCTGGAAGCAATTACTTCAGGTTCTGGTTGCTGCGACGGTGGTGTCTGCTGAGTAAACGAAGGGAGTGCCACGATAGTTCCGCCAATAATTATTGCGACAGCTGCGACGACGAGGAGAAGCACAATCTTGTTCGTCATAGCCACCCGTGACTATCAATAGAATAAAAGAACTCTCTCCAATCGTTCAAGATACATTCGAACCCTTTAAACAAGATCTGCGTTGAAATTATTCTCAAAGATTTGGATCAGATCTGGAAAAACTGATTTAACTTATGTCGCAAAAACGGCCTACGATGAAAACACAACTTTTCTTCGGAATTGCAACATTAGCAGCACTTGTCGTAGCATCGTTGGTCCCCAGCGCGTTCGCAGCCAGAGCCGCCGTATTTCCTGGAGGCTGCTGCTTCTACCAAGATACTGAAGTCCGCACAGTTGTACCACCATCAGCATTTCCAAATGAAGGAAAGGACAACTTTTATGCCTTCCCTAACGGTGCCGCTTCAGGACAGAAAGGCGTAGTAGCAGTCATTCCTGGCGATACGGACTACCACGGGGGTCATTGGAAGTTCCATGCAGTCAGCTTCACTGAAGGGGTAACTCCTTACCTTCTAATGTCTGAAGATGCGATACTAGCTGCAGAGCAGGCAGGCGACGTGACGGTCATAAGGATCGCAGAGAATGACTTTCTATGTCCTATCCAACCGTGAGAGCAGGTATTGATTCCCCTTCCCTAATTTTTTTCATTGACTAACGCAATAGGAATATCATGCAAAAAGTACCCATCTTGGTGCACCATATTTTCTAATTGCAATGGAGCATATAGATGCAGAAGATCATTCCGATATGTTTCCCATTGAACGTCACGATGCTTCTTCTGGTTAGGATCAATCTTGCCGAAGTCAGGGCCATACATGTAGGGTCTGTTTAGTCTGTCATCCGTGACGCCACGCCGCCACGGCTAAGGTGGCGGACAGCCTCAGAAACAAGTGTCTTTTTATAGTTCAGAGGGCACTTCACTGGTCATGGCAGACAAATGGCGACTTGAAGGCACACTTTTTGACATGTGTAATTGTGAGACTTTATGTCCTTGCAACT
>DASYRH010000042.1:0-18045 GCA_036004585.1 Nitrososphaera sp. | reverse complement strand
GGCCGTAATGCCATAATACTACATCAGCGCGATCCCGAGCTGTCCAACGCCCTGAAGGAAGTAGGCTATTCAAGTCTTCTTGGACCCGATGACAACGTAAGAAGTGGAAAGGCGGAAGGGATGGTAATCGGCATGCTCATTGCCAAGATGGCGGGGAAAGAGTACGTCGGCTTTATCGACGCAGACAATTACGTCCCTGGAGCGGTTAACGAATACGTAAAGATCTTTGCTTCGGGCATCGCGATGTCAGTGACTCCTTACCTTATGGTAAGGGTTTCGTGGATATTCAAGCCCAAAATGTCAGAAACCGGACTTTATTTCAGTAAATGGGGCAGAGTGTCAGAGATGACAAATCAACACCTCAATTCCCTTATCTCGTATTATACCGGATTTGAGACAGAAGTAATGAGGACCGGAAACTCGGGTGAGCACTGCATGTCCATCAAGCTTGCGGAGCTCCTTTCCTTTTCCTCCGGATACTCTATAGAATCCTATGAGATAGTGAGGATTCTTGAAGAGTTTGGAGGCATTATTCCAACTCAATACCAGGAAGCAATGGACAAGGGAGTTGAAGTCATGCAGGTGGAAACCCGAAATCCACACTTTCACGAAGACAAGGGCGAAGATCACCTAAAGGAAATGATTCTTGCTTCGCTAGGTTCCATATATCACAGCAAGATCTGTCCGCCAAAGTTGCGCGAGAAAATCCTAGAGTCGCTCCAGAGCAAGGCAATGCTTGCAGAGGGTCAAAACGAACCGCCGGTTAACGGAATGATAGATCCATTCAAGGATATTGACACAAGGCATCTGGCAAAGATTCTAAACAAGGCTGCAACATACGTTCAGTAATGGATGTGGGCCTTGCCGCATTTGACATGGATGGAACCCTCACTCAGGGCCGGCTAGTTTTTGCCCTTGCAGATAAATTCGGACTTGCAGAAAAAATCAAGGATATTCAGGCTAGCGGGCAGGAAGGGCATCTGCAGACAAAGGAAATAGCCGCGCTTTTTTCGGGAATCGCCAAAAGTGATCTGGTGAATGCGGTTGAGTCGATACCTCTCACAAAAAACTGTGAGAAAGCTGTCGCCGTCTTTAAAGAAAAGAATTACAAGCTCGGAATAATAAGTGACAGCTATACGCTTGCAGCAGAAATGGTAGCAGACCGCTTGGGCATGGATTTCGTTGCTGCAAACCAGCTAGAGATCGTCGATAGCAAGATCACTGGGCGAGTCCACATGCCACTTGGATGGGAAAAAATTGGATGCTTTTGCAAAATTTCTGTCTGCAAACGCTATCATCTAGAGCAGCAGGCTCTAAGGTTTGGCGTTCCGATGGAAAAGACTATGGCGATTGGAGACACGAAATCCGATTTGTGTATGATTCAACGAGCAGGCGTCGGAATCTCATTCATGCCAAAAGACAGTGTGATAGCCAAAGCAAGCAAGAACGTTGTTCGAGAGCCAGATATGTTGATAGTTTCGCAATTTGCAGCATAAAGCCTTTTATGCGATACTTGTGAAAAAATAGCAGTTAAAGTCGGGAGCCTGTCTCAGGCAGGATTTTTCGACCTCTAAGATTTGGATAGATAGAAACATGTGTGGAATAGCGGGTATTTTGAGCAAGAACGGCACAAATGTCGTTCCGCAGGTTGGCCTTATGCTCCAATGCATGGTAAATCGCGGACCGGATGGTGCTGGGCTTGTAGCGGACGGACAGATCATGAAATATGACTCTGTCAGTGCGCTACAGAGCCAGTTTAGGGGCGTGAGTGGGAGCAATGCGTTTGGTCATACCCGGCTTGCGATAGTTGGAGGGACCTGTGGCGCACAGCCGTTTATTAGCTGCGACGGGAGATTCGTCTTGGAGCACAACGGCGAGATATACAATTACAAGGAGCTGAGAAAGAAAATCGAAAAGCGCCACAAGCTTTCTACCACGACTGACAGCGAAATTATTGTTCACCTGCTTGAGGAAAATGCGAAAAACAGCAGCCTCTTAGGAGCAATCAAAAAAACGGTGGCAGATCTGGATGGTGTGTATGCGTTGGCCATCAAAGACGAGCAGACAGGTGAGATAGCGCTTGTCCGAGACAGGATCGGAGTCAGACAGCTGTACTACGCAGAATCAAACGACTTTCTGGCATTTGCTTCAGAGCGAAAGGCATTATGGAAAATTGGAATATCAGAGCCTACCCGAAGGATACTTCCGGGTTCTGCAATAATAATATCACCCGACGGCAAGTTGCAGAGTTTTCAGGTCGCCGCGCCGATTCCAAAGGGCAAGAAGATTCTGTACAGGACAATGAGATCTGCAATCGATGCATACAAGAATGCGTTGATGGAGTCGATGAAAAAAAGGACGCAGGATTTCAAGAGAATAGGCATTATTTTTTCAGGGGGAATTGACAGTGTTCTGGTAGCCCAGATCGCCTCTCAGATGGTGCCAGAAGTAATATGCTACACCGGAGGAGTCAAGGGCTCAAATGATATTGCATGTGCCCGGCAAATAGCAGAAAGGCTTGGCCTAAAGCTCAAGGTATGCGAGTTCACTGAACAAGAAGTAGAAAGCCTCATTCCAAAAGTCATCGATGTAATTGAGGATTCTAACGCAGGTCAGGTGGAGGTTGCCTTGCCTGTCTATGGGGCGGTTGCGCTGGCACATAAAGACGGAATAAATGTGATGATTACTGGCCAGGGAGCGGACGAGCTTTATGGAGGATATTCCTGGTACGCAAAGGTGGCAGAAAAGGAAGGCTACAAAAAACTCCGGGAGCACATGGTTGAGGATTTGCTGTTGTTATACAAGGAAACGCTAGAGCGCGAGGACAAGATTACGATGGCGCACAGCATCGAGCTGCGCGAACCCTTCTTGGATCCAGAAGTAATCAAGGTCGCGCTGGCGACTGACCTTCGCCTAAATGTCAAGGGCAGTACAGATGCATTTGGCAAGCACGTTCACAGGCGGGTGGCCGAAGAACTTGGCATACCTCGAGACATTGCTTACAGGATCAAAGAGGCCGCCCAGCATGGTTCTGGGATACACGGAACCATTGATGCTATCGCAAGAAGACGTGGCTATGACGAGGAAACCATACCGACAAGCTACTTGCAGATATTGAGGAACCGGGAGAAGATCGGAAGCTCGCAGCGATACGGATACCTTTTTGGAGACGAGAAAATATGGATAGCAGAGCCCCACGTGCAGCTGTATCTCGATAACGTTTCTACAAAGATGCCGCGACCAGAGATTTTGGCCGAGGCAAGAAATTCAAGAAAGCCTACAATCTGAAACTGACCGAATTCCTCTTGCAATTAGAAAAGGGGCAACAACCAAAGCAGGGATGCTGGCTGCGATGAAGAGCGTTTGAAATGGTGCCAGGACCGCCGCGCTTGTGCCGGCCCCTACAATGCCCATGCCAAGAAATGCGGAAAACAAACTACCCGCGCATGTAGGGCAGCCGACGAATAACCCCGCCGTCGCGCCGATCCCTCCTACTATTGAATTCTTTGTGCTGAGTGACTGGCGTAGCCTGTAGGCATGAACGCTGAGTGCGACGTTGAATCCTACCAGCACCGAGACCATAGTTGCCAGTATCACGTTGATCGGTATTACTAGAATCAAAAAGTGATCAGAGATATAGGCTGTGAACATTGGAACATATCCCGGCGCACTGCAGCAAGGGATTATTTCCGTAGAAGGGACATTGATTCCTTTTTCGCTGAATGACACATCTGTCCTGTATACGAGGATCTGGGAAAGAAACCCAAAAAAGATTCCATAGCCCACCGCGGCAATAACCATGGTTTTCCAAAAGTATTTCCCCTGAAATGCCCCAGTGATAAACGCGACCAGACTGCTACCACCTTGGTTGCGGATCTGCTCAGATCTGAGAATTGTATAAGTTCCGTACAAGATTGACGCCATCGAAGCAGCCGTAATCGCTAGAACTGCGAATGCTAGGTTTGTCAGATGCTGGGTGTTTACCATCAAATCAGAAGAGGGCACGGTAAGCCGAGAATAGAGGACAAAAGCGATTACGAGTGAAAAAAGTCCGGCAAAGAGAACTCTGAACCCACTCTCGCGCTTGCCACTCCAACGGTTTTCGTCCATGGTCCTCGCATGCTAGAGTCGTGCACGGTGCAAATTAAATCCTATCGAACCGACTATAAACCCTTAATTCGGGGTTTGCACAACATGACTTGTGCCAGAAACTCTTCCTGAGGGAGAGGAATACATTTCTGCCAGAATAAGTCAGGTAGGTCACGCAGACAAGCTAGGACTTGAAGGGGTGCTGGTGTTGGTGTCTGATGATGGCCGGGAATTTCCAATGCGGGCGTTTTCAGGCGAAGTAGCCCAGCATATTTCACGCTTCCAAAGTGGCGATAAGTTGAGCATCCCTACGGTCTACAATATGGTCGAAGAGATCGCTGTCTTGCAGGATTTACTCTTGGTAGAAGTACGGGTTTACCAGAGCGGCTCGGTCCTCAGGGCAAATCTCTATTTCAAGAAAAGAGACGGCGAACTAGTGCTTCGCAATTATCGGGCGTCAGATGCGATAGCCCTGGCCGCGTACTTTGATGTGCCAATCAAGGTTCGGAAAAGCCTCTTTGAACTCGAGGATCAGACTCGGGCAGAGCGTGAAAAGCTGTCGAACCAAGGTCATAACGAAACCCTCTGAGGCTGCTATTATGTCACGATATCGCGGAGTTTCTTGTCTGCCACTGCCTGCTTGATTTCCATGGCTATCCTCCTGCCTACACCAATCGTATGGCCAAAGGCGTATTTTGTGTAAGGGCTGGTCGTGGCCAGTATTGGATTGCCCGGAACTCTGAGCGATACGTCGTAGACAACAAAGTCAAGATCTGTAGTCACGATACTCTGAAGTGAAATCGGACCTATCGCCCCCGGCGGGTATTCCTTTCTTGCGGCTGATGCAAACTTGTCGCCCATCTCGAATACCTTCTCTAACAGCGACTCTCTGATGCTTGCCGGGATGTGGCCGACCTCTATATTCTGCGGTTGAAGGTCGATTTCCATTTGCTGTTTTGCGGGAAGTGAAATGAAATCATGAAGGTTGGTCTGGAGCCTTCTCTCTATCCCTAGGAATTCGGCTTCTCCTGTAAGGGGCGACATGAAAAAATTCAGGTTGAAATAAGTTCCGATTACATATTCTTCGATTGCCGCAGCGTCTAGATCATCCTTTTTGATAATGCCCTGTTCTATCTTTTGCTTGGCTTTTTTCTTGAAATCTTCATACGAAGACACTATGAAAAAGGCCCGCTCTAGCTTGCGTTTTGCTTCCTGAACCTTTACCATCGCCGGCCCATTGATATCGGCCGGCTTTCGATACAGTCTAGGGTGCCTTATCCCCGCCTTTTCCAACAAATAGTATTGATTCCTTGGCGCAGAGCGTTCCTCGGCTCGCAGCATCGATCTATTTCCGAAAACCGGGACCTTGAAGTTGTTTTCAATGTTATCGTAGCCCAGATAGGCTGTAAATGCCCGGTTTGCAACCATCACGGTGTTGAGTTCTCTTAATTTTTCTTGGTTCTCCCTGTTCAACACGTCTGAAAATTTCTCTAGCACAATAATTTGATCCGCCAGCCTTTTGAACCGGCGGTACGGCAGGTCCCTTCCTTTCTGGCATATGCAGACCGTCTTCATGCTCTCGTCCTTTGCACCATCCATTACTTCAAGACCAGAATGGCTGCCAATGGTTCCCACGGTGACATTCTTCAGGTCGTACCTGTCCACAATGGATGTGATCTGCTGCAACCCAATCAACGCCTAGTGTTGATTGGGCGATGTAATAAAACAGTTACTGATTCCAGGTAAATACTCGAGATGATGATCACAAAGGCAGACCAGTTGCCAGAATCAACACGATAAACCGGACTACTGCTTGTTCTTGTTTATCTCTAGATCGATCGCAGCCCGCAGCTCGTCGTCGTTCTTGTTGGTGTAATCAATACCGAGGGTCTCTGCTATCGACTCTAACTTTTCCCTGCCAACGCTGCCCTGGTTCTTTAGTTGCTGGATCTCCTTCTTGGCCTGAATCCGAGCCTTTTCATATTCGGCAGTTGCCTTACCGAACGATCTGGCAAGTTCAGGTATCTTTTTGACGCCAAAAAAGACCACTACTATGAGTCCTATGATAATTACCCACTCCCAGCCTCCAAGACCTGCAAACTGCATGACGAGGTCTGACAGCCCTACTGCAACCATCTGCAATAGGTAAGCTTTGGTGTGGATTTAAAGGTTAGTTTCTTTTGCCGCCCTTCGTTCAATAACGAGCATGCCAGCGATATATAGCGCAATCATCGGGCCCGCCAGAAACCACATGGTGATCCCACTTCCGTCAGGAGTTATCAGCGCTCCAAAGACTACCAAGATTATGGCGGCATAGCGGAAGTTTTTGCGCCAGAACTCTGGAGAAATTGTGCCGGTAAGGGAGATCCCATACATCACTATTGGGAGCTGAAACGCCACCCCAAAACCCAAGAGCAGCTGTAGCACAAAAGAGATAAAGTCACTTATTGTGAGGAATGTTGCCACATCTAGGGCCTCGCCGTATTCGTAAAGAAAGTCCAGAATGTACGGTATGACGAGGATGTACGAGAATACAATGCCCACAACGAACAGGACGACTGCAGGCAGGAACACGTTCAGTATTCCGATTTTTGCCTTTTGGCTTATTGCAGGGGCAATGAACGCGGATAACTCGCGAATAATGACAGGTACAGAAGCAGTGATGCCTATCAGGGCCGAAACATACACCTGGGCAAAGAACGCCTGCCCTGGTGCGGTCTGGATGAGTGCCACTCCCTCTGGCAAGAGATTTTTTTGCATAAACAGCGTAACATGCGCTGAGAGGTTGTGTATGGGGTCGGGGTAAGGATATACAAACGGAAATGCTCCTGCATCTGTCGAACGAAGATCAAACGTCATGGCAAATATCGTAATGACGATAACCGAGATTGCTACCCTGAAAACCCTGACCCGGAGCTCCTCAAGATGCTCCCGGAGGGTCATTTCGGATGCCATTAACGCTTGATAGTTACTCTTGTGAGAAATATATGCTCTTTTAGTCTGGTCCGGTGATTGGCAGCGCCTTTGCAGCAGGGAGCTTGAAAGCCTCCCCGTCGACCTCTTCCTTGGTCATTTTTTCAAATTCCACGGTGAGTTCAACCGGGGCATTGAACTTTAGGCTCAGTTCATTCGCCAGAACGCCAACCGACTTTGGGTCGGCAAATTCCTTTGAGCCCTGCAGAAACACCCTGCTCTGCCTGTGCAAAAGCTCGCCTCCAAACTTTCCCTGCAGAAAAGATGTAAGTTCCTCTACGGTCTTTTTGGAAATGTCATTATGGTAGAAGCAGATTCCGTGAACCGGTTCTTTGTCAAATGGCGTGCCGTACCTGTACCAAAAGACTCCGAAATGTTCGTACTCACCTTGCATGCACTTTATCTCCCAGTGATTTGCCTTTTCGGTAGGATAATTTGCACCAAGAAACTCTGTGATTCCGAGTCTCCAGTACCTTACGCGCATGTCCGACAGATAATTTCCAGCGGTATAATAACGGTTCGCAATATTCTCACTTGCTCAGCGACGTTATGAAGAAAGGCAAAAAAAGCCCATCCAGTGGAATATCCTACGTATGACAAGCTCGTTGCAACTCGATAGAACGAAACTGTTCGAAGAAATGGAGAAGCAATTTGAATCCCACAACGAACAGTATTTCAAGAATCTGCTAACCCATAATGATGGCATAGTTCGAACTCGTGCTGTGTGCATTCTTGCAGAAATGGCCGCGGAAAACGCCGTAATGCCAATTGGCGACGTACTGAAGCTAGACAATAACGCGCTCGTCAGGCATGAGGCCGCTTTTTCCCTTGGACAGCTTGGCTTTACCAGTGGGATTAAGGCGCTGGCTGACGCTGTCGAGAAAGACCCGAGCTTTTTTGTTCGACACGAAGCAGCAGTCGCATTAGGGGTGATTGGATCCGAAGAAGCAAGAAAGACTCTAGAGTACGCCCTGAAAGACGAGAGCGAGGAAGTGAGAGAGTCCGCGGAGGTCGCCCTTGCCAACCTTGACTACATCAAGGCTGTGAACAGGAAGAACAAGTTTACTCGGATGACGGGTGGGTAGAGTAAAATATAGCATGGAACCCAAGTAATACTTCAATTGCCAAAGAAGGACACCCCCTGGCTGCGAAACATCGGGGGAAACTGGCGTGACGTAAAGTGCCCGTGCGGGAGCGAATTTCATTTCAAGGGCAAGGTAGAGGAATTGTTCTCCTGGGAGAGGATTCATCTCAGGCACATGGAAACTGACTTTGAGAACCACGAGATGATTTCCTTTTATCCAAAAGACATGGTGATAATCTACCACTCGACAAGCGGTTATGTCATCGATAGGAGAAAACACAGAAAGGGCGAGGTAAGTGATTTGCACCATGCACGACTTTACGGCCGGACAAAACTTGCCGGTGTCTAGCATTTCATCTTCAGGTGAAACTCGGTTGTCAAGCAAGGCTTCAGTCAGCAGATGCAGCCCCGGTCTTTTCGCTAGATATTACCGTGCACTTGCCGATGCGACTGAGCTTGTTTCCACCGGAATAATGTAGATCCTATCGACAGAGTCTGCAAGCTGCCGCAAGCCTTCCGTTGGTTGGGTCCACGAGGTGTCGTAAAGGGATACGCCCAAACCGCGGCTCTCAAACGGTCTCCAAGAATGATATGTCCATCCAAAGCTATTTTCTCTAAACGAACTCAGATACTCGTCGCTTTCCTCCTGCGTGCGGGCACTCCATTCACCTACATAGACTTCTACCCCCCACTGGTCAGACCATTTCTTAAAGTTGGAAATCTGTACCTCGCCCTGGCTATGCTGAAATGGTGCAGTGTACAGGTGCGGCGAATAGACCAAGCCCGAAACATTTCGGGGGACGATCTTGTATTCTAGAGATGGAACTCTCTCAAACCCATTAGCAGTTTCCCTGTCAAAAATTATTCTCTTGTCACTAACCTCTCTGATTCCCTTTGCCATATAGGTGTGGTAGTTTCCCAGCTCTTCATACTGTGATGCGTTAAACAGGTGTGGCTCATTGAGGATTTCATATCCGACTACGTTGTCGTATTTATCCACCTTGGCGATGACCTTTTCAAAGAATTTCAGCTGTAGATCCCACACCTTTTCCCCATCTACGGATATTTCATTTCGCAGAAATGCAGCCCAGAAAGGCGCAGCCGTTGACTTATAGTCGTCGTCTGATGGAACAAATGCAAAGTCCTTCACCACAAATGATGGGAAGCCCCTGCCGTCGACGTCTCCAAGTTTCTTGATGCCCCAGTAACTTGTAGTGTACCAGTGCTGGTTATCAAATATCACGCAAATGCCATTGGCCTGCGCGGCGCGAGTCACGATTTCCAGTTCGTTCATGAACGCTTGTGAATTATTTACATAGGATTCCCAGTGTATCGGCACTCGGACTAGATTCATGTTGTTCATCTTGATATGTCGCATGCTTTCGCTTACATAGTCTGAAGGGGGCTGGAATGTACCTCCTCTTTCTTTGATTGACAGGACATTGTCGATGAATACGACGCCGCGGAGCTCGCTCATTGGAATGACAGTGCAATCTATGTTGTTAGCGCCAATTACAAGATCAAGATACGAAGATAGCTCACGTCGAAGATCTTCAAAGCCCGATGGACTGATCACGAGAAGAGCTCCCAGTAGAACAGGAACAGTCAGCGTAATCAGTAATTTGCTAGCCAATTATGTACTGCATACTCCCGCGAATCAATAGACGGTCATTTTCTCCTCGATGCCTGAATTTAGTTGGATTTTCATTGTGTGACCTGGTGTTAGAGATACTGCTCTCGATTTGCTCCAAGCGTTAAAAAGCTAATAGGATATAGCGGATAGGCTGTAATGTTCTCTGGGTGCTATACATGATGATACTGTGTAGCCCCGGCGCTGCTATTCCGGTTACATTTCCTTCGAGCAAATTGCTAATTCGCCAGTTGGCGATGATCTAATGTAAGAACTTTCGCTGGGCATGTCCTACCACTTGGTCCGTCCTTCACCTTCAAACTCTATCAACAAATGGCTGGATCAGCAGGTCAATGATAGTCCAAACCTCTGGCTGAATAGCTTTCTATAAATAGATAGATTCTACATTTTCATCATGCCTGCCAGCCTGAACGCCGAACAACGGAACGCGGTTGAACATCAAGGCGGCCCGTTGCTCGTGGTGGCGGGACCTGGCAGCGGCAAGACACGCGTTATTATAGAACGAGTTATCCACCTGACCAGGCGGGGAATCAAACCCGCTGAAATCCTCTGTCTGACATTCTCTGAAAAGGCTGCCGAGGAGATGAAGCAGCGACTCGAGAAGGTCATTGACGTCTCTGAAATGGATGTCAGCACCTTTCACTCGTTCGCAAAAGAGGTCCTGGAAGATAACGTCCTTGACTCTGGAGTAGGCGTGTCAGCAGGCGTTATCACCAAATCTGCAGCCTTGGTCTGGGGCCTCAAGAACATCGACAACTTTAGACTGCAGCATTTGGAGATCGGCAACAACGCAGTCGATCTCATCCAGTCGATAATCGAGGGAATAAGTACCTTCAAGGACGAGCTTGTATTCCCGGAGGAACTGGAAAAGTATCTTGAATCAAAGCTCAAGGAGGACCTGGACGACGAAACCAAGGACTTTATGCAAAAGCTTTCAGATTTGTGCAGGGTTTATAAGAAATATCAAGAGTTCCAGAGGGGCAAGGCAGTTATCGACTTTGATGACATGGTTCTTCTTGCAATAGATCTGTTCAAGAGAAAGCCGAACGTTCTTGCAAAATATCACAGAAGATACAAACATATTCTTGTCGATGAATTTCAGGATAACAACTATGCGCAGCTAGAGCTTGTCAAGCTGATCGCCAAGTCTGGAGAGGTGACTGTAGTAGGAGACGACGACCAGCTAATCTATAGGTTCCAAGGAGCTTATCTCACCAACTTCAAAGACTTCCAGACACATTTCCCAAATACAACTGTCGTGACTTTGAATCAGAATTACAGGAGCACCGAGAACATTGTAAGGGTGGCTACCGGCCTGCTGGCAAATGTCGAGGAACGGGAGAAAAAAAATTTAGAAACCGAGAACGAAGTTGGTGACAGGCCAGAGGTCGTAGCCTGCAGCAGCGAATCGGGCGAAGTCGAGTTTGTAGTCAACAAGATCAGACAGATGGTGGGCCAGCCCGTAAAAAGGAGGGACCGCAGTGAAGCACTTTTGACGCACAGGGATTTCGTGATTCTGTCAAGAAGGAAGATGGAAGGGAAAAAATACGCGAAAGCATTGAAGGCTTATGGTATACCCACCGTATACATCGGCGAGGCCAACATCTTTTCTTCACCTGTCGTCAGGGACGTGATGGCATACCTACAGATCGCCAGCAATCTGACTACGGCCGGCAGGGAGATAACAAGGCTGATGAAGAGCCACGGCATCACCGAACAAAACATCGCAAGAATTAACCACGCAGCGAAGAGGAAGGCGAGGGAAGATCCGACCGACATGGATTATGTGTTTGAGACACTGAAGGATTGCGACATCCCTGAAGTGACGCAGAAGGATGAGGCAAAGGAGCTTGCAGAGCAGATAGAAAAGATCGCCGCGCTTGAAAACTCCACTACCGTTAGTGAGTTCGTCTATAAGGTGATGATGTCCATGTCTGATCTCTACCGGAGATGGATCCAAGACGACGAGCCACAGAGTAGAAGGAACCAGCTCCTGTTAAAGGAGATTTACCGCATCGCCATTGAATACGAATCGCTGAACCCGAACGGTGCACTGGACGACTTTATCAAATACCTAAATTTGATGGGCCAGTTCGATTTGGAACTGACAGAGGGTTACGAAGCAGAGGACGCCGTACAAGTAACGACCATACATCAGAGCAAAGGAAAAGAATTTGCTGTGGTCTTTGTGGTCGACGTAGCCACGAACAAGCTGCCCCTGAGATTCCAGGGGAAGGAATTCTATGTCCCAAACGATCTTTCAAAAGGGATCAAGAGGAATGAGGATGAAAGGGAACTCTACCTTCAGGAGGAGCGCCGTCTCCTATACGTCGCAATGACAAGGGCCCAAAACAATTTGTTCATCACGTATGCGAAAAGGTACGGGCAGAATGCAAGGGAGACCAAGCCTTCCAGATTCCTGGAAGAAATTGACTTTACCGCTAACCCGAATGTCCGTTACGTTACCATCAGCGGCTCGGATTCCGAATCTGGCCTCGCAGTAGAGGAAAGGATAGAAAAGATCAAGGCTGATTTGCAAGAGAAAGCCGTGCGCTCGATAAACCAGATGAACCTAAAGTCTGCCATCCAGCGAATAATAGATTTGGCAATGGTCAAACACTTTGAGAATCAGGGAACTACAGAAGGTTTTGATCACCATGACGTTCTGGATGTTGACAACGCTGACGAAAATCTCAAGTCCGAGCTTGTCGGAAAAAAAGTGTCACTGTTCCAAAAAGAAGACCTTCACCTCAGCGCGACAAGCATAAAGACGTACATAGAGTGCCCTTTGAAGTTCAAGCTCTCTAACATTCTACACGTCCCCGAACCTGCGAGGACGTATTTTGATGTAGGAACTGCAGTACACGCAGTCGCCGAACGTCTGACGAATTTGGAAAAGGAAGGAACCAAGCCTACCGAAGAACTGGCTTTCGAGCTTCTTGCGAAGGAATGGAGTTCTAACGCGTTTCAGTCGGAGACCGAAGAGAGGCAGAAGAAAGGGGAGGCTAAAGAAATGCTGAAGACTTATTTGCGCTGGCATTCGCAGAACCAGAACAAGCCGGTTGCTGTGGAACAAAAGTTTCAAGTAGAGATCGCCGGAGTGCCTTTCATCGGGTCGATAGATAGGATCGAACAGACGCCCAATCAAGAGCTAGAAATCGTTGATTTCAAGACGGGCTACGCGAAGGAGAACAGCCGGTCGTTGAGAGAGGATCCGCAGATGAACATTTATGCGTTGGGAGTGGAAAAGGTCTTTGAGCAGCTGCCAAGGAAGGCTTCGCTCTTTTATGTAAAACACGACAAGATCGTTTCTTATGATGTCGCTAGCGCGCAGGTCGCGAAGGTGAAGGAGGACATAGAGCAGAAGGTCAACGCGATCCTTGACGAAAAGTTTGATGCAACCCCTAGCTTCAAGGCATGCAAGAATTGTTCATACTGGGATTTATGCGAGTTCAAGGAAACAGAGGAAAACTAGCATCTTGTTTCAACCTTAATGCGGTGGTTCTCCACATTGAAGTTTACACAGTTCGGCGTTATTCCTGTAGCCAGCCCTGGATAGAGGACACGACTTTATGTCGAATATGGACGGGAGATCGGAACTAATCTGCCCCGAATCCGAACCGCTACAATGCCAGATGTCCTGTTCTCATGAATTCTCTAGAACAAACTTTTTTCTTCAAGGCAAATCGCTAACCGAGAAGCCTCTATCATCATTTTCTATAATACACTTTCTACCCTCTTTAATAACCCCGGAACGAGAAAATAGCAATGGAAGATAGAAAGGCGGTCACGGGCTGGGCAGCCCTCATTGTTATCTTGGTTTCAGGTCCGTATTTCTTGATAACTATGCCTGCATACGCACAGTACGATACCGAAGGTGGCGATAAAACTTCAATGGATTCAGAGATCAAAAATGAGTATGTACTGTCATATCCAAAAGCTACAGCTGAAATCACGGTGCCTGTCACCGTCTATATCGAACATCGCCTATACGCTCCAGGAGACAGTATAACAGTAACTGGTTCGGTCTGGTTGGAGTTGGTTGAAAGAGTAGATGCGTTGGATCTGGTCAAAGTCGAAATCACCGACGGAAGTGGAAACGTTGTCGCGCGAGATGATGCGAACGTGACTGCGGATGGAAGCTACGAAACGACTCTGAAATTGCTGGATTCTGCTGCAAAGGGAACATATATAGTCGAAGCAAAGGTTGAACTTGAAGGCGACGCTTTGGGAATCGTAAATACAATAACATCAGCTGCGTTGCAATCTTCAATCCAGTTTGCTGTGGCTGAACCCGTGGAACAACCTGTCAATGCAGAGGGTCAGAACTTTACCGTTTGGATTGCAAGCAATTCTGCTGTAGAGAATTTTGAATTCAAGCAGCAGGAAAAGAAAGTAGCATTCTTTGTTGAAGGCAATGACGGAACTACGGGGGTAACAGAAATAACGATTCCAAAGGAATTGCTAAGCGGCCAAATGACTGTGCTAATTGATCAGAATGTTGTTGCTAAAGAAAATGTGCTGCTGAAATCAGATACTGAGACTGAAACAACATTTGAGATCAACTATATGCACAGCATACATAGGGTGGAGGTGGCTGGCACAAATGTCGTTCCAGAGTTTCCTATGAGCCTGATGATAATGGCAGCAGCTATTGGAATGGTAATGCTGACAGTCACTGCACTCAAGCGCGGATCGCACTTTAGACACTCAATCTAGTGCGTAAAGATGAATTCGCTTTGAGAGGAAATGACAGGAACATGATTAAGCTGCCTCGATGAGAGACAGTCCAAGCCCATACGGTTGCAGGAAAAGTGCAGGGATCCTTGGAACAGTGATGAACTGCATCAGGGCCGAGTCCGAAGAAGCCGGGTAGAAGCACTGAAATCACAGCGGGCCCGGGGGAAACGGGACAATATTGGGGCGGGACCTGACTCTTTTCCTCACTTCTTGGCGTGAGAAATAGTTAACTTTTCTCGAAACGTGACCACTAGATGTCTGTTCCGTGTTTCCTTGCCATTCTGAAGTAAAGGAAAGCACCCAGCGACGCCATAGATGCTGCTACCATAGCGATCGCTCCAATTGGGGACTCTGGAAGTACAAAGAATGATATGCTGAGTGTCTTTTGCAACACCTGACCATTTCCAAAGTCTGCCTCTACAATCCAGTCGCCCGGCTCGTCAGGAGCAAAGAGATCTTCCGGTATAGCTATCGGAACTGTGACTTCCCGTGCTATTTCTGCACTAGGACGGATCCACCTGAATGTTATTTGTGTGACATCGGCGTCATTTTCGACACTTGCGACTGCTCCCACAACGTCATTCAATCCAATGACGCCATCTGAAGGAGAGCTGCCCTCGAAGAGCTGAAGGTCATATTGTGGACCATCTCCGCCCGTCACGGCGCTGACCTCAACATCCACGTAACTGAGTACACCGCGGTCCCTGGCACGGACAGATAGTAGATTTTCGCCTTCATTGACAATGGACTGTGGAGCTGAGAACACGAAGCTGCCACGGCTTGGACAGTCTTCGTGTTGGACGAGCCCGCCGGAAATATCCTTGCCATTGATAAATACCTGGATATCGTTATCGATAGCAACGGCAACCTGCAGGTCGCTAGCTCCAGCAGGAAGGTTGAATGTTCTCCTTAGTAGTATGTCCGTGTTCAATGGCCACGGGGTTTTCGCGTCAACGGGATTGTTGAGCGAACAAGTGCCACTTTGCGTACCAAAGCCGGCGTCCCCTAGCGAAAACTCAGAGTCGTCATAGCCTGCCTGCTCGAAGCCAGGTTCTGCATCAAAAGCCACTATTTTGTACTTGTAGCCTGTGGCAAGGTACGGGATAATTGTAGTGGGGCTTTCTGCCTGCACTTGAATCGGCTTTGCTGGGATCGCAAATGCAAAAAGAGATGTGACAAGTAGCGTTGTGACAAGAATACTTGTTCTCTGCTTCTTGGTGAAAGAGAGAGCAGTCCTGCATAAAAGGAATATTTGCATGTTCATTTAAAAGAGTGCAATTATTTAAGTACCTAAGGAATAGCTCGATAGATTTTCCATACTATCATGTACAGTACATTAGTTTACACAGTATAATTAGTGATAACGAAAGGTATGACCCACAGTATCAGCCTAACCCTTCTTCCAAGGAGCGAGATGGATAATTTTGTAGGGCTAAAAGCGCCGTCTACTAAAAAGTAGCGGGCCCGGGGGGATTCGAACCCCCGACCTAACGCTTAGGAGGCGTTCGCTCTGTCCATGCTGAGCTACGAGCCCGCGCAGATTTCAACTTTTACAGCGCCAATTTAAGGCATTCCATTACTTGAGAGCAAGCGCAATTACCTGCGGTTTGCTCCCTGCTTTGAATTCCGGGTCGCGCCAACTATCCGGAAAATATAATCTGTTTTTCGAAGTGCGCTCAAAGTTGGTCTGCTCAGCAATTTGGATTAGTTCGTTGAATGCGGAATTGCCTGTTTCCATATCAGTAAGGATCCTGACGGTCCCTCCACGCACTAGTTTTTTTCCCAAGGCGGAAAGCATAGTGCGAAATGAAGCCCAACCTTCTGCTGAAGCAAGCGCAGAACGTTCAGGCAACACCAGGAAAAAGTTGTCAATCGTCCTGTCGGTTATCGAAGGAAGCAATCGTTCAGTGTCTCCCCAAAATGCTGAAGCATTCTGAGGATCCAGTTCGGCAAACTTTGACTTTGCCTTGAACACCTCGTTCTGATCCCGGCCAATGCCGATAAAGTATTCTGCCCAGTTTTCTACAGCCATTGTTCTGAGCATCTCGCCTCTCCTCATCCCTATCTCCAAGTTCACCGCAGAATAGATCTTGCGAGCTGTAGCAATGGTCCTGTTCAACTCCGTAGAAGGATTGCCCTCGTGAAAAAAGTCATATATCAGCCTCCACCTATGGCGGAAAATAAATGGGAAGTATTTCGTACCTATTAGTCGGTTGAAAAGCGGGTTATCTGCAAAATCTCCAAAAAACGCGTCTGTCCTCGGCACGGCTTCTAGCTTGGGCAGGTTGAGCTCGTCATACAGGTTCGTGACTCTCTCCCAAGCCCTTACAGGACCCGATCCCATATACGTCACGGCAAGATCCGCTAGCCAGAGTGTCTCTGCCATGAGCGAGACCTTGTCGGCATCCATACCCCTGCTGGTCAACTGCGCCAATAGTTTTGCAAACATATCTTGGGCCAGTTTTTGTTTCGGGAACGGAAAATCTGTTCTCCAGATCAGTGCTTCAACCATTGCCGAGTCTATCGGGCTCCATTCAACTTTCACGTACTCTGGATGGGTCGTGGCAAATTCTGTCGCCGGAGAAAACGCGGACTTGTATTCTCGAAAATAGTTTGCGAACTCGTCCCTGCTCATGGTAAAATAGGCGTCAATTATCCTAGACCTTTCGACTTCGTCGATGGTTCGCACTACGCTGGGGCCTCTCTGCATGCTTTTGTCAGAAGAATTCGTCGCCTGACCGGGGTCGTAGTCGTGCAGCAGTCCCGCTACAAGAGTTATTTCAACATCCTTGGGCCCAAAGTTAAAGTCGTCAATCTCCCTTGGAAGCATATGAAGTGCCATGTAAGTAACTTCGAGTGAGTGGTGGAAGCTGTGGTACTCGCTCGCACCCTCGCCAAGGCCGAGTTTCGTGTACGCATTTTTCAAAAATAATATCAAAAGCTCGAGCATCTCGATCCTGTTTCCAGGAATGCCTTTCGCAGCGGCCAGCTCTACCACCGACGTGATGAGCTGATCATCGCTTACATTTGCAAGGTTTGAGTTCGTTTCGTCTAGACCGCGCTTTTTTGCTCCGGGAAAGTTTCGAATTACCTGTCCGTATACTATGCGAAGGGGCAGGCTTTTGTTCAGGTATAGCCCGAGATTCATTATCTTCATATGATACCGGATTCGCAGCCGCTCCCAATTGGCTACATCGTTTGACGCGTCCACTATTTTTCGATTCAAGTCTGAGATGAGCGCACTCAGCTCCTCATCGGCAACTTGTTGATGATCCAAAAACCTCTTGCGCTCGGTGTTCATCACGAGCCACTGGGGTATCTTTACGATATACTGGTAGCGACGCGCTCGCCTCTCGGGCGACTCTATTCGTTCTCTTGTTGTTATCGCCACATTCCTGCGCCCATCTCTAAATGGCAGGTTCACATCCTTTACCACGTGCAGCTTGACATCCTTGTCCCTGGCGTCAAGGCTCAACAGCACATGCCAATATTTGCCCTTGTCCATCCA